>CADALJ010000009.1 GCA_902788735.1 uncultured Erysipelotrichaceae bacterium
ATTTCTCTATCTCTAGGCTTTAGACTTAATATTTCTCTTATCATTAATTCTTTATCATCTTCCTTTTCAATTGACTTAGTTATTTCATCTTTAGGTGTTCCAATTATATCTTCCAAGTGTAATTCATTACCATCAGAGTCTAATGATAAAGCTTGATCAATACTAACCTCGCTTTTTATTTTCTTATTCTTCCTTAAATACATTAATATTTCATTATCAATACATCTAGATGCATAAGTAGCCAATTTTATATTTTTATTACTTGAAAAAGTATTAATTCCTTTAATTAATCCAATAGAACCAATACTAACCAAATCTTCCAAATCAACTCCAGTATTTTCATATTTTTTAGCTAAAAACACTACCAATCTTAGATTATGTTCAATTAGTTTATCTTTAGCATTTAAATCCCCTTTTTCTTTCAATTCCACATAATAATCTTCTTCTTCCTTACTTAATGGTTCAGGAAGTATATCAGTTGCTCCTACATAAAAGCAACTACAAACTTTAAAAAATAATCTTTTAAAAAATTTAATAATTTTTAACATAATTCCTCCTTTAATTTATTTGGTAATATACAATTCTCATCTAAATTGAATTTATGATTACTAATACCGATTAAACAATTATTAATTTCTTTTTTATTAATAAATAATTTATCAGGTTTAATACATTTAATAACTCCATTAGTATTTAATGCTTTATAAGGTACATAAATAATATTATTACTATTAATGTTTAAATTTACTAATACCACATTTTTCTTACTAATAGGATCTACTAATCTATTACCAGTATCAATAAATCCTTCCAAATTATATTTCTTCTTATTAATAATAATAGTAACTAAATATTTATTAGAATAAATTTCTTTATAAGATAAAAATTCCCTTATCAAAATACCAATAACTACAAAACTACTAAGTATTAAGAAAAATTTATTATTTATTTCAAATAAATAACAAAATCCACCCAAAACAATACTAATTAAATAAAAATAAATAATATTTTTAATTATATTTTTAAATCCAAAAGTAATTATAATCAATAAAATACTAGTAACTATTTTCATGATAAGTAAAATAGAATTACTGATGTCTATAAATAATAAAAAGGTAGTAAAACTTCCAATTAAACTACCAATAATAACTCTAATCATTTTATTATTTCTTTTTAATATTCTCTTAGTACCATAAAGTATCATAAAATCTAATAAATAATTTAATATAAATACTTCTTCATAATATACATTCATCCTATCACCAAGAAAATTATAAAATTAAAAAAACGACTTATTTGTCGTTTTATATTTTCTTTTTCTTAATAAATATTTTAATTATATATACTAAGAAGAATGTCATTATAATTACAAAAGCCCATTTAAGTATTATATTAAATATACTTCCATTTTCAGTATATCTATTAATAATTGCAAACATATTTTCAGGCAAATATTTTCCTATTACTCTACTTAAATCCTTTAATCCTATATTATTCTTAACAAAAGTAAGTATTCTTAGAGTAATCTCTACTATAGCCATTAAGAATACAAATGATGAAAATCTCTTAAAAAACATTAAAACAATAATACATAAAATTATTAAAACAATTAAATCAATATACATCTAACCACTCCTACTCTAATAATATTTTATCACAAATAAAAATAAAAACAATAAAAAAGAGCTAAGATACTATCTTATCTCCTTCTTCTAACATTTTAGTTATAAATATACCATATCCTCTCTTAGTATTATCAACTATTACATAGTTAACAACCCCTATTATTTTATTATCTTGAATAATAGGAGACCCACTCATTCCCTGAACAATACCTCCTGTCTTACTAAGTAATTTTTTATCAGTTATTTCAAATAAAATATTCTTAGTAGAATTATCTTCATCTATATTAATTATATCTATAGAATAATTATTTATAGTTGTTTTATCTACTACTGTTTTAATATAAGCAGAACCTTTATGAATATCTGAAATAGTTCCTACTTCTAATAAATCTCTATCAGAAAATTCATCATTATACTTACCATATATACCATTAATCTCATTTATTTCTATTGAACCAATCTCATTACCTTTATCTATATTCGCTTTTTTTTCACCAGTATTACCATTAACACTTTTCTTTATATTAGAAACAACTGATGAATAAATACTTCCATCACTAATTTCAAATTTAGAATAACTTTTACTCTCTAATATTTCATGTCCTAAAGAACCAAATACTTTAGTTTCAGGATCTATATAAGATAATGTACCTATTCCATTAATTGTATCCTTAACATATAATCCTGTCTTTAAAATATTATCTTCCATTTCCAATTTAATAGGTATAATTACCTCTTCCCAACCTCTTAATATACTAAACTTATATAATGATTCTTTATTAATAATACTATTTAATCCATTAATATTAGAAATATCAATATTGTTTATTTTTTTTATAATATCCCCTACTAAAAAACCAGCATCTTCTGCAATATTTTTACCATTAACAGGATAAAATCCAACTACATATACTCCATTAGAATGCACTTCTATTCCAATAGTTTCTCCACCTACTATAACTCTATTAGAATAAGCTAATACATTAAATGGAAATATAAATAACATTAAAAGAAGAATAATTTTCTTCATAATAACACCTCAATATTAATTTCTCCATATTTCGACATTTTATACAAAAAAGAGAATAATTTTATTTATTCTCTTCTAACATATTATTCATCTTATTCATGGCATCTACTTCCATATCTTTTATTTGTTTAAATTTATCTGGATTTTTTATAAAATAAAGGGCTCCAGCAGCAACCATTCCACCAACAAATGCCATCATAACAGACATTTTCATAATATCACCTCTACTGTTATTATGAAAAATTTTTCCTATTTTATACCATTAATTAAATAATCTTTAATAGTAGTTCTTCTATTATCATCCCTGTCATTAATAGATGCATATTTCAAAGCATTAATATCACCTACTAAATATAATTTACTTTTGCATCTAGTAACTGCTGTATAAATAAGTTTTTGATATAGCATTTTATTATATCCTTTAACTATTGGAATAATTACTACATCAAATTCACTTCCTTGTGATTTATGTATACTAATAGAATAAGCCAATCTAAAATTATTAAAATTACTAGGTGTATATTTTACTATATTAGAGTCATATTCTATATGTATTTCCTTTTTCTTAGAATTAATTATTTCATGTATAATACCTATATCACCATTATATACATTTTCATCAGGCATATTAGTAAGTTGAATCACTTTATCGCCTTCTCTAAAAGTAACTTCACCTACTTTAATTTCTTTTTTATTACTAGATTTTTTATTAAATAAATCCTGTATTTTTTCATTAATAATATCTATACCATTAAGTCCTTTATACATAGGAAC
This sequence comes from uncultured Erysipelotrichaceae bacterium, assembly GCA_902788735.1. GTDB lineage: Bacteria > Bacillota_I > Bacilli_A > RF39 > UBA660 > UBA3789. Next base: position 3,430 of record CADALJ010000009.1, read on the forward strand.
TAATATTTGTAATTCATGATAATCTAAATCTTTATATGTATTATATATATCAATAATATTAGTGATTACGTCACCATCCAAACACTTAATAAAAGTAAGATCTTCTTTTATATTAAATATATTTTCATTAATAGTCTTATTTCTAATGTCATATGCAAGAGTAATTATATTACTTCCCTCATCTTGACGATATTCATCCCTTAATTTAACTACTTCTAGCATATTAGATTCTATTAAATCATGTAATACATCACCAGGCCCTACAGAAGGTAATTGATGATCATCACCCACTATTATTATCTTACAATTAGCACTTAATCCCTTTAATAAACTATTCATTAAATAAGTATCTATCATACTAGCTTCATCTATAATAACAAATTCTACATTGCTTTTATTATATTCATTAATTTGAAATCTATTTTGCTCCTTTTGCCATTTTAAAAATCTATGAATAGTACTAGCTGGAAACATAGCCTGTTCACTCATTCTTTTAGCTGCTCTTCCAGTAGGTGCAAGTAAAGCAATCTTTTCATTTAACTTTTCATAACTTAATTTATTAATTAATCTATATAACTCTAATATTGCTTTTATAATAGTAGTTTTACCTGTTCCAGGACCCCCTGTAATAATAAGAAAGTCCTTTTCTATTGCCTTTTTTATTGCTTCTAATTGTACTTCATTATATTTAATATTAAAGAATTTCTCTAAATCAGATAAATTATCTTTCAATTTCTTTATAGGCTTATTTTCTTTAGAATTTAACATTCTAAATCTTTTAACAATAAACGTTTCAGCTTCATACATATCTTTTAAATAATACCTATCATCTACAATAACTATTCTAGAATCTTTAACTAACTCATTTAAAGCATATATAAAACTATCTTCTATGATACTAATACCTAATACTCTAGGAATTAAATTCAATAATTCTAAATAACTATAATAAGAATGTCCATAAGTATTACTGATTTCATTCATAATATAAATAATAGAAGCCTTTATTCTATTTATAGAATCTTTTTCTACTCCACTATTTAAAGCAATTAAATCAATCTTTTTAAAAGTAATATCATTTATATCTAAAATTAATCTATAAATATCTTCTTCTATAATAGATTTAGTTTTACTCTTATAAGTATTATAAATTAACATAGAATCTCTAGTATTAAATCCTAAATCACTTAAATACATAATTGTTTCATAACTGGATTCATATTCTTTTAGCTTATTATGAAGTATATTTATATCTTTCTCTGTTATTTTAGGAATTAATAATAAATTACTAGGATTTTCTAATATTACTTTTAATGTATCTTTACCTAATACATCTACTATAGATTTAGCTTTCTTTTCACCAATACCCTTAAATAACCCACTAGTAAGAAATTCTATTATAGAATCCTTTTCTTCAGGTTTTACTCTTTCATAACTATCTACTCTAAATTGTTCTCCGTACTTCTCATGATTAATTTTTTCACCATAAAATATATAAGTATCCATATTATTTAATTCGTGAAAATAACCAGTAAAAGTAATGCTTCTTCCTATATAATCTGAAAGTAATTCTGAATCAGTATCGCTAACCTTAAAAATACCGATAACATAACCGGTATTATTTTCATAAATACTTCTAGAATAATTTCCTTTTATATAGGCCATATTATCACCCTGTCTATAAATATTATATCATAATAACAATAAAAAAGGAGTATTTTATACTCCTATACAATATGGATATTCTACACTCTTAATAGTTACTTTTACTATTTCATTATGAGGTAATTCTTTATTAATTTTAACATGTAAATAATTACCTGTATGACCATAACTATACCCATCTTTAAATTCTTCTACTAATACGTCTACTTCTTTATTAATAAATTTTTTCATATAGTTCATTTCTAATTCATGAGACACTTCAATTAATCTTCTACTTCTTTCTTTTTTCTCATGTTCATCTATTTTACCATCCATTCTACTTGATGCAGTACCACGTCTTTCACTATATGGGAATACATGTAATTTAGAAAATTCTAGTTTTTTACATGTATCTATTGTAGTATTAAATAATTCTTCTGTTTCACCAGGAAACCCTACAATAACATCAGTACTAATAGCTATATCAGGTCTAATAGATCTAATTTCATTAATCTTATTAAAAAAATAATCTAAATCATATTTTCTATTCATAGCCTTTAAAATTTCATTAGATCCAGCTTGTATAGGTATATGCAAGTGATCTACTAATACTTTACTATTTTTTAGTACATTTAATACTTTATCATTTAATTCAGTTGTCTCAATAGAAGATATTCTAAGTCGTAATAATCCATCTATTTTAACTAATTTATCAAGTAAATCAGCAAAATCTGTGTCAAGATCCACTCCATAACTTCCAGTGTGAATTCCCGTTAAAACAACTTCTTTATAACCATTTCTTACAAGAGATTTGACCTCATCTATAACCTTACTCTCATCTTTACTTCTACATTTTCCTCTAACAAAAGGAATAATACAATAAGTACAGAAGTTATCACAACCATCTTGTATTTTAACAAAAGCCCTAGTTCTACCAGGAAAATTAGAAATATACATATCTTCAAATTCTTTTAATCTTCCTGTATATTGTAATCTTAATTCATTCTTATTTTTAAAATATTCATCAAGTAATTCTACTATTTTACTTTTATCTTTATTACCAAGTATTATATCTAATCCGTCTATTTGTATATCAGGATTAGCCGCAATAAAACATCCCATAGCTACAACACAAGCATTAGGATTTCGCTTAATAGCTTGTCTTATCATCTTCTTTGATTTACTATCACTATTATTAGTAACAGTACAAGTATTAATGATATATACATCACAAATATCATCAAAATTCTTAATCTCATAACCTGCACTTTTTAGTTCATTAATTACATATTCAGATTCATAAGTATTAACCTTACATCCTAAACTAAGTACTCCAACAGACTTCATAGATATACCTCCAATCGCTTATAAATTATATCATAAATAAATATATAATACAAATAAAAAAAGTGACTTAGTCACTTAATCTAATTTACTTTGTAATTCTTTTAAAGTCATTAAAAATTCATTAGTCTTTTTAATTTCTTGATCTAGTTTATCATAATTAGCAGTATTTTCTAATTCTAAAGTATCACTAGATTCAACTACTTCTTTTTCTATACCATATACTGGAGAAATAATTGGACTGCTTTTAAATTTTTTAACTTCTTTTTCTACATTAGTTTGAATAGTATTAAAATCGTCTAATACAACTTTTTCTTCCTCATCACCAACTACAGTAGATATTTCAAATGGAGAAGTAATAGGTTCTGCTTCTCTACCTGAAATTACTTCTAATTCACTTATACTAATAGGTTCATTTCCTTCATCTTTATATTGAGTAAGTTCATTAGCTTCATACATTTCTTTACTCTTTTTAACTAATTCTTCTAAACTAATAATAGCAGTTTCTTCTTGTTCTAACTCATAATCAGTTAAAGCACTATTTTCTACTACATTTTCTACTTTTTCTTCATTTATTTTTAATTCTTCTGCAATTTTATGTAATTCTTCTTTAGCATCACTAATATCAGGTTCAATTGATGTATATTCCAACTCTTCATCTAATAATTCAATAGCATCATTTTCTATTACTTCTTGTTTGATTGCTTCAGATTTTATTTCTTGTTTTACCTCAGTACTAATTTCTTGTACTATTTTCTTTATATCTTCCTCATTTAAAGAAGTCACTTCATAAGTCTTATCTACTACTGTAGGCTCTTCAATAACTTGTAATACTGGTTCAGTTACCTCTTCTTCTGGAGTAATTTCTACTTCTTCTTTTATTTGTTCAACTAATTTATTTAACTCTTTAGTATTATGTCTTTTTCTCCCTCTATCATTGTGTTTTTCTACTAAATAAATTATGAAACATAAAAGACACGCTACTGCTGCAACGATATAGACAACAATAATTTCTTTTGATGTTAAAAATTCTACTATATCCATTTTGTACACCTCCATTATAGTTTACCATAACTAATAAATTTAGAATTATAAAAACTATAACTTTATTTACTAATTGACAACTTTTTTTACAAACTTTTATATATGTTCGATTTATCCAAAAGGACAATACTCTTACCAAAATCAATATAACATATTTTAAGTTATAATGTATAGTATTTTTTAATAAAATTTAATATGAAAAATAAATTTATAAAATCAACAATTATTTTGTTAATTGGAGGTCTACTTACCAAAGTATTAGGTATGATTATTAAGATAGTTATGGCTAGATTAATAGGTACCACAGGATTAGGAATGTATATGCTAATTCTACCAACTTTTACTTTATTAATAAGCCTAAGTAGTTTTGGATTTCCATTAGCTTTATCTAAATTAATTGGAGAAGAAAAAAGAAATACAAAACGCCTTCTTTTTTCAATACTACCAGTATTGATAATTATTAATATATTACTAATTATTACAATAGTAATAATATCTCCCCTAATAAGTAATAAACTGCTTCATAATGAAGATTTATATATAAGTATATTATCAATGGCTTTAGTAATACCATTTACCTCAATATCTAGTATTTGTAGAAGTTATTTTTTTGGTAAACAAAAAATGTTTCCTCATGTTTTATCTAATATAATTGAAGACTTAGTAAGATTAATAATAATAGTAGTAGGAATACCCCTAGTAAAACCATTGGGATTAAAATATATAGTATGTTTTTTAATATTAATTAATATTATTAGTGAAATAACCTCTACTTTAATATTAATAATTTTCTTACCAAAAAACATACATATAACAAAAGAAGATTTAAAACCAAATAAATCATATATAAAAGATACTTTAAATATTTGTATACCTAATACTACAAGTAGATTAATAGGAAGTATTGGTTTTTTCTTAGAACCTATTATATTAACTAATATATTATTAATTAATTATTCTAATAACTATATAACTACTGAATATGGAGTAATATCAGGTTATGTCATACCATTAATATTATTACCATCTTTCTTTACATTAGCCTTATCTCAAAGTTTACTTCCTGTAATCTCAAAAGAATATGTAGAACGCAATATAAAAAGTATAAAAAAGAAAGTATCTTATATAATACTTCTTTCTCTATCAATTGCTATTCCTGTAACAATAATATTATTTTTTAAAGGAGATTTATTATTAAAATTAATCTATCATACAAATCTAGGATTTAATTATATAAAAGTATTAGCTCCAGTATGCCTACTCCAATATATTCAAGCACCACTATCTACTACATTAGATGCTTTAGGTAAAAGTAAAATTAATTTAATATCTACTCTTATAGGTACTATAACTAGAACTATATCTTTAATAATATTCTCATATTTTAAAATAGGAATATATTCTCTAATTATATCTATATCTTTAAATATAATAATTACTACTTTATATCAAATAAAAAAAGTAAGACATTATCTTACTTATTAATATTTGTTTTTTTAACAAATTGCTTGTTAGTAGCTTCAACTATTTCTTCATTATCTTCTGCAACATAAATTGCATCAGCACCTTTTAATTCTCTTATACGTTCTGTTGAAGAATTAGCTAATACACAAGCTATTAATGAATCATTAAGTGCTTCATTAATTATCTCATTAAGTGTAATAATTTTATCTTTTTTACTCTTTCTTCTAGCTAATACTACAGTTTCTAAAACCATAGCAATTTCACTATACATACTTGGTGCTACTACTTGTCTAAGACATTCATATCCTTCCTCAATAATATCAAATTCTACTTCTGTAAAATGTTCTTTTGTTTGATTGAAAAATTCTTGTACGCTTGTATCAGGATTCCAATCTTTATTCTTTTTTCTATTTCTTGCCATAATATCCTCCATTTAGTAGAGAATATACTAACACAACATTTATTATAATTCAAGTATTTTTTTAATTATATATATATAATTCATGTTGAGCTCTAGTACAAGCTACATATAAAAGATTTCTTTCATTCGCTTTATATGAATTATCTCTATTATTATAAACTACTACACTATCAAACTCTAATCCCTTAGAAACATATGCTGGCATAATAACTAAATCCTTATGAAAACTCTTAGTATTATGATCTACTAAACTAATATCTATTTTATCTTTTATTAATTCATACAAAGTTTCTGCTTCCTTCATATCTTTAGTAATTAAAGCAACGCTTTTATATTCACCTTTTAATTTATTGATATCGTTAATTAAACTGTTTTGTATATCTTCTACTCCTTTTCTAATAATAACCGGTTTATTCATTGTTTTTCTAATTGCATTAACATGGTTTAAATTAAGTATCTTATTAGTATAATTAATTATCTCAGGAGAAGATCTATAAGTCTTTAATAACTCTATATATTTAGTATCTCCACTAAATAAATTAGAAAGTTCTTCTAATGAATCATAATGATAATAGGGATTAATATTTTGATTAATATCTCCCAGTATAGTAAAATCAGCTTTTTTAAATATTTCATTAATAATAATATATTGAAGTCTATTATAATCTTGTGCTTCATCAATAACCACTTGTCTTATATTACCATCATAAATAAATCCTTCAAGTCTGCCTTTTAAATAAGCAAACACTAATGCATCTTCATAATTAATCTCATCACTATCAATAAAACTACTTATAGTTTTCTCATCTAATTTAAATCTACAAAATTCAGACATATAAAATTCTTTCATAATAGATTTTAAATCATGTTTAAAATTACAATTTTCATACATCAATTTCAAGTATGTTGCTTTCTTTTTAGAACTACCTTTATAATTATTAGAACTTAATTTATCACTAATTTCTTCCATTCTTTCAAATAAAGGTAATCTATCATACTTATCATGTAACATACTATTTAAATCAGCCATATCTACATAGTTTTTTTCTGTTTCATTAAAAGATGAAGTAAACTTACAATTATCTATAAAATTCTCTATAAATGCATCTAAATCATCTATTATTCTATCACTTTGTTTATATTCAACAAGTTCTGGATATGTTTCTTTATAAGAATAGTATCTAGAAACAAAATCTGTAAAATCTTCTACATGTTTATATTCCGTAATAAAGTTTTCTAAATAATCCGCAAAAGTAGTTTGCAACGTATTAGCTTCCCCTAATGAAGGTAATACTTCACTTATATAATCAGTAAATATATTATTAGGAGAAAATATAAGTACATTTTTACTATTCAAATTATCCAATCGATATAAAAGAAAAGCAATTCTATGAAGTGCCACTGTAGTCTTCCCACTACCAGCAATACCTTGAACTATTAAGTTATTATCTTCCAAATTTCTAATAACTTTATTTTGTTCTTGCTGAATAGTATTAACTACATTCTTCATTCTGTCACTACTCTCAGTAGCAAGTACTTCTTGCAATACTTCATCATCTATATTTAATGAATTATCAAATACTCCAACTAATTTTCTTTTTTCTATTTTATATTGTCTTTTTCTTTTTAATTCACCACTATATACTCCTCCTGGTGCACTATAGCTACAAGGACCAGTTTCATAATCATAAAACAAACTACATATTGGACTTCTCCAGTCATATAATATATTATTTTCATTCTTATCTTTTAAATAAGTCAAAGACATATAAATATTATATATTGAATTATCGCTTGAATCCTTAAAAACAATGGATGCAAAATAAGGCTTATCTTTAATCATTTTAAGTCTTCTCAAATAATCTTGTTTTCTGAAAAACTTATCAGCCTCAAGTGCAGTAGCCGCTTTAACTTGAGTCATTTCTCCTTCATCAAAACTATTAGAATCAGACCACATCATTTTTTTAAATTCTATTAAGTCTTCTTCCCCAACTTTAACATCACTTGCTAGATTATTATAAGTCTCATCAAATAACTTATTAACCTTATCAAGTATCTTAACTTCTTTTTTAAATTCAACATCACTAATTGCCATAAAAACCACCTTAGACTATATAAATATATCAAAAAAAAAGAATTGTTTCTATATAGAAACAATAACTTTACACATATTTTAATATAGTTGTAATTAATCCTAATAATAAGAATAATATTAATACTATAATTGAAGTCTTAGTACATTTAATCTTCTTAAGATTTTTAAATTCAAAATCCTTTTCTTTATAATCTTTAACCTCTACTATTTTTAAGAATATACTCTTCTTCTTAGTTAAATCCTTACTAGATATAATCACAAATTCATCAGGATTACCGCTTTCAGTATATGTAAAATCTTTAGGTAATCTTAAGAAATAAATAAACATAGCTAAATCCATTGAAGCACCACTTATATTAACTATAGATAAAAGTACTAATAATGGAATATTAAATATAACACCAATTATAAACGTAATTACACCTATTACCATAAATGGCATTTGAAGAGATATAAGTATATTCTTCTTAGTTAATTTACTGTATGCCATCGCATAAAATATACCCTTTTCAAGTTCTATTCCATAAGTAATATACTTACGTTTAGTACCTCCTAAGAAATAGCCTATTCCATGAAGTAACTCATGTAACATTAAATATAAAATTATTAGAATAAATACTATAAAATAATTCATTTTATTATTCCATAATTCTACTTTAAAAAACCAAGCTAACATTGCAACTAATATAAGTATTACAATACTTAATATATTAGCAGGAATTAATCTCATCTTATATACATATGCTTTTTTATTTGTTGTATTCATTTATAACACCTCTAAATTCATCTTGAATTTCTTTTAATCTTTCTCTACTTGTAGCTTCAAATCTAGCTGTAATATTAGGACCAGTATTAGAGCATCTTACCAAAGCCCATCCATCAGGAAAACTTACTCTAACTCCATCAATATCAGTATAAGAATATCCTTTACTTATAACATATTCTTTTATCTTATCTACTACACTAAACTTTATATTATCATCAGAATGATATTTTTCTTCTTCTTCTGAATAATAAGTATTAATACCACTTAATAACTCTTCAACAGACTTATCTGTATTAGAAAGTATTTCAAGTAATCTAAGTCCAGCATACATTCCGCTATCAAATCCAGGCCATCTATCATTGAAATAAACATGGCCTGATAATTCTCCTCCAAAAGGTAAATTATCTTCTCTTACCTTAGCTTTAGTATAAGAATTACCTGTACGATAACAAATGCCTTTTCCACCTAATTTTTCTATTTCATCACTTAAACTCTTAGAACACTTAACATCATATAAAAATGTTTTATTACTAACTTTATTTATTATATCTCTAATAATTATAATCATATAAATATCAGTAGGAATAAATTTACCAGTATTAGTAATAACACCTAATCTATCACCATCCCCATCAAAACTAATTCCGACGTCAGCTCCCACTTCTAACACCTTATTTTTTAATTGAGATAAATTATCTTCAATACAAGGATCAGGATGATGATTAGGAAATGTTCCATCACTTAATTCATTAATCATAATTAAATCCATTGGATATAACGAATATATTTCTCTTGCAAAATTAGCTGTAGCCCCATTAGCTGGATCAACTACTACTTTTAATCTTCTAGGACCAAAAGTTAGATTATTTCTATATAGTTCAATATAATCAGGTAATATGTTTACTTTTTCTATATTACCTATTCCTTTATAAAACTTAGCTTCTTTTAATTCATTATAAAAGTCTTGTATTTCTTGTCCTTTACAATTTCCTTTCTCATCAAAAGCAAATTTAAATCCATTATCATCTTTAGGATTATGACTAGCTGTAACCATAACACCACTAGGTATTCCTAATTTTATACATGCGTAATAATACATTGGCGTAGTACATAAATCAAGTGCCACTACATCACACCCTGTACTAATAATCCCCTTAATTAAAGCGAGATATAAAGAGGGAGAAGAAAGTCTATTATCATGTCCTACAACACACTTTTTAAATCCTAATTTTTGAATATGAGTACCAAAACCTAATCCAATAGTATAAGCAGTATCTTCATCTAAGTTTTCTGGATATACTCCTCTAATATCATACCCTCTAAATATATTTTTATCTAAATCAATTTTATAATTATAATTAAAATCCATATAACCACCTATTTATCCTTATCTTTTATTTTAACTAATCTTAAAGTTTTACTCATTTGTTCATCCATAAATTCCCTTAATTTAATAATATTAGCATTAAAATTAATATGTGGATAAGCCCTTAAAATTCTCTTATAGAATATTCTATATTTACTTAAAGATGCTGCAACTTGTTCTTTAACTACACTAGTAGCATCTTGATTTAAATATTTAGTTGTGTCTATTTTTAATTTAGATATAGTAAATGTAGAAATAATAGTATCAATTATTATTATAGAAGCAAGTATCCATCCTATTATAATAATAGTAGTCTCACTAAAATAATTTAAAGAATTTATAAGTATAGGATGAAAATATCTAACTATTAATACTCCGCCAATTCCAAATAATAAACCATTTCTAAGGCATATTCTACCATTAATATTAAACTTATCTTTAGAATAATCCCACCATCTTAATTTAAATATTATTTCCATCAATAAACTAACAAAATATTCAACAACACTACATAGCACAGCACTAAGTACAAAAAGAGTTATAACATCATCTCTATATTTACCTAAAAAACTAACCATCAATAAAGCCCCAAATCCAAATACTGGAATATATGGTCCTAATAAATATCCACGCGACATCGTAAACTTTTTAGTAAATATAAAGCAAGAAGTAATCTCAATAATAAAACCTATTACTGAATAAATAAAAAATATTAAGAATAAATACATTACATTATACATATTATCACCTATTATCTAATATTATTATATTATATTTTTTATGACAAGAAAAGAAAAAAATAGGATATTTATCCTATTATAAATTTAAGTAATCCAAAAGATATAGCCATCATTATTAAACTAGCCATAATTATACCTATCATAGCAGCCAAAAATGCTTTTTTTCTATCCATTTCTAAACAAGCAGCAATTAAGCATCCTGTCCAAGCTCCAGTTCCAGGTAAAGGAATACCTACAAAAAGTACTAATCCCCAGAATCCATACTTTTCAATTCCGCCTTTATGTTTATCTACCTTTTTATCTAACCATTTTGCTATTCCTTTAAAATGTTTACTTTTTCTCATTAAATCAAGTATCCAAGTAATTAACCATAATATAAATGGTACTGGAATAATATTACCTATTATACATATAATATAACTTTTTAATGGAGATAGTCCCAAAATACTAGCAGCAAGTAATCCACCCCTAAGTTCAAGTATAGGCATAAGTGATATTAAAAACACTGCAATTTCTCTACCAAATCTAAATCCATTAAGTCCACTTAATAATGAAAGTAACCATCCTACTATATTTTCCATATTTCCTCCTAATTTTCAAGTATACTCATAATTTGAGGCACAACGTGTTTCTTACGTGATACACAACCTCTTATGAAATAACCCTCTTCTATTCCATCTTGATATGCAATTTCCATTATATTTTTACCTTTAGTATTAAATATAACATAACTACCATTTTTAATAATATCTGTAACATATAAAGCAACTAAACTATAATTATTAGCTTCACTTACTTTATCTAATACCTTAACATATTCATCTATTTCTCTACTAATAGAATCAAAATTCATCGTAAAGAATTGTCCTATTGCAAAGTTTTTATCATTAACAGAATATAACTTATAATCATTATATAAAACATCTTCTCGACTCATACCTTCTAATGAAGTACCAGCTTTTAATAAATTCATACCATATTCTTCATAATTAATATTAATTATATTAGATAAACTATTTACCGCTTCTCTATCCCTATCAGTCGCAGTAGGACTTTTTAATATTAAAGTATCAGATAATATACCAGAAATTAAAGCACCAGCTATATTCCTAGGTATTTCTATATTTCTTTCTTTATATAAATTATAAACTATTGTACAAGTAGACCCTACAGCCATATTTCTAAAATTAATTGGATAATTAGTAGTAATACTACCCAAATTATGATGATCTATTATTTCTAATATTTCAGCTTCTTCTATACCATCTACACTTTGTAGTTTTTCATTGTGATCCACAAGTATTACCCTCTTAGGATTATAATCTGATAAATCAGTAATTCTAAGTAATCCTAAACATTTATTATTCTTATCAACTACAGGATAATTAGTATGTTTTAACTTATTATTTATATCAACAACATCACTAACAAAGTCAGTCTCAATAAACTTAGTAGGATTATAAACCCTAATCATAGTTTTAATATAATTAGTAAGAGAAATTTGTTTAGAAGCCTTATAAGTATCATAAGAAGTTCTAATTATATTAACTCCATTATTTCTAGCAATCTCTATATGTTCATCTTTAATATAAGATCCATTAGTAAGTATTATTAGTTTAACATGTGAAGTTACAGCATATTCTATAACACTATGTCTATCACCTACTATTAAAATGTCATTACTATCAAGATTAACATTATTCATAAAAGTAGTACTTCTATAAGCTGCAACAATTAATTTACCTTTTATTTCGTCACTACATTTTAATACTTCTTCACCTTCTAATACACTACATATATTATTATAAGAAGTATCTAACTCATCACCATTTTCATTTATCATTACATGAGATAAATCTTTTAAAGTAATTAATCCTTCAAAAGAATTATCATCTTTTACTACTGGCAATCCAGTTAATCCTTCTTTTAACATAGCCTGATATCCATCATAAATACTATCAGTTTCTTTTAAATAGAAACCCTTATGATATTTAACATCTTTTAATTGTAATTTAACATCATTTAAATATTTAGGTTCTTTTAAATTAAAGTATTCTAGGGCATACTTTGTTTCTTTATTTAAATCTCCTAATACTCTAGCTTCAGTATCAAAACCTAATTGATTCTTTAAATAACTTAATCCAATAGCAGACATAACTGCATCTGTATCAGGTTTTTTATGACCAAATATTAAAGTTTTCTTCATACCCCTTCACTTCTTTCTACAATAAAATTATAACATAATACAAAATAAAAAAGAAGTATAACTTCTATTTTATATAACTCATTAATAATATAAATAAAAATGTAGTTGCTGCACTTAATTCCTTTCTAAGTGAGTATATTTTTTCATATATAGCACAAATATCATCTATTATATCAACAGTCCAACTTTCTAAATATTTAGGTGGAGTAAAAGTAATAGGAAACATATGAGTACTAATAATATCTTTTTGTAAATCAGTTAAATAAAAATACTTACAAGCATTTTCTACTGCATATTTAGGATGTCTTCTTAATTTAAATATAGTCATTTCATTATCAACTTCATCAGAAAAAAAATCATGTAACAAAGCAGCAATTGTTGCTTCTTCATAATTAAAATGTAATGTTTTTGTAACTTTATATGTATAATAAGCCACTCTCAAAGAATGATTATACCTAGTAATACCATGATGATTAATATTTTTTAATTCATTAAATTCATCTATTAAATAAGGCTTAATTATTTCATTAAATTCATCTTTCATTTAATATCACCCAGCTACTTAATAGTATCATATTCAATAATTTATATCAATATTCTTTACAAAAAAAAGACGTCCTTGACGTCTATACTAATTCATTTAAAATCTTATCTAATTCCTCTTGTTCTTCTTTAGTAGTCTCATTTAATTCTTGTTCTTTATTAAACCATGCAGGCAATTTTTCTTGTGTTATTTTCTTAGTTGTAGGTTTAGCCTCTTTCTTATGAATTGTCTTATACATTTCTTTATGTTTCTTTTCAGCAAACTTCATAGCTTCTTCTACAGTTTCAATATTAAGTCTTTTCCATTGACCAGCTAAAGTCTCTACATAACTCTTATTTAATTGTTCATTGTTTATTTTTAATATATAACTAATTAATACATTAACAACTCCAGGAGCTAATTTTTGATCTACTAATAAACTCTCTATTAATTTCTTATCTCTATCTGTAGGAGTACCACCTTTATATTTTGCTTTCAATAATTGATATGGACTAATATTTTCAAAAGTATAAACCATTTTAGCCCATTTAGAATTATCACCTTTAGGTTTCTTTAAATATTCAGGTTGTTTTGTATATATTAATGTAGGTAAATTACCAAAATTATCAAATTTATAATAATCCCTACAATACTTTCTTAATACATTTTTATCTAGCTGACCTTTCTCATTAATAGAATTACGTATTAATCCTTGCATATCTAAAGTATCTAAATTATAAATATAACTTAATGTATTAATTAATTCACGTGTCTCTTCAGTAAAACATTTTTCATATTCAGGCATTCCAGATATTAATAAACTAAAATCTATTCTATTATTAATATTAATATTATTAGTATTATTAGTAATAATTTCATCAGTTACTTCCATAGTACCTCTAACTGGAGTAAATACATCATCAAATGAAGCAGTTATATCTTCATAATCCTTTAATACTATTTTAGGAACTTTAAAATGATTTTTTACTTTTTCATATTCTTTTTTACCTAAATTATTATATAAAACAACATTTAATATAGGATGATTAAAAAACTCATTAGCACTTATAGGTGAATAAACTAAATAAACATATTGATTAATATTATCTTTTTTCATATATGTTTTAATAAGTCCAACTGCTTCTAATTTTTCTCTTGAGATTAATATATCTTCTAATCTCAATTGCATTGTATTCATTAAATGATGATGTGTTAAATCCTCACTCATCATCTCTGATTTTTCTAAATCATCAAGCAATGTATTATATAAACAAACCGCAGTATACCCTATTATAGGTTGATAAAGCATTGTAATTATTTTTTTATCATAAGAAGTAATAACACTCTTATTAATTACTGTATATGTATCTGCAGGTAAAACAGGAATATTTTTCATATATATCACCCATAATTACTATATCACAAAACTATTTCTAATAAAATAAAAAAATTCCTAAAAGGAATTTATTTAAAATTTAATAAATTTAAAATCACATTAGTATCTATTTTTGTAAAATAAATAATTAAAAATGCTATTATAAGAAAAGGCCCAAAAGGAATTAGTTTAGTCTTCTTTCTTATTAATATTACTAATGATATTGGTAAAGCAATTAAACTACCAATAAATATTACAAATAAGCTTGGAAGTGGAGATAAGACAAGTCCAATTACAAACATTAATTTTATATCTCCTCCACCTAATGATTCTTTTTTGAATAAAAAATTTCCCAATAACATAATTGTATACATTATACAAAACATAATAAATCCAGAAAGTAAACTTATTAATGTGGCCATAACTCCATTACTTAATGTAAGAATTATTAAAAAATAAGCTGTAAAAAACACTAACACTTCATCAGGAATAATATAATAACTAATATCAGATACTGAAATTATTGAAAGCATTGATACTATTCCTAAAGCAATTAATAATTCATATGAAAAACCAAATATTGCATAGCTTAATGCAAATAATATTCCAGTAAATAATTCCATATAAGTAGATAATGGATCAATCTTCTTTTTGCAATATCTACATTTTCCATGTAACAATACAAATGAAATAACAGGAACCATATCTAAAAATGATAATGTATGTTTGCACTCATCACAATAACTTCTATTACTTATAAAATTCTCATGTTTAGGGCATCTCAATCCAATTACTGTATAAAAAGAGCCCATAAATAAACCTAATATAAAGAAGATAATCAAATATAAAACACCCATATAAAACTACCTCCTACTTAATTTGACCATAAATTGAGAACATTGGTTGAATAATTGAAAGTAAAATAATACCAACAACAATTGCCAAAAATACCATTATTATTGGTTCAATTAAACTTTTCATTTGATTAATAACGTTCTTGTGAAGTGATTGAAAGTGAGTAGCAACTTTCTCCATCATTTGTCCTAATTGTCCAGTAGTTTCACCAGTAACAATCATTTCATAAGCTACTACTGGGACTGCCCATTCACCTCTTTTATATATTTCATTATTAGTAATTTTAGATAATATTTCCATACTATCTGTAATAAATACACCATGATTTAAAAGTGATGCAAAAGTTTTAGTAAAGTTTGCAACTTCATTATATATAATAATATCTTTAAATACAGGTAAATGCATTAATATAACCTGTACAGTTTCCCTAAATTTTTGAACACGAGTAAATAATTCATAAAAAACAAATATAATAGCCACTATACCTACAACTAAAATAATCCAATTACCTTGAATAAACTGACTAACAGCCATTACCGCTTTTGTTAAAAGAGGAAGCTCAGCTCCATTAGCCTCAAATAATGAACTAAATTGAGGAACCAAATAAACAAGCATAAATACCAAAACAGCAATTGCAATAATAAAGACTATAGCTGGATATGTCATTGCTGATTTCATTTGCTTACGTGTTTGATCTATTGAAGTATAATATTCAGACATATCATCAAGTATTGAAGGTAAATCACCAGTCATTTCAGCAGTCTTTACCATATTAATTAATAATTTTGGATATACTTTTTCTTGCATATCCATGGCATCAGATAAACTTTCACCTTTTAATAATTGATATACAAGTTCATAAAAACTTTTTCTTATTGCGGGTTTTTTAGATTGTTTAGCCAAAATTTTAACAGCATCAGCTAAAGCAATACCAGCTTTTAAATATGTAGATAATTGAGTAAGTGAAAAAGATAAATCACTTGCACTAAATTTTCCTCCAGAAATATCTACATCTAACGCCGAACGCTCTTTAACTTCTAAAACTTGGTAGTCCAAAGATAAGAAGAAATTACGTACATCATTTTCCCCTTCTGCATCAAAAGTACCAGTTTCTTTTTTACCCATTCCATTAATTACCGTATATCTATAACTAATTATAGGTTTTTTTACACGTCCTCTTTTATCAGTTTCAACTGTTTGAGTCAAATCACTTGTAGAAATATTAGAATTAGAAGATGTGTTTTGTTGATAAGTTGCTTGATTTTGAACAACTGCCTGTTGTGATGGTGGAGTTTGCATAACTTGTTCTTTATTTGCTTCTGACATCATTACAAACTTGTTATTATCTTGCATTCTCTCACCTTCCTTTTTACCCTACTATATAGTTATTCTAACATAATAATTATTTTTTTTAAATACCTATTTAAACATTTTAATTAGTTTACATATACTAAAATAGAGGTGAATTTATGTTTCCAAATCAAAATACAAGTATTCTTTCTTTATTAAAAAATATCAAGTGGGGTTCTATTCTAGATGGAACAAGCAAAACATTAGGAGTTATTAATCAAGCAATACCAGTTATATATCAAGTAAAACCAATTATTAATAATGCTAAAACTATGTTTAATATTGCTAAAATAATTAATACACCACAGGAAGAAGCTAATCAAAAACAAGCTACTACTATACAAACAAATACTAATAATAGCCCAATTTTTTACATATAAAAAGAGGATTACTCCTCTATTTAGAATTATATTTATTTATAAATTCTTTCTTATAATCTAAGAATCTATCTTCTTTAATCGCTTCACGTATTTCTTCAGTAAGCTTAATTAAAAATCTAATATTATGAATAGATAAAAGTCTACCACCAAATGTTTCATCTACACTCAATAAGTGACGTACATATGCTTTACTATAATTTTTACAGCAATAGCAGTCACAACCTTCTTCTACGGGACTAAGATCATCAATATACTTAGCATTTTTCATATGAATTTTACCAGTACGAGTAAATGCTTGTCCATGACGGGCTATTCTAGTAGGAAGTACACAATCAAATATATCAACCCCACGTTCTACACCTTCTAATATGTCGATAGGGTCTCCCACTCCCATTAAATATCTAACTTTATCGTCTGGTAAATAAGGAATAGAATAATCTATTGCTTTATACATATCTTCCTTGCTTTCTCCATCATTTGCTACTCCACCAATACTATAACCATCAAAGTCAAGTTTTACAGTTTCTTCCGCAGAAAAGCGTCTTAAGTCTTCATGAGGTCCACCTTGAACGATACCAAATAAAGCTTGATTAGGATTATTATGTACTTTTTTACCACGTTCTGCCCATCTTAGTGTTCTTTCTATACTATTTTTTAAGTACTTGTAGTCAGCAGATGCAGGAGGACATTCATCAAAACTCATGGCAATGTCACTATCTAGTTTATTTTGTATTTCAATGGATTTTTCAGGAGTAAGAAGTAATTTAGTTCCATCAATATGACTTTTAAAATGAACTCCTTCTTCTGTAATATCTTTTTTATTTTTAGCTAAACTAAATACTTGAAAACCACCACTATCTGTAAGAATTGGCCCATTCCAATTCATAAATTTATGTAGTCCACCACATTTATTTACTATATCCTCTCCAGGTCTTAGCCATAAATGGTATGTGTTTGCTAAGATTATTCCACTACCACAGTCTTTTACTTCTTCAGGTGATAGTGATTTCACTGTAGCGCGAGTTCCTACAGGCATAAACATTGGAGTTTCTACAGTACCATAATTAGTTTCAATAGTTCCTAGTCTAGCTTTACAATTTTTATCTGTTTTTAATAAATTATATTTTATTTTCATATATTCACCTACTTTATAAACATAGCATCTCCAAAAGAGAAGAATCTATATTTTTCATTAACTGCAATTTTATATGCATTTAAAATATTTTCACGTCCTGCAAGAGCACTAACTAACATAACTAAAGTTGACTTAGGTAAATGAAAATTAGTTATTAAACAATCTATTCCTTTAAATTCATATCCTGGATATATAAATATACTAGTCCATCCAGAGCATTCCTTAAACTCACCATATAAACTCATAATAGTTTCAAGTGTACGAGTACTAGTAGTACCTACAGCTATTATTCTTCTGCCTTCTTTCTTAGCAAGATTTAGTTTATCAGCAACGCTCTTACTCATAGTATAAAACTCGCTATGCATTTCATGATCTTCAATATTTTCTACACTAACCGGTCTAAAAGTACCAAGACCCACATGAAGAGTCACGTAACAAATATCCACTCCTTTAGCTTCTAGTTTCTTTAATAATTCTTCTGTAAAATGAAGCCCAGCAGTAGGAGCAGCAGCACTTCCTACTTCTTTTGCATATACTGTTTGATATCTAGACTGATCTTCTAGTTTTTCATGTATATATGGAGGAAGTGGCATAGTACCTAATTCTTCTAATATTTCTAATAAAATACCGTCATATATTAATTCAAAATGTCTTATTCCATCATCTAATTCTTTTATACATCTAGCCTTTAATTTACCTTCTCCAAAAGATACTACAGTTCCTACCTTTACTCTACGAGCAGGTTTAACTAAACACTCCCAAATATCACTTTGTATATCTTTTAATAAAAGTATTTCTATAACGGCACCAGTATCTTCTTTAACACCAATAAGTCTTGCAGGTAACACTTTAGTATCATTTAAAACTAATGTATCACCAGGATTTAATAAATCTAATATATCATAAAAATGCTTATGTTCTACTTCACCAGTATTCTTATCAAGAACTAAAAGTCTTGAATGATCTCTTTCCTTTAATGGTGTTTGAGCAATTAATTCTTCTGGTAAATAATAATCAAAATCATTCGTTGTCATAATATCCCCTCTTTCATAATAAAAGCACTTTCAAAAGCGCTTTTATTATACAACATATTTTAATTTAAATCTAGACTAGTCTGTGTATTTTTATTAGTTTTCTCTATTCCTAATACTTCATATGCTTTATCAGTAACAATACGTCCACGACTAGTTCTTTTTAATAATCCTAATTGAAGTAAATAAGGCTCATATACATCTTCTATAGTAGTAACTTCTTCACCTATACTAGAACTAATAGCATCAATCCCAACTGGTCCACCATTAAATTTATTAATAATTGCTAATAATAATTCTCTATCTGTATTATCAAGACCTATATTATCTACTTTTAATCTATCAAGAGCTTTACGAGTAATTTCTAAATTAATTACACCTTCTGCATCAACCATAGCAAAATCTCTTACTCTTTTAAATAATCTATTAGCAATTCTAGGAGTACCTCTACTTCTTTTAGCTAACTCAACAGCAGCATCTTCTTCTATTTCTACACCAAGAACTCTTGCTGTTCTTTTAACTATCTCAGTTAACTCTTCTACAGTATAATATTCAAGTTTATTAATAATACCAAATCTATCTCTTAAAGGAGATGATAAATCACCTGCACGAGTAGTTGCACCTACTAAAGTAAATGGAGGTAAATTAATTTTAATATTACGACTATTACCTTCATTACCAACTATTATATCTAATGAAAAATCTTCCATAGCTGGATATAATATTTCTTCAATATATCTAGGCATTCTATGTATTTCATCAATGAATAACACGTCCCCAGGTTCTAATGTCGAAAGTATTGCTGCTAAATCACCTGCTTTTTCTATACTAGGACCACTGGCAGTTTTTATATTACTACCCATCTCATGTGCAATAATATAAGCAAGAGTCGTCTTACCAAGTCCTGGAGGACCATATAATAATACATGATCAAGTGCTTCATTTCTCATTTTAGCTGCCTTAACAAAGACTCTTATATTTTCTTTAACATCACTTTGTCCAATATATTCATCAATAGTTTCAGGTCTAATAGTATTATCTAATGTTTCATCATCTACTGTATCATAATTTCTAATAATACTTTCTTCACTCATAAATACCTCCTATTTTAATAATAATTTTAATGCTTCTTTTACTTGCTCTTCAATCGATAAAGTATTATCAATTCTAACAAGTACAGGTTTAATTTCTTTATCTTTATATCCTAATCCAACTAAGACATCATAAAGTTCACTTTCAGTATCTACTACATTACCAGTAGCTACAACGCCTAATTTTCCTTTTAAATCAAGAATAATTTGTTTAGCAAGTTTATCTCCAATCTTAGGAAATTTCTTAATATAAAGTATATTTTCTCTTTCAATTGCATCTTTAATTCCATCAATTGATCCAACAGCAAGTATAGGAAGAGCCATCTTACAACCAAGTCCTTTAACACTAATTAGTTTTAAGAATAAATCTTTTTCATCTATACTTTTAAATCCATATAAATTATTACTATCTTCGCTAATTTGTTGATAGATAAATACTTTCTCTTCTTTATTTAATTCAAAAGAATATGGGTTAGATACATATACTAAATATCCTATACCATTATTCTCAACTACTATACTATTACTTTTTATATCAGTAATTTTACCTATAATATAATCAAACATCTCTTCACCTATTTCTTATCTATTTTTAATTTATCTATTAATTCATCGCTTTCAGATTCATCTAATACTTGTTCAAGTAATTCTTCAGTATTTTCAAACTGTTTAGTCTTCTTCTTCATTTTTTCTTCTTGAATTAATACGTTATAAGCAACTTTACCAACTAATGTCTTAGGAAGTTCATCTCTAAATTCATATTCATATGGCCATGAGAATCTAGCAAGATTCTTTTCAACTAAACCTTTAATAGAATCAAGTATAGCTTCTTTATCTTTAGTATCCTTCTTTAATACAATAAATGCTTTAGCAACAGTTACTTTATATGGATGAGGTATACCTATAACACAACTCATCTTAACACTAGGATGTGAATCTATTACATTTTCAATCATACCTGGATATACACAATATCCTGAAGTAATAATCATACGTTTAAGTCTTCCTTTAAAGTAAACAAATCCATCTTTATCCATAACTCCAGAATCACCTGTATGTAGCCAAATACGACCATCTTTATGTTTCTTTAGAGTAGCTTTTGTTTCTTTCTTATTATTAATATATCCAGCCATTACAGTAGGACCAGTAATAACAATTTCTCCTTCATTACCATAAGGCACTTCTTTTTCAGTTCCTTCTTCTACTATTTTATAATACGTGTCTGGATAAGGTATACCAATACTTCCTTCTCTATAATTATT
>CADALJ010000010.1 GCA_902788735.1 uncultured Erysipelotrichaceae bacterium
AGAACTCCAAATCCTGATATTATGTGTAATAAGTATATTAAATTTGATATGTTTGTAAAAGAAGCTGAAAAGCTAGGGGCAGACTTCATAGCTACAGGTCATTATGCAAGAATAAAAGATGGAAAACTTCTAAGAGCAGTAGACTCTAATAAAGACCAAACTTACTTTCTATCCCAAGTTACTAAAGACCAATTAAAGAATGTATTATTCCCAATAGGAGATATGGTAAAACCGATGGTGCGAAAAGTGGCTGAAGAGTATGGACTTGTAACTGCAGATAAAAAAGACTCAACAGGTATTTGTTTTATAGGTGAAAGAAACTTAACTAATTTCTTAAAAAACTATTTACCTAATCAACCTGGAGATATTGTTAATATTGACACAAATGAAGTAATAGGAAAACACATTGGTTTAATGTATTATACAATAGGGCAAAGAAGAGGACTTAATATCGGAGGAACAGATGAAAGAATGTTTGTTGTAGGTAAAGACCTAAAGAAAAATGTTCTTTATATTTGTATCGGTGAAGATAATGATTATTTAGTATCTGATTCATGTATAGTAGATGAAATAAATTATTTAGGTGATGAAAAAATAACTAAATGTACAGCAAAATTTAGATATAGACAAGAGGATATACCTGTAGAATTAGAATGGTTAGATAATGGAGAAGTATTAGTAAAATATCCACAAGGAGTAAAACGTGTAACTCCAGGACAAGCTTGTGTGTTCTATAATGGAGAAGAATGCTTAGGCGGAGGAATAATCAAAAAAGTTTTAAAAAATCACAATCCACTATGGTACTTATAGAGGTGAAATATGTTTGAATATAAAACACTAAAATTACAAACAGAAAAAGAAAAAAACATTAGATACAATAAATTATTATTAAAATCATTAAAAAAAGAAGTAGAAGATCTTATAATCCAAATAAATGATTTTAATGTTGTTAATGAATTATATACATCTCTAGATTTTGAAATGGGTAAAGATCAACAAAATCTTGCTACAGGATATTCATATATAATAGGAAGAAAACCTATAAATAAAGATAATGTAAAAGAATTATATGATATCTTAAGTGAAGGTTTATTAGATAATTATTCATTAGAAAATATGGGAAAATACTATAGAAAAAAAGATGTATATATACTAGATACTACATCAATTTTTATGGATAGATATACTAAAGGTATAGAACCAAAAAAAGTAGAATCTAAGATGGAAGATTTATTTGAATATATAAATAAAAATAATGAAACTGACATAATAGAAAAATATATTAAGTCTCAAGTAATTCACTATTATATGGCTTATATCCACCCATATTATGATGTAAATGGTAGATGTGCAAGAACATTATCTATGTGGTATTTATTAAAAGAAAATCTATATCCATTTATACTATTTAATAGAGGAATATATAAAAATAGAGCAGACTATAAAAGTGCAATACTTAGATGTAATAATGAAAATATAACACCATTCATAGAATTTAGTTTAAAAGTATTGAAAAAAGAATTAGAAGAATATATTTCATATGAAGATATACCTACCAAAAGAAAATAATAAGGAGTAGTATTATGAATCAAGAAAAGATAGGACAATTCATAAAACAAATACGTAAAGATAATAAATTAACTCAAAAAGAATTAGCAGATAAGTTAGGAGTAACATACCAAGCTGTATCCAAATGGGAAAATGGTAAGAATGTTCCAGATGTAGCTATATTAAAAGAAATGAGTAAAATGTTTAATATAGATATTGATGAAATATTAGATGGTGAAAAGAAAGATAAAAAGAATAATCTTTATGGATTAATAATAATTATATTATTAATAGTATTATTAGGAATAGGATATCTACTATATAATAATAATGATGATTATGAATTTAAAACAATAACGACTACATGTAGTGATTTTAAAATAAGTGGAAGTGCTGCTTATAATAAAGATAAAGCTACTATTTATATATCTAATGTAGAGTTTTGTGGTAAAGAAGATACTAATAAATACAAAAGTATAACTTGTACTTTATACGAAACATATAATGATACTAAAACTAAAATAAGTGATTGTAATAAGAAAAAAGATATTAATCTAGAAGATTATTTAAAAGAAGTTCAAGTAAATACAAATCATTCTTCTAAAACATGTAAAAATCTAAGTAAAAGTAGTTTAACCTTAGAAATAGAAGCTAAAGATGAAAATAATAAAATAACTAAATATACAATTCCAATTAAATTAAATGATAGCTGTAAATAACTCAACTAATTGTTGAGTTATTTTTTATGTAAAAGTATTTAAAATTTGTTATAATTATAATGAGGTGTAATAATGAAGAAGATTGAAGTAATAGTAATAGCATTAATTAGTTTATTTTTATTCACAGGATGTGTGGATAAAACAACAGATGCTTATAAATTTAAAGAAGAATATGAAAGTATAAATAATAAAGATACTGGTAATGGTAATAAATATAGAAAATTAAATATATCTAATGATAATCCATTTATATATAGTACTCCTGAAGATATATTAAAACGTGTTAATAATAATGAAACATTTATAGTATATTTTGGATTTAAAGAATGCCCATGGTGTAGAAGTATATTAGAAGAATTAATCCATGCGGCAAAAGATAAAAAAGTAGATAAAATATATTATGTAGATGTTAAAGATATCAGAGATGTTAAACAAGTAGATGAAGAAAATAATATTATTACTGTTAAAGAAGGTAATAAAGCATATATGGAATTGATTGAAAAGTTTAGTAATGTACTAAGTAATTATACTTTAACTAAGTTAGATGAAAAAATAGATACAGGAGAAAAAAGAATATATGCTCCTAATATAATAGCTGTATCTAATGGAAAAGCAATTCAAATGGAAGAAGGTATTTCAGAAGAATTAACTGATCCATATAGTAAGTTAACTAATAAAATGAAGAAATATACATATAATAAATTTAAATGTTTATTTAAATGTTTAGAAGAAGCATCAATTACTTGTAAAAAAGATATGTGTTAAGGAGGATATATGAAGAAACCTTTAGTATTATGTATATTAGATGGTTGTGGTATAGCACCAAAAGGTCCTTATAATGCCTTTGATAATGCTAATACTCCAACACTAGACTACATAAAAGAAAATTATTGTTATACTACATTGGAAGCTAGTGGACAAGAAGTAGGATTACCTAAAGGACAAATGGGTACTAGTGAAGTAGGACATATGAATATAGGTGCAGGAAGAATTGTCTACCAATCTTTAGAAATGATTAATCATGCCATAGAAGATAAATCATTCTTTTCTAATGAAAACATTCTAAAAGTAATGAATCATGTAAAAGAGAATAATTCTAAATTACATTTAATGGGATTAATTAGTGATGGAGGAATTCATTCACATACATCTCACTTAATGGCAATTATTGATATGTGTCGTGAAAACGGAATAAAAGAAATTTACTTTCATTTATTCACTGATGGAAGAGATACTGATATTCATAGTGCTCCTAAATTTATTAAAAAATTAGAAGAAAAAATAAATGAACAAAATGATGGAAAAATAGCTACTATCTCAGGAAGATACTATGCAATGGATAGAGATAATAACTATGATAGATTAAAACTTGCATATGATGCGATATGCTATGGAATAGGTAATAAATATAATGATTTTCTTGAAGTGTTTGAAGACCAATATCAAAGAAACATTACTGATGAATTTATATTACCTAGTGTAATTAACGATGGAAAACTTTCTGATAATGATGGAATAATAGTATGGAACTATCGACCAGATAGATTAAGAGAAATGTTTACTGCTATTACTAATCCTGAAGCATCTCCAATGGAAACAACTAAATTTAATAATATTAAATTTGTTTCTATGATGCCTATATGTGATACAGTTAAAGGCTTAACTGCTTTTACTCATCAAGAGATAACTAATGGATTAGGTGAATACTTATCTAATCTTGGATTAAACCAATTAAGAATAGCAGAAACAGAAAAGTATGCTCATGTTACTCATTTCTTTGATGGAGATAAAGATATAGATTTAAAAGGTAAAAAACAAATACTTATCCCATCACCTAAAGTAGCTACATATGATTTAAAACCAGAGATGAGTGCAGAAGAAGTAACGAATACATTGTTAGCTGAACTTGATAAAGATTATTTAGATTTTGTAGTATTAAACTATGCTAATGGAGATATGGTAGGTCATACTGGAGTATATGAAGCTGCTAAAACTGCGGTAGAGTTTGTTGATAAATGTTTAAAAAGAGTCTATGATAAAGTCCAAGAATTAGATGGAACATTAATAGTAACAGCAGATCATGGTAACTGCGATGTAATGATGAATTCTGATGGAACAATTTGCACAACACATACAACTAATCCTGTACCATTTATGATAACTAAGAAATTAAATCTTAAAGACCATGGTAAACTAGCTGATGTTGCTCCAACAATTCTAACACTTATGAATATTCCAATACCAGTAGAAATAAATGGTGAAAGTTTAATAAAATAAAAGAGATATTATCTCTTTTTTTATGGAATAAATTATTAAAATATTATATAATTATTACTAGAGTAGGTGATTAAATGGCAGAAGAAAAAATAAAAAACAAAAAAGAAGATACACTTGAAAATAGATGCCCATCATGTAGATCTTCAATTAAATTTAATGCTAAACTACAAAAATGGAAATGTGAATATTGTGGTAGTGAATTTACTCTAGAAGAAATGCAAAAACATAGTGATAATGCATCGACTGAAAAGAAAAATAGAAAAGATGCAAAAGTAGAAGATGATAATATTGAATATGTAAGTTATCATTGTGAAAGTTGTGGAGCAGAAATAATAGCTGATAGTGAAACAGCCGCAACATTCTGCGTATATTGTGGAAATACTGCAATACTTCAAAGTAAATTATCAGGTAAGTTTGCACCAGATTTAGTAATACCATTTAAGAAAACAAAAGAAGAAGCTATAGAAGCGTTTAAGGGTTTATCTAAAGGTAGACCATTAATGCCAAAAGACTTTAATAATGAAAAAAACATAGAAAAGATAAGAGGTATATATATACCATTCTGGTTATTTGATATAAAAAATTCTGGCGATATAGAAATGAGTGCTACTACAGTTGATACATGGAGAGTAGGAGATACTCGTTATACAAAGACTAATTATTATAAAGTAATTCGTGGAGGAACAATGGATTACTCTAAAGTACCAATAGATGGTTCAACTAGATTTGATAATGACATTATGAATACAATAGAACCATTTGATTATAATGAATTAGTTCCATATAACCATGCATATTTGTCTGGATTCTATGCTGAAAAATATGATCAAGAAGCAAAAGATGTATTTGCAGAAGCAGCTGATAGAAGTATTAATTCAACAAAAGAAGTATTTAAAAATGATACAAGAGGATATACAACAAAAACAATTGTAAAAGATACAGTAATTGCTAAAGAAAATAATAGATACTATGCATTGTTACCAGTATGGATGGTAAATGTTAAATATAAAGATAAAATGCATATATTCGCTATGAATGCACAAACAGGTGAATTTATAGGAAATATTCCATTAGATGTAGGGAAAGCAATTCTATATTTCTTCCTGATATTTATAGGCGTATTTGCAGTAATAATAATACTTAGCCTAATTATATATTTTGTAGGAGGTGCTTTTATTTAATGAAAAAAATAAATAAGTTATTATTAATAGTATTTCTTACAGTTATAAGTACAATAAATGTAAATGCATCTACTAATACATATGATAGAAGTACATTAGAAAACTATGGAGTAAATAAAAACATAGAAAATATAGATAGTAAATTAAGTTATATTATGAACACAAAGAAAGTAGATGCTACTGAAAAAATCTATGACTTTGCAGATATTTTAACAGATGAAGAAGAACAAAAATTAAAAGAAAAAATAGATGAATTCATAAATAATAATAATATGGATATGGTAATAGTAACTGATACTTTTGCATATACATCTGATAGTCAAAACGAAGCATATGCAGATGACTTCTATGATTATAATGACTTTGGTATGCCATTTGAATACAATAGTGGAGTATTACTACTTAGAAACACTAATCCGTCTGATCCATATTATCATATGTCTACTACAGGTAATGCTCAACTTTATTTAAATGATTCAAGAGTAAATTCTATTTTAGATAATATATATAATGATATAAAATCAGGTAATTATTATGAAGGTTTCAGCAATTGGATAAGTTATACAGATAGTTATCTAAAATCGGGTTATCCATCAACAGCTAGTAATTATTACTTAGATAATAATGGCAATATGTATAGAGTAAAACCTAAGTATTATCCACCAATACCTATAGCATTATTAATGGGTCTAGCAGCAGCTGGAACTACTATAGGAATAATGATATCTAAAAATAAAATGGTAAAAAAAGCTCATAATGCATCAGAATACTTAGATAATGGTTCAATAAATATTACTAAAAGAGAAGATACATATTTAAGAAGTCATACAACAAGCTATACCATATCATCAAGTAGTGGTGGAAGTCATCACAGTGGTGGAGGGCATTCCTTCCACTCAGGATCATCAGGATTTAGTCATGGTGGTGGCGGGCGTCATGGATAATTTAATGTTTATTTAATAATTTAGATTTATATTAATAAAGAATAAATTGAAAAGAGGGAATATAATGGATAATGAAAAAAAGAAAACTAATAGAATAGGCATAATAGTAGTTATTGCTTTTGTTCTATTGATAATAGTATCATTTGTAATTGCACTAAATAATGTAGGATTATTAAAAATTGATATATTAAAAAATCTAAGTACAACAAAGAAAGCAGAATTAACTTATACAGAAACAAATAATAAAATAAAAGAAGGTATTTATATTACTGATGTATCAGAAATAGTAGAAGAAGTAATGCCTTCTATCGTATCTATAACAAGTAAAACACTAGTAAGATCTGGTTCATTTGGACCTTTCTATAGTAACCAACAACAATATGCAACAGGAGCTGGTTCAGGAATTATAGTTAGTAAAACAGATAATGAATTATTAATATTAACTAATAATCATGTTATAGAAGATGCAGAAGAACTATCAGTACAATTTGTAAATAAAAAATCAGTTGATGCTACAGTAAAAGGTGCATCAGAAAGACGCGATGTAGCTGTTATTGCTATAAAACTAAGAGACTTAGATGATGATACAATAAACTCTATTAAAATAGCTACACTAGGTGATAGTAATGAATTAAAAGTAGGTAATGGAATTATTGCTATAGGTAATGCATTAGGTTATGGTCAATCAGTAACTACAGGAGTAGTAAGTGCATTAAATAGAGAAGTAACTATAGACAATGTAACTACTAAAATGATTCAAATAGACGCTGCTATAAATGGTGGTAATTCAGGAGGAGCTCTATTAAATAATAAAGGAGAAGTAGTAGGAATTAACTCTGCTAAATATTCATCAAAATTAGATTCATCAAGCGCTACTATTGAAGGTATGGGATTTGCTATTCCAATCACAGATATAAAAGATTTAGTAACATCACTAATGAATGGCGAAGAAGATAAAACTGGTGGTGTAATAGGAATAGAAGGTTATGTCATAACAGAACAACAAAGTACAAATTATAATATGCCTATAGGAATATATATATCTAAAATAATTGATGGAAGTGGAGCAGATAAAGCAGGATTAGAAATAGGTAATATTATAGTAGGAATAGATGATAAAGAAGTAAAAGAATTCTCTGATATTACAGATTATTTATATAATAAGAAAAAAGGAGAAAAAGTAACATTAAAAATCAATTATATTTCAGGAAGACAATATAAAGAAAAAACAGTAGAAGTAATATTATCTTAAAAAAGCAATTAATAGTTGCTTTTTTTATGTTATAATTTAAATGTTAATATAAGTTGACAAATTTCCAAGAACTGTTGGTAGACCGCAACCGATTGCTTATTATAAAATTCTAGTCATGGAGGTGAGAGTATGTCTTTAGGAGAAAGACTATACGAATTGAGAAAGAAGAAAGGATTATCTCAAGAAGAAGTAGCAGAAAAATTAAATGTTACTAGACAAAGTGTATCAAAATGGGAAACAGATGAATCTAAACCTGATTTTGATAAAATAGTTCCTATATGTGAACTATATGAAATATCTACTAATGAATTACTTAGTGGAACAAAAGAAGAAAAGGAAGAACAAGAAGTAGAAGTTATTAATAAGGATAATAAAAAGAAAAGAGCACTTATTATTAGCATAGCTATATTCTTATATTTCTTAGCATTAATCTGGATTATTATTTCAGAAGTTACATTTAACTTAAATGAAGGAATAATGATAGGAGGATTCTTCTTACTATGTGGTATTGCAACATGTATGCTAATCTATCAAGGTATTGTACTTGCTACTACAATAACTAAAAAGAAAAAAGAAAAAACAGCTAACGAAAAGAAAAGAGACGGAGTTATAGAATTAACTTCAATTATATTTACTATAATTTATCTATTAACTAGTTTCCTAACTGGTGCTTGGCATCTTACATGGCTAATTTGGTTAGTATATGCAGCAGTAGAAGCAATCATTAAAATCATATTTAATAGTAAAGGAGATGAAAATAATGAATAGTGCATTAAATATAGTGAAAATAATATTATTAGGTATTATCGCAGTAGCATTAGTACTTATATTAATATTCCTATTAAATGGAAAAGCAAATATTAAAGGATTTACTTTATATGAAAAAACAGAATTAGTATATGAAGAAACATATAATGAAGAAGTAAATAATCTAAAAGTTCTAACTACAAGTAATGATGTAATAATAGAAGAAAAAGAAACAAATTCTATTAATGTAAAAGTATATGATAGAAAAGATGCTAAACCAACATCTCGCATAGAAAATAATACATTAGTAATAGAAAATAAAAAAGAACCAAGCATTGGATTTACATTTGGAATATTAGGCAACTCTAGAATAGTAATTACTGTACCAAAAAATAGTACTTATAATTTAGATATTGAAGGAACATCATCTGACATTGATTCATCTATTAATCTAAAAAATGTTGATATCAAAGTAGTAAGTGGAGACGTTAGTTTAAAAGATTCACTAGATACAACAATCAAAACAACAAGTGGAAATGTAACAGTAGGATCAGCTAATAAATTATCTATAAATACAAAAAGTGGAGATATGAGTATTAACTCAGTAAATTCTAAATTAGATTTATCTGCAATTAGTGGAGATATTAATATTAGTAGATTAAACATAGATAGTAATTCTTCAATTAGTGTAACAAGTGGAGATATATTAATAGGAGAGACTAACGATATTTATATTGATACTTCAGTAGTAAGTGGAGATGTTAAAGTAAATAAAAATAATCGTCATGCAAAATACGAATTAAAGATAAAAACAACAAGTGGAGATATTAAAGTAAATAATTAGTAAGAAATTACTAATTATTTTTTTTATTTAAAAAAGTATTGACAAAATAGGTATTTTTAGTATAATTAAATATGTCTACTTTTTTAGTCGACTTAGTCATTCGGAAATTTAAGGCTGAGGCGATTAAAGACATATGCGGATGTAGTTTAATGGTAGAACCTCAGCCTTCCAAGCTGACTACGTGGGTTCGATTCCCATCATCCGCTCCATTAAGTAGACTAAGACTTATCGAAAGATAGGTCTTTTTTTTGTAATAAAACGAACCCACGTAGTCAGCTTTGTAAGGTTCTACCACTAATTACTAAAAAAATAGTTGGAAACTACAAATTTTTTCTAATAATATAATAGGAGGTAATTTATGGCAGAAATACAAGATGGATATCAAAATGAGTTTTTATTTGTATTAGAATTTAATAATAAAAAAATAAAAGAACTAAATCCTATGTTAAGAGAAGTAATAGATGATCTTTTTCCTGATACAAATGAAGAAAGTATTATTAAATCATGGAGAAATCATATTAATAATCAAAAAGGAGATATTTTAATAAAAATAGGAGAACAAGTAAAAACAATAAGTATAAAGAAAGGAAGTAGAAATTCTGTACATTTAGAAAATATAGAAGCATTTAAAATACTACTAAGAGAATTAGGAGTAAAAGAGAAAATTATATATAATTATGAACTTTTTCACTATGGTGTAGATAAATTTAGATTTAATAAAATCCTTAGTTCTAAAGAATTTTGTAGAAAGAATAAAAGAAAAATAAAAAAAATAAATGAAGAATTAAAAAAACTAGATATAGATAAAATAACTGATAGATTTATATTATGTGGAAATAACTCGGATTATAGAGTTAATGGACTTATTCATGGAGTACCTAATGATTTTTTATGGATTAATAGAAAAGATATATTTGAAATAGTAAGAAATAGTATAAATAGAGAATCATCAACAGTTCACATTGGCTGTTTATATATACAACCAATGAATAGATGTATAAATAATAACAAAAAATATATGTGGTGCAGAGATTACGTTCAAATAAAATGGTATTCTTTGTTTGATGACATTATTGAATACAAGAATGAAAAGTATATGAAAGAAAATAAATATTGTTAATATTTAAAAAATTTGTTAAAATAAGGTGAATGAGGTGTTAATATGAATAATAATTCAATAACAAAAAGAGATGAAGATTTTGCTAAATGGTATACAGATGTAGTAAGAGCTGCAAAACTAGCTGACTACACATCAGTAAAAGGTTGTATTGCTATTGAACCGAATGGATATGCTATTTGGGAAAAAATTCAATCTATTATGGATAAAAAGTTTAAAGAATTAGGACATGTAAATGTACAAATGCCTTTACTTATTCCTGAAAACTTATTTAATCAAGAAAAAGAGCTTATTGAAGGATTTGCACCTGAACTAGTATGGGTTACTGAAGTAGGGGATAAAAAACTTGATGAAAGATTTGCAATAAGATCTACTTCTGAAACAGTATTCTGTGATTATTACAAAAAACACATTACTTCATATAAGGATTTACCAAAATTATATAATCAATGGTGTAATGTATTTAGATATGAAAAAGAAACAAGACCATTCTTAAGAAGTAGAGAATTCTTATGGCAAGAAGGTCATACAGTTCACGCAACAGCAGAAGAAGCAGAAAAAGAAACTAAACAAATGATGGATGTTTATAAATGGTTCAATCATGAAATACTTGCAATCCCATCAATTACTGGTAAAAAAACAGAAAAAGAAAAATTTGCTGGAGCTGAATATACATTAACTAATGAAGATTTAATGTATAATGGAGTATGTCTTCAAGATGGAACAAGTCATTACTTTGGACAAAAATTCTCTAAAGCATATGATGTTAAATTTACTAATAAAGAGAATAAAGATGAATATGCATATTATACTACTTGGGGAAAAACAACTCGTATGATAGCAGCTATTATCATGGTACATGCAGATGATTATGGACTAGTATTACCTCCAAGAATTGCTCCAAAACAAGTAGTAATTATCCCAATAGGAAATGATCCTAAAGTAGACGAACTTGCTAATAAATACAAAGAAGAATTATTAAAGAATGATATAACTGCTTATATTGATGATTCAGAAAAATCTCCAGGATTTAAATTTGCAGAAGCAGAAGTAAATGGAATTCCTATTAGAATTGAAGTAGGTAAACGTGATTTAGAAAATAATAAAGTTACTTTTGTAAGACGTGATACAAGAGAAAAAATAGAAAAAACTCTAGACGTTAATGTAGTAGACTTTACTAAAGAACTATTAGAAACAATTCAAAAAGATATGTATAATAGAGCACTAGATAGACAAAACAAATTAACATTTGAAGCACATAATCTTGAAGATATGGAAAAAATTCTTAATACACAACCAGGATTCATTCATGCTATGTGGTGTGGTGATGAAGCCTGTGAAACAAGAATTAAAGAAATCAAAGGATGTAAATCAAGATGTATTGTTGAAAATGGTGAAAAAATCGATGATAAATGTGTTTGCTGTGGAAAAGAAGCTAAACATCATGTTATCTGGGGAATCCAATATTAAAACTTATCAATTGATAAGTTTTTTATGTTATAATAAATATAGGAGTGATAAAAATGGAATTTAAAAGAATGAGAGATTATGATCATGAAGAATTTGTAAATTTAGTATTAAGCTTAAGTGAAGAAGAATTATTAGAATTAAGTGCTAAACATGGAGGATATCCTGTATTATTTAGAATGGCACTAGATGATAGAATTAATCATATACCATTTATACAAACAGGTGCAGCTATTATAATAAGAAATGAAAATGGAGAAATTTTACTTCAAGAAAGAACTGATAGAAATAAATGGGGGTTACCTGGAGGATGCCAAGATCTAGGTGAAGATTTAAGAGACACTGCTGTTAGAGAAGCATATGAAGAAACAGGTATTAAACTAGATCCAAATGAAATAGTATTAATAGATACTTTATCAGGAGAATCTAGAAAAAATAGTTATCCAAATGGAGATATAGTTTATAATAATACATCTTTATATTTAGCTGATGTAACTATGGAAGATGCATCTAGTTTAAAAGGAGATTCTGAAACTAAAAGATTAAGATTCTTTAATCCAGAAGAAGTACCAGAAAACTTAATGGATGCTGATTTAATAAAAGCATATTTAAACTATAAAGGAAAAACAGAATAATATAATAAAACCCTATCAAAAGATAGGGTTTTTAAATACTATAATTAATATATATCTAATAATTGTAACTAAACATGTGATTATGAATAAAACCGGAAACGGTTTTATTTTTAATGGTTTTATATATCTATCTATTATAAATAACAAAATAGTAATTAACCAAAATATACATGAATAATTATAATGAAGAGAAGATTTAATATCACCTCTAAATAAAGCAAATGTTGCACGAGTTAATCCACAGCCTGGACAATTTATATGAAATAATATTTGAAAAATACATGTTTTATGAAATATTATTTCCATAACTATCATATAAATAGCAACTATTAAAAGTATATACCAATAATTCTTTAAGTCTTTTCTTAATTGTTTCATTTTAATAATTATTAGCTGCAGAAGTAAATATTGCTAATCCTCCAAATACAAAGAAGAATATTGCAAATATAATAGTAAGTATAATAATGTAACAGAAATAACTTCTAGCAAAATTCTTAAGATTTACATTTTTAGTACCCCCAAAAGCAAATACTAATAATAATATAAATCCTATACAAGGAATAGAGAATAATAATTGATATCCAAAATATCCCCACATACTAATTGGCTTATACTCTTCAGGTATATTAACAGTTCTAGTAGTATAAGTTAATACTCCATCGTTTTCTTGTTTTTCTTCTAACATAAACATACCACCTTTCTTACTTAAAAATATCATAGATTTAGTTAATAGTAAATACTATATTTCTTGATATTTTATTGTTTTTGCAGTATAATATGTGTATTTAAAAAGAGGGAAAAATATGAAAGATCCATATGTTAATGAAAACAGAGTTTTAATTAATAAGTTTGGTATTACAGAATATGATGAATTAAATGAAGTAGAAGCAGTTATTGGTAAGACTAAATTATTATCTCTTGATGATATAAATGTAACTTATTTTAATGAAGCCTTAATAAGAGATATTCATAACTATATATTTAGAGATATATTTGATTGG
The DNA here is from genome assembly GCA_902788735.1 of uncultured Erysipelotrichaceae bacterium. Lineage (GTDB taxonomy): Bacteria > Bacillota_I > Bacilli_A > RF39 > UBA660 > UBA3789. The sequence goes on from CADALJ010000010.1 coordinate 13,733, forward strand.
GCAGGAAGTTATAGAAAGGTTCCTATATTTAAAGAAGAGTTAGTATTACCAAGATATAGTGTTCCATATAGTGAACCTAAAAATATAACAAAAGACTTAAAAACTACAATTAATGAAGTAAATAAAATAGATTGGTCTTCACTACAAGGAGAGAATTTAACAGATTTATTTGCAAGAAAAATGGCTCTAGTATGGAAAGTTCATCCATTTAGAGATGGAAATACAAGAACTATTGTATCTTTTTCATACTTATATGCAAAAGGACATGGATTTAATATGGATATGAACACATTCTTAGATAATCTAGTAAGAATATACAATGAAGAAAGTGTAAAAAGATATAGTATAAGAGATAAGTTCGTACTAGCATCGCTTGATGATAGAGATTATCCTGAAGTAAAACCTCTATCAAAGGTATATCAAAAAGCCATAAATAATTATAGACAATAAGAAAAACTATTTTGTATAATATTATTAATAGGAGGTCTTTATGTATAAGAACGATAAATTATTAATAGGAAAAAGTAATGATAAAGAATTATCAATATTACTAAATAAAGCAAACCGTCATGGTTTAATTACAGGAGCTAGTGGTAGTGGTAAAACAATTACTTCTAAAGTAATGGCTGAAAGTTTTTCAGATGCTGGTATTCCAGTATTCTTAGCTGATGTAAAAGGAGATATGGCAGGTACTGCATTAGAAGGAGAATCAAATGAAGCATTAGCAAGTAGATTACAAAAACTAGGAATAGAAGATTTTGAATTTAAATCTTTTCCAGTAAGATTTTGGGATTTATTTGGAACACATGGTCATCCAATAAGAACATCACTTGATTCTGTAGGACCAGAAATTTTATCTATGATGTTAGGACTATCTGAAGCCCAAGAAGGAGTTTTAACAGTAGTATATAAAATAGCTAAAGATAATGGTTGGGAATTAGATGATATAAAAGATTTAAGATTATTACTTCAATATGTAGGTGATAATAGAGAACAATTCACTACAAGTTATGGTAATGTAACACCACAAACAGTAGGAGTAATTCAAAGATGCTTATTAGCATTAGAAAATCAAGGAGGAGACAAATTCTTTGGTCAACCTGAACTTGATATAAATGACTTTATAGGAACAGATGCCAATGGTAAAGGATACATTAACATCCTACATGCAGTAGAATTATTTGAATCACCTGATTTATTTGCCTCATTCTTATTATGGTTATTAACTACACTATATAATAAGATGCCTGAAGTAGGGGATTTAGATAAACCAAAAGTAGTATTCTTCTTTGATGAAGCACACTTATTATTTAAAGATATAGCTCCATATAGATTAAAAAGAATAGTACAAGTAGTTAGATTAATAAGATCTCGTGGTATTGGATTATACTTTATATCACAATCACCTGCAGATATTCCAAACGATATAATTGCTCAATTAGGAAACCGCATTCAACATACATTAAGAGCATATACACCAACAGAATTAAAAACAGTAAAAGCAGCAGCTGATTCATTTAGAGCAAATCCATCATTTGATACATATGATGCGATTCTAAACTTGGGTACAGGTGAAGCATTAATTAGTTTCCAAAATGAAAATGGTGAACCAGAAGTAGTAGAAAAAGCTACAATTCTTCCACCACAAAGTAAAATGGGAGTAATTGATGAGATTTCAAGAAATAAAATAATTAATAATTCACCACTTTTAAATAAATATCCAGAAGAAGCAGAAGAAAGAGAATCTGCATATGAAGAAATAGAAGAAATAAATAGATTAATCAAAGAAAAGTATGAACAAGAATTAGCTGAAAAAGAACAAAAGCGCCAAGAAGAATTAGAAGCACGTGAGGCTGAAAAACAAGCAAAACTAGAAGAAAAAGCTAAAAAAGAAAAAGAACGTGAAGAAGAGAAGAAAAAACGTGAAGCAGAAAAGAAAAAGAAAAATTCCATTGAATATAAATTAGGAAGAAAAGTATTTAACTCTGCAAGTAATAAAGTAATTAATAAAGGATTAAATGCTATATTCAAAAACTTCTTTAAATAAAAAAACAAATTATTGCAAAAATAATTTGTTTTTTTCATATAATTTATTGGTGAATTATATGGCAGACTTTGCATTGAATCTAATAGGTGACTTTGGATATTTAGGAATGTTTTTAGGAATGGTTTTAGAGGCAGTAATAATTGCAATACCAAGTGAATTAATTTTAGCTACAGGAGGAATATTGGCAGCTAAAGGAATATTTACTTTTTGGGGAGCATTTTTAATAGGATTAATAGGTAGCGTATTTTGTGCCATAGTAATATATTTAATGGGCTATTTTGGTGGTAGAAGTTTTATAAAAAAATATGGTAAATACTTTTTTATGAAAGAAGAAGAAATAGAAAAAAGTGATTCATGGTTTAATAAATATGGTATGCTAAGTGCTTTAATTGGTCGTAATTTTCCAATAGTAAGAACGCTAATATCCCTTCCAATAGGTATAACAAGACAACCATTTATAAAGTTTATAATATATACAACAATAGGGTCTATCCCATGGACTCTAGCCTTTGTATATGTTGGTTTTACTTTAGGAGAAAACTGGATAATACTAAGCAATTATGTAAATAAATTAAAAACTCCTATCAGAATAATTTTAATATTTTTAATATTCCTATTTATTTACAAAAAACTAAAAAGTAAATATAATAGAAATAAGTAGGAGGATATATGAAGAAAATAGTTTATAGTTTACTAATTGTATTTGGACTAGTTTTATTAACAGGATGTGGAAAAGAAGTTGATTTTAGTAAATTAAATCATGTTACATGTACAAAGACAGAAGCTAAAACAAATGATACTACAATTACAACAATGACTTTCTCATATGACAAAGAAGAAAGACTTAGTAACTTCAAGGTAGAATCAGATACTACATATAACCAAGCAATGTCTGAAAAAGCAACAAAGTTAACTGCAAAAACAATGAAATTAATTAGTAAAACACTAGGTGTAGCATTTAATTCAGAAGTTAGTGAGAATAGATTCTATTTTAGTTTCAGTGGTAACATTAAAGCACTTAAATTATTGATGGAAAAACTAGATAAAAACTATAAAGATGAATTAGTAACAGGTGATACAAAATCTGAAGTAATAAATGATTTAACTAAAGAAGGATATACTTGCGAAGACTTTAAAAAGTAATATGAATAAAAAATGCTAGAAAATTCTAGCATTTTTTTTATGTTTGTGTTATAATGATGAGGCGTGTATAAAAGAGGTGTAATTATGGAAAAAAGAAATGTTGCAATAATAGCCCATGTAGACCATGGAAAAACTACACTAGTAGATGGTATTTTAAAACATTCTGGAATGTTTAGAGATAATGAAGATTTATCTAACTTATCAATGGACTCTAATGCATTAGAAGCAGAACGTGGAATTACTATCTTAGCTAAAACAACAGCATTAGATTATAAAGGAGTAAGAATTAATATATTAGATACTCCAGGACATGCTGACTTTGGTGGAGAAGTAGAACGTATCATGAACATGGTTGATGGAGTACTTTTAGTAGTAGATGCTTATGAAGGAGCAATGCCACAAACAAGATTCGTACTTAAGAAAGCTTTTGAAGCTGGAGTAAAACCAATAGTAGTAATTAATAAAGTTGATAAACCAAGTGCTAGATGTAAGCAAGTAGTAGATGAAGTATTAGACTTATTTATTGAATTAGGTGCTGATGATGATCAATTAGACTTTGATGTTATTTATGCATCAGCCCTAAACAATACTTGTTCATTGAGTGACGATTTATCTACACAAACTGAAGGATTTAGTGAAAT
>CADALJ010000011.1:0-20832 GCA_902788735.1 uncultured Erysipelotrichaceae bacterium
ACCAAGAGGATTTGTATTAGATTATGATAATGAAGAATTATTAAAATTCATTTCTAAAGAAATAGGAAATTATACAAAGAAACATAAATCATTATATTTTTTAATAGATCCAGATATTAAACTACACACAATAGATAAAGATGCTAAAAGAATTGATGGAGAAGATAATTATAAATTAGTTAACTTCTTAAAAAGCATTGGTTATAAACATAAAAAATTAAATTATTTCTTTGAAGGAAATCAACCAAGATTTACATTTAGAGTTAATACTAAAATAAACGAAGATGAAATAAGAAGTAATTATTCTAAAAGTGTTAGACGTTGGATAAAAATAGCTGACAAATTTAAAGTCAATGCCTACAGAGGTAAAAAAGATGAGTTAAATGAATTTATTAGATTAATGAAAATGACTGAGAAGCGCCAAGGTTTCTTCTCTCATAACTATGATTTTTATCCAAAATTATATGATATATTAGAAAAAGAAGATATGATTTATTTATTACTAGCTAAAGTAAATATAAATGATGTCTTAGAAGAATTAAATAAAGAACTAAATGAAGATCCATCTCGTAAAGAAAAACTAGAAGGATTAATTAATCATTATACTGAATTAAAGAAAAATGGAGAAATTCAAGTAGTTAGTAGTTATATAAATATTGAATATGGTAATAAGAGTTGGTATTTATATGGAGCTAATGATATGGACTTTAAAGATTGTTTTGCTAACTACAAATTATTTGATTACCAAATTATGTTAGCCCATAACTTAGGTAAAGACTTATTAGATGAATTTGGTACAGTAGGTAAACCTAATTCTAAAAAAAGTGGCGCATCACTTCATGAATTTAAACAAAAATTTGGTGGAGAATACACAGAATTCATTGGAGAATTTATGTATATCACAAATAAACCAATTTATACTATATTTAGTATATTAATACCTATAAAAAGAAAAATTTCTAAATTTATTAATCATACAAAAGTAAAACATAATAAAGGAGAATAAATATGGAATTAAAAGAAATAACAGAAGAACAATTTAAAAAGATAGCAGACAAACATCCTCAAGTAACTTTCCACCAAACTAAAGAATGGGGACATCTAAAAAAGACTAATGGATGGAAAAGCTATTATGTATCTTTAGAAGATAATGGTAAATCTAAAGCTTGTGCCCTATTACTTGCCAAGAAAGTACCAATTATAAATAAAATAATGTTTTATTCTCCAAGAGGATTCTTAATTGATTATAATGATTATGATTTATTAAAAGAATTCACAGATAAAATAAAACAATGGGCTAAAACTAAAAATGCTATATTTGTAAAAATAGATCCATATGTAGAATATCAAGAAAGAGATAATGATGGTAATGTTGTAGAAGATGGATACAATAATAAACAAGCTGTAGACAATCTCAAATCTTTAGGTTATAAATTCCATGGATTTAACTTAATGCAAGATACTCTTCAACCTAGATGGATGCATGTAATTGAAATAAATGGACGTTCAGAAGAAGAAGTTCAAAAAGACATGGAATCTAAGACAAGACAAATACTTAGAAAAAATGAAAAAGCATGTATCACAACTAGAGAAATAACTAGAGATGAACTACCAGTATTTAAATCTATTATGGAACACACAGGAGATAGAAGAGACTTTATAGATAGACCATTATCTTACTATGAAGCAATGTGGGATAGTCTACATGACTCTGGTATCTTAAAAATACTGATTGGAGAAATAGATTTTAATAAGTATCTAGAAAATACTAAAAATGAGTTAGAAGAAACAGAGAAATCTCTTAAAGATAGAATCTATAAACATGATAATAATATTCTTCAAATGAATGAAAAGAAATATGAATCTTCTAATAAATTAGATAAAGATAATATTGAAAGATTAAATAAACAAGTAGATAAAATAAATGAATATATTAAAGAATATGGAGAAAAGAAAGTATTAGGTACTATTCTATTTCTAATCTATGGTGATGAAGTATTATCACTATTTGGAGGAACAGATGATAACTTAATGCAATTCCAGTCAGCCTACAGCGTCCATTATGCTGGAGTTAAATACGCTATAGATAATCACTATAAAAGATATAATTTCTATGGTATCACAGGAGACTTTAGAAAAGAAAACCCATTATATGGATTATATCTATTTAAAAAATCTTTTGGAGGTCACGTAGTAGAATTAATAGGTGAATACGATTTAGTAGTATCTAAATTCTGGTATAGAGTATATAAACTAGCTTTTGGTACATACCATGGTATTAAAAAAATAGGTAAAAATTAAAAAAATACTAGTTAGAATTAACTAGTATTTTACTTTTTGAACAAAATATGCTATAATAATGCGAAAAAAAAGGGAATATACTGAAAAACTAAGGGTGATGAATAATGGATAGTGAAAATCTTAAATTAATAATAGCTGGTGGAACAATTGCTGCAATGATAGGCGGTACTCTTGCATACGTAAAATTTATAGGATATAATACTCCTGAATCTTATAATAATACTGCTACTGTTATATATAATGATAATGAATATCTTTTAAAAGATCTATACAAACTTACTTCAGATGATGAAACACATTTATGTATAAAAGAACATAAATCACATTATGATATGACATATGGTATAACACCTAAAGGTGAAATTGGATACATGTATGTAATTGAAGAAGACCCAAGTATATATATTGATATAAAAACAAATGAAGAAATAGCTATAGAAGGATATGAAAGCGTATTTGGATATAATGCTGAAAAACTTATAAACTACTTTCCATATGAAGAATATGGTTCAGTAGACCAAGTATATATACAACAAGAATCAGTAGATGAAATAATTAATCCTAAAACTAAAACTATCTAATTACTAAAAAAGAAGCATTTGCTTCTTTTTATTTTCTAAAAAATAGTTTATTAAGTATTTTAAATATATATAGCTCCAATTACTGTATAACCTAATATAATTACTAAATTCATAATTCTAGTAGTAGAAGTAATTGGAATAAATAACTTACAAATAAATAGTACTATAACCATTAAGAAAGATGAACACATTATATTAATAAAATTATTAACTATTTCCTCAAAATTAATTTTATATTTTTTCCTTAATACAACTAAACAAATAATTGAAGATACCAAGTATCCTATAATAGATGCTGTTATTGCCCCATAATATGATGGCATATTAATATTATAAAAAGCTCTCAATAAATAATTATTTAAAAGTATTTTTATAATAACTCCAGTAATCAAACTAATTAATACAACCTTTTTATCCTTCAATGTTTGAATGATTATAATTAATGAAGTAAATAAACCTATAAAGAATCCTACAAATATATAATAAGCAAGTACACTAGATCCGTATAAACTTTCACCATAGAATAATAACCATATAGGTTTAGCTAAAAAGCTTATTCCAAAAGTCATAGGAATAGTTAAATATAAAAGTACGCCTAAAGCTTGATTTATCTTCTTTTCAATAACACCATGTTCCTTCTTAACAATACTCTCCGTAAGATTAGGAATTAAACTAACTACTACTCCAGTAGAAATAGCAAGTATTATCATATTAAACTTATTAGCCCACGTAGATAACATAGAATAAATTACTTCAGCATCTTTAGTTGCAAAATTAGCATAATTAACTAATCCTTTAACTACTGTAAACATATCTACATAATTATAAAGTGATTTAAATACATCAATCATAATAAATGGTATCGCATAATATATTATTTTTTTAAATATAGTTTTATTACTAATTTTAGGTTCATTAACACTACGTATTCTCTCATCAAATACTTGTTTATTTTTTATCTTTTTATCAACTAAATAAATATATGAAGCAATAGCTCCAATAGTAGCTCCCATTAAAGCAACTCCTACTGCACTAGACAAATCTAACTTAAATGCTTTAATCGCTATTAAACTTCCAAATATTATAATTATAACTCTTATTAACTGCTCAATAACTTGAGATATAGATGGTGGACTAAATAATCTATGTCCTTCAAAATAACCCCTATAAATACTTAATGTAGGAACTATTAAAATTGCAGTACCTATTACTCTAATAACAAAAGTAACATCTTTTATACTACTACCACCTACTGTATTGCCAAGTACTGCTTTAGCTAAAAGTGGTGCCAAAATAAGAATAATTATAAATGAAATAAATCCAGCTAATAAAGCAATCATTCTACCAAAAGCAAATACACGTTTCTTAGCTCTATAGTATCCCATTGTTTGATACTCACTTACTAGTTTAGAAATAGCTAGTGGAACTCCAGCTGAAGCTAAAGATACAAACAAAGTATAAATTGTATAGGCATATCCATATAAAGCACCACCTTCATCACCTATTATTGCATGAAATGGTATAACATATACTATACCTAATATCTTTGCAATAACTATACCAAGTGTCGTGATTAAAGCACCTTTTATAAAATTGCCTTTCTTCATAGTTACATCTTTCATATTCATCACTATTATTATTATAACATAAAAAAGATGATTATTTTTCTATATAAATAATCATCCCTGAAAAACAAAATACTTGCTCTTCTCCAAATATAGAAGAACTAACTTGATACTTAATATCAATTACTTCTATATTATTATCATTTATAAAACTATTAATATCCTCTTCTAAATCAATTTCATCTTCATAATCAAATATTTTTACTTTCATATAATCACCAATAAAATTATAAATATTAAATATATAAAAATATGTAGAAAAAAGAGAAGATATTATCTTCTCTTAGTAATTTGTTTTAAATCTTCTTCTGCCTTATACATACCATCTTGTAATCTCTTAAGATTAAATGAAATCCATTCCTTCCAAGCTTCATCATCTTTTTTTGTGACTATATCTTGAATTAATTTTCTATATTCATTTCTATGCGGTATATATTGTCTTGTCGCATAAAGAATTGGTAATTCTGTTTTAGTATCATCATATTGACTTAACATACCCCATAATTCAACATGTTGGAATAATCTACCATATCTTGTATTACCATCATTAAATAATTGTAATGCTGCTATTAAACCATGGTATACAATTGGTCTAACAAATTCAACATAATCTTTTGATAAATCATTAATATGTATATTATAAAAGTTCATAAATAAATCTGTTGCTTTAGGAACATCTCTACAATCTATTGGAAAATAACTAATAGTTGGTTCTTCCTCATTTGGAGCCCAAGTACCAACAAACTTAGTATTTCTATCCCTAAATCCTAATTTATCATAACTTGTTGTACCTTTTAATATTAAGTCATGGAATTTTAAAAATTTTTCTCTATCTAGTTCATTTCCATAGTTCTTAATCATTTCAGTAATTGCAAATTTTCTATCACCAGTAACTTGAATACTTAAAGCAATCAAGAATGAATCTTCTTGTTCAAGTGCTTGATTATCAATAATATCCATATTTCTTAAAGTTCTTTGAAATTCTTTTTGTTTATGTTCAGTTAATAATTCTTTTATTTGCTTTAAATAATCAATATACTCATCATATGTATACTCTATAGAAAGTTTTAATTTTTTATCACCCGGTATATCTAAATTCTTAACTGAATCAAACAAAGTTAAATCAGCTACTGGATAATTACCACTAGCCATCTTCTCTTCAATTATCTTCTCGACCCTGGCTTTTCTTGTTTCACTTAACAACATAAACATCGCCCCTTTAATTGCGCTATATTATAGCACAGTACCTATAAAAAGTCAAAAAATAAGGAGAAAATACCCCCCTTATTTTATAACTATATTAACTATTTTTCCTTTAATAACTATTACTTTTATTATTTCATGTCCTTCAATATGTTTTCTAACATTATCATTTTCCATAGCTTTTTCTTTAATAGAATTATCGTCATCACTTATATGAATTTCTATTGTTCCACGAACCTTACCATTAACTTGAACAGCTATTTCTTTAGTATCTTCTACTATCTTAGTCTCATCACATTCTGGCCATGAACTTTCACAAATTGGACTAAATCCAAGTTTTTCATTTAACTCTTCAGTTATATGAGGAGCAATTGGATTTAATAAAGTAAGTAATAATCTATAATCTTCTTTAGTAATAGAATCCAAATCATCATAAGCATTAGTTAAAATCATTAAACTAGATATTGCAGTATTATAACCCATATGAGTTAAATCATATTCAATCTTCTTAATAGTTTTATTTTGTAATACTTCTAAACTTTCAGTAAATCCATCTTTGTCATTTACTTTATCAATTAATCTAGCTACTTTATCAATAAATCTCTTACATCCTTTTAATGAATCAGTATTCCATGGAGCATCCATTTGATAATCTCCCATAAACATTTCATAAGTACGAAGAGTATCTGCACCATATTCATTAACTATATCATCTGGATTAATTACATTTCCTTTAGACTTAGACATCTTAACATTATCACTACCTAATACCATACCATGACTAACTCTTGTCCAAATCATTTCTTTATGTGGAACTAATCCAATATTATATAAGAATTGTACCCAGAATCTTGCATAAAGTAAGTGTCTAGCAGTATGTTCCATACCACCATTATACCAATCTACTCTATTCCAATATTTCATGGCGTCCATTGAAGCAAATTCTTTATCATTCTTAGGATCCATAAATCTTAAGAAATACCAAGATGAACCAGCCCAGTTAGGCATTGTATCTGTTTCTCTTTTTGCATCTCCTCCACATTTAGGACACTTACAATTTACCCAATCAGTGATGTTAGCCAATGGACTTTCACCATCTTCAGTAGGTTCATATTCAGCAACATCAGGAAGTAATAGTGGTAAATCTTCTTCATTCATAGGAACCCAACCACATTTAGGACAATTAACCATAGGAATTGGTTCACCCCAGAATCTTTGTCTAGAGAAAATCCAATCTCTCATTTTATAATTATTAACTCTTCTTCCCAATCCTTTTTCAACTAACATATCAGATATTTTTTCACGAGCAACATCCACTGTCATACCATTGAATTTATCTGAATTAATCATCTTATAATCATGTCCCATATATTCAGTCTTTTCAATAGCGTGTTCACTTATATCTCCACAATCAATTACTTGAATTATTTCTAAATTATGTTCTTTTGCATATTCAAAGTCTCTTTGATCATGACTTGGTACTGCCATAACAGCACCTGTACCATAATCACCTAATACGAAATCACCTAAGAAGATAGGAACTTCTTTTCCATTAACTGGATTAATTGCTTTAATACCTTTAACTTCTACACCAGTTTTACCTTTATTAAGTTCAGTTCTATCCATATTAGACTTCATAGAAGTTTCTTTAATATATGCATTAACTTCATCTTTATTTTCAACTCTAGGCATTAACTCTTTAATTAATTTTCCATCAGGTGCAATAACAAAGAATGTAATACCATAGATAGTCTCTGGACAAGTAGTAAATATAGAGAATTTTCCTCCACCTACTATATCTACATCAACTTCAACACCTGTTGATTTACCAATCCAATTAATTTGACCAAGCTTAACTCTATCTGCAAAATTAGTATCATCTAATCCTTTTAATAAGTCTTCTGCATACTCACTCATCTTAAGCATCCATTGACTCTTTTCCTTTTGTTCTACTTGGCTACCACATCTTTCGCAAACTCCTCCAGCAGCATCTTCATTACTTAAAACACTCTTACATACTGGACACCAGTTAACTGGAATAGTATCCTTATAAGCCATACCATGTTTATAAAATTGTAAAAATTGCCACTGAGTCCATTTATAATATTCAGGATCAGTTGTAGAAAATTCTCTATCCCAATCAAACGAAAATCCTATGGACTTCATTTGTGCTTTAAATGTTTTAATATTTTCTTTAACAGCCTCTTTTGGGTGAATATGATTCTTTATTGCATATTGTTCAGCTGGTGCTCCAAAAGCATCCCAACCCATTGGATATAAAACATTATATCCTTGCATTCTCATCATTCTAGCTATCGCATCTTGAGCAGTATAACTTCTTACATGTCCAACATGTAGTCCAGCTCCACTTGGATATGGGAACTCTACTAATATATAATAAGGCTTCTTGTCCCCTCCATTTTCTGCTTTAAATGATTTATGTTCATCCCAATATTTTTGCCATTTAACCTCTATTTCTTTTTGATTCATTTTTAATCATTCCTTTCTTTTTATAAATTAAATAAATTAAATGATAACTAACTAATATAATTACCAAAATAGATATAAATCCCACTATAATTTCCAAAATAAAACTTTTAAGTAATACTATAATAGATACAACTAATGCAATATCAAAAGATGAAACTATAGATATTACTCTAAGTAAATTCTTATAATTAACCTTTTTTAAATCTAATTTGTATTTTGAAACTAAATAAGTAACCTCAAAAGGTTCTTTTGGATTCTTTTTACTTTTAGCTCTTCTAACAATAAATATCTGATAGAGCAAAAATACCAATACAAATGAAATTAAAAATAGTATTAATTCATAAACTAATTTTTCCATAAAACCTCCCAAAAAAAAGAACTTCATCCTAAGGACGAAATTCTCGTGGTACCACCTTAATTTGTAAGTTTCCTTACCTCAAAATCTATAACGGGATTAACCAATTGCTCCAAAGACAAGTTCATAAATAATTAATATCTATTTTCACCAACCATAGACTCTCTACAAGAAATTAATTTATTACTACTTCTTTTTCATCACAAAATATATGTATATTATAATACAAAACTAAAATATTTCAAGTCTTTGTTATCTTTTCAATGCTGTAATTTGATGACTAGAATAAATATCCTCTATTATATATTTAAAAGTCTCAGAATCTATTGCATTAATAGGATAATCATCTTCTTCAAACTCTTCAAGAATTGATTTTTTTAATTCATTAATAGGTACTATATTTGATTCATCATCATATTTTTTATATATAATTCCATCTAAATTATCACACATAATTATTTTTTGAGTATCAGTAAAATCTTTATAAGCACCATCTTTTTTAGACATCTCTATTAAAATAGTCTCTAATATACCATCAAACACTTTAGATGAATCATTATCCATAGATCTTAGCTTATCTATAACAGCACAATTTTTAAATTGTGGAATAGTTTGAAATTTATTTAAAAATCTTAAAACATCTTCTCCACCATTTTTAGCAAGTCTCATTAAATAATCAAAATTATCTAATAATTTTTCACTAATTAAATCATAATTTGATCCAGTAACACCCTCTATAGAATCAATCCAACTATTAAAATCACCATTATAGAAACATAAAGAATTATACTTTCTAGCTAAATCAATTACTTCTTGTCTTTCATTTTTCTCTAAACTTTCTATATTATCTGATAAAAATACATCGTCAAATTCACCATCTACAAATGTTTTATATAATAAAGAATCATATAAATCATACTCATTATCTAAATCTAATTCTGATAAATCTCTCTTTATCAATTTTAGTTTAATTACTTCTAATCGTCTTGTACGTATATTTGTCATATAAACCTCCTAAAATTCATTAATATATTCTAATAATTTCAAGAATAAATTAACATGTTCTTTAGATAACCCCTTACTCTTCAATTTACGAAGTTCAATTCTTTTTTTATTAATTGGTAACTCACCAAATATTATACCAGCAATTTCTTCTTTTAGATAGGTGTCAATTTTTAAATCCATTAAAATACTATCAATATCATCATTAATAAGTCTAACTGCATCTATTTCAATATCTTTACCTTTACAGTTAATAGTTAATTGACCTATTGTAGGGACATTTCTAACTTCAACTATAAAGTCATTACCATCTACATAATTTTCTGACTCTAATTTATCAGCATTAAAGTAAACAGTAACATTTTCTGCTTCCTTAGTATTTCTAAATACCATCTTATAATTACGTTTTTCTGGAGCTATTCCACTCTTACCATCTATAGATCTAATTATTACAGTATAATTATTTCTTAAATAGTTATAATCTATAGAAGTCTTTAAAAAATATCCTTGTTTATACAAAGAAGTTATACCATCATCTTCATATAAAGTATAAGTATTACTAGCTCCCGGGAATATTTGAATTTCCAAATCTGTTGGAAGAGAAACATTATTATAATCACTTCTATTAGAAAAAGGAATAATTGATCCAGAATGTGCAAATACTGGATAATCCTCTTCTTTAAAGAATGAAACATACTTCTTATTTCCAGGAAATTTCTTACCTGTAACTAAATCATACCAAGTACCATCAGGTACAAAGAATCTATGAATACTACGATTCATAACAGGATCTTTAGGCTCAAGTATTGGACACACTAATAATTGTGAACCTAAATAGTATTGATTACGATACAATTCATCATCATAAACCCACATATAATTATAATAGAAAGGCTGAATTAAAGGAGTTCCGCTCTTTGTATAATTATACCCTTCTGTATATAAATATGGTATTAATCTATGACGTAGACGTAAATAGTCTGCGGCAATATTTTCAGTTTTAGCATCCCATAACCAAGGCTCTTTTTTATAGTATCTTCCTCTAGCTCCATGGAATCTTAATATAGGACCAAATGTAGATAATTGAAGATATCTAAGATATAATTCTCCATCTTCTATACCACCATGGTTACCTCCAACATCATGACTCCACCAACTAACTCCAACATTAGCTGCATTCAAGTAAAGGAATGGTAATTCTTTTAATCTTTGCCAACTAATCTCACTACTTCCTCCATATAATATAGGATATCTGTGAGGTGCAATAATTCCTCCACGAGAAAGAAGTAACGCACGCTTACTACTATCTCTTCCTGAATCTAAATACATATAATGATTCAACGCCCATAATTTAGTAATATCTCCCTTAGAATCATTCCAGAAAAAATCTACTCCTAATGATTCTAATGGATGTAAAAACATTTTAAATAATACATCCAATAATTTAGGATTTAATGGATCAAAATTAATAATTGTATTAGCCTTTACACCTAAAGCTTCTCTAGCTTGAGGATAATATTTTTCATGGGGATATATACCGTCTAAAGGATTAACACATAAACCTACACGAATACCCTTCTTATGTAAATCATTTATTGTTTTACTAGGATCTTTAAATAATTTATCATTAAATGTAAATCCTGTTTTAAGTCCTTTATTTTCACCTATATCCCTAATATGCCAATCATGATCAAATAATAATACTGATATAGGTATTTTTTTTCTTTCAAAATTTCTAATTAAATCATTTACTGATTTATCATCATAAGTTGTATTTCTACTCCACCAATTACCTAATGCATATCGTGGTATTAAAGCTGGAGCACCAGTCATTTTAAAATAATCAAATAAAGCTTGTCTAAAATCCCTATCATACATAAAAACATATATATCTAAATGATTTGGTAGTGGATTAGCTAAAGTACCATCTTCCATAATAACTTTACTATTAGAATCATCAATAGAAGCAAAACCTTCTAATGAATATAATCCTTTTTGTAAGTTACTAGCAATAGAATTATCAACACTAGACATATTACCTAACATATTTCTAACTTCGGGATGTCCTACATACCAATCTTTATTTCTATCTCTCTCTTTTGATAAAAGAGTAATTTTTAAATTTTTTATAGGGTCTAGTTTAGTACCTACAAAAGGTTGATTTTTAATATAAGTTAAAGACATGTATTTTGTAGTAAGTTCAAGCATAGTAGCATCTTGTCTAACATAAAAATCCGGTAGCCCAACATTTCTCTTTTTAATAAGCTGTGTTGGTCTATCGTTAAATTGGCCATTAGGTGAATACTCAAGTCTAACAACTCTTTCTGTAATAACAGAAATCCTATAATTATTACCTAAGATAATTGCTTTTCCATCACTCTTAGCCTTCGTATAATCTACTTCAAATTGTTTTCCAAGTGGATACATACAAAACACCTTCTTATACTCTATTAACATAATAACATAAATAATAGAATATTTAAAGAAAAAAAAATAGGAATTACTTCCTATTTATCTAGATACACTGCAAAGTATTCTTCAAATGAAATATTATTTTCATGAATATACTTAGCTATATCCTTACCAACATATCTATAATGCCATGTTTCTTGTCTAAATCCTGTAATATTTTCATATTTTTTAGTAAATCTTTCAATAAATCCATATTTATAAGCATTATTTTTCATCCACTCATATTCTTTAGAATTTGCAAATACATTAACACTTTTACTACCAATGTCATAAGCAAGTCCAGTTTGATGTTCAGAAAATCCAGGTTTTGCTACATATTTATCTACATAACCCTGTCCATACCATTTTTTATAATATTCTGCTATATCTATTTGATCTTGATAACTTCTATATGCCGAATTAATAATTATTCCATACCCTTCTTTACTAGCAGCATTACTCATTTCTCTAAAAGCATTAAAAGCTATTCTACTACTTTTCATACCTTCTTCACTAGCATACTCTAAAGGTATTTCCATTAAATCATTAGGTTCATATTTTTCATCTAAATATCTATGTTTATTAACCAACATATCAATAGAAAATTTCTCTACTAATTTTGCTTCTTCATAATCAGGCTTATCTAAATCAAGATTAACACATAATACAGTAACATCTTCATCTTCCCCAGTTTCATCAGCATAATTTATATATCTATCATAATTATCTAATTTAGCATATGAAATAGAAAAAAACTCTTCTAAATATTTTACTTTTTCTCTTTTTAAGAATCTCTTAACACTATCATTATCACCATGACTAAATATAATATTAATCTCATTATATTTATAACCAACTTTTATTGCCTTATTAATATTTTTAATTAAATCTTTATGACTTACATATTTAACTCTACGATAATTATCTAAATTATCTTCAATATAATCATCACTTTCAAAAGCCTTATTTAAAGTCTTATTCTTACCTATAGACATCACATAATCTTTTTTAAAAGAAAATAATATATTATTACTAGCTTTATTACTATAACCTAATTTATTTAAATCATTTATTTGTTTTAAATAAAATAAAAATATACCTAGTAATAAACAAAAAATAACTCCTACAATCTTCAATACTTTAAGAGCTTTAGGTTTAATCGTAATTTTAGTTTTCTTCATACTCTCACCTACTATAATTTTATCACATATTTGAAAAAAGTTATAGATTATGTTATTATTCTAGCTGGTGATATTATGTTTAAATATTCAAATACTAATAAAAGATATCATACATTAGACTATTTCTATAAAAATAGATTTAATGAAAAAATATTTAAAGTAAGTCTTAATGCAGGTTTTACTTGTCCTAATATAGATGGAACAAAAGGTATAGGTGGATGTATTTATTGTTCATCATCAGGTAGTGGAGAATTTGCTGGTAATCCAAAAGATGAAATAAAAAAACAATTTGAAGAAATTAAAAATATGATGTTAAAAAAATGGCCTAAAGCAAAATATATTGCTTACTTTCAAGCAAGAACTAATACCTATGCGCCACTTGATAGACTAAAAGAAATATATGAAGAAGTTTTAACATATAAAGATGTTATAGGAATAAATATCGCAACTCGTCCAGACTCAATAACTGATGAATGTTTAGATTATTTAGAAGACTTAAATAAAAGAACATATCTAACTATTGAATTAGGACTACAAACTATAAAAGAAGAAACATCTATTCTTATTAATAGATGTCATACACTAAAATGCTTTGAAGATATGGTAAAAAAATTAAGAGAAAGAAACATAGATGTAGTAGTTCATATTATTAATGGATTACCAAATGAAACTAAAATAGATATGCTAAATACAGTTAAATATCTAAATAAATTAGATATTCAAGGAATTAAAATACATATGTTAAGTATTACTAAAAACACTAGATTAGAAAAATATTATGAAGAGCATCCATTTCATGTATTAACAAAAGAAGAATATATTGATATTGTAGTAGATGAGTTAGAATTATTAAGACCTGAAATAGTAATCCATAGAATAACAGGAGACCCTAAACTAGAAGACTTAATAGAACCAAAATGGTTAGTAAAAAAGTTTTGTGTATTAAATGATATAGATAAAGAAATGGTTAAAAGAGATACTTATCAAGGAAAAAAGATAACTGGTTAGTTATCTTTTTTTACATCTAATTATTACTCCTGTTTTTGGATTAGTCATTGTCATTTCATCTTTATTACTACTGTCCATCTCTATTTTAGTATTCACAGTAGTCTCATTTTTATTTCCTTGAACTTTATAAGTCTTAACTATTAATTCATATTCATTATGACCATTAGTCGTAGTAAAATGATTTACTTTATATGTTGCATTAATAACATCACTTCTATCATTAGAATATGTATTTAAAGTATTCTTATTAATATCTACATTTAATGTATCATTACATAACCAACTACCTTGTATATCTTTAGATACATTTTTAAGTATTCCATTTACCCCAGCAAAAACTGACCACATAAATATAACTATAGTTCCACCAATTAATAAAAATACACCTATTCCTACAGGAATTAACCAATAATAACTCTTATCTTTTTTCATATTACCTCCATAACAATTATAAACTAAAAAATAAAAAAGCACCATACATGGTGCTTAAACTATTTAGTTTCTTTTTTATCATCAAAAGATTCTTTTAAAACTGTACCAGCAGTTACTATTCCTTGTAAATCACTAGGAACAATAATCTTAGTAGCAGTACCATTAGCTACATTAACCATTGCTTCATAACTCTTTAATTTTAATACAGCTTCATCCATTTTAGCATCTTTTAGTAATTTTAATCCTTGTGCAGTAGCTTCTTGAATCTTTAAGATAGATTCTGCTTCAGCTTCAGCTTGTTTAATCTTAGCTTCTTTTTCTGCATCTGCTCTTAAAATAGTACTTTCTTTTTCACCTTCAGCGATTAAGATTGCAGCTTTCTTCTCACCTTCAGCTTTTAATATAGCTTCACGTCTTTCACGTTCAGCTCTCATTTGCTTTTCCATAGATTCTTGAATATCTCTAGGAGGTAAAATATTTTTAACCTCTACACGATTAACTTTAACTCCCCATGGATCTGTTGCTTCATCTAAGATACTTCTCATTTTAGTGTTAATAACATCTCTACTAGTTAATGTTTCATCTAACTCTAACTCACCAATTATATTACGTAAAGTTGTTGCTGTTAAATTTTCAATTGCATTAATTGGGTTTTCAACACCATATGAATATAGTTTAGGATCAGTAATTTGGAAATAAACTACTGTATCAATTTGCATTGTAACGTTATCTTTTGTGATAACTGGTTGTGGTTCAAAGTCTTTTACTATTTCCTTTAAACTAACCTTATTTGAAATTCTTTCAATAAAAGGTATTACATAATGCATACCAGTTTGCATAGTTCTATGATATGCTCCAAGTCGCTCAACTACATAAGCCTTTGATTGTGGAATAATTTTAATTCCAGATATAAAAATCAATACTAATATTATTAATATTATAATTCCGATAATTCCGATCATATTATTTTTTCTCCTTTTCTACTACTAATTTTACACCATCTATAGATAATACTTTAACTCTTTCTCCTACGTTAATCGCCTTATCACTAGAAGCAGTCCAAGTATTTCCATAAACTTTTACTTCACCATATTTATTTTTCCCTATTCTTTTTGTAACTTCTCCTACTTTTCCAATTACTCTATCCGAATTAGTTGGGGTAACCTCAAATAACTTAAATTTTTTAAATAATGGTCTTGTGATTAAAAGTGAAATAACACTAACTACTGTAAAAACAATACATTGAATCAAAATAGAATCAGTAAATATTGTTGTTATAATAGCAGCTACTGCACCTATTGCAAACCATATAGTTACTAAGTTCACAGTCACTAGTTCAATTAAAAGTAATATTACAAAAGCTATAAACCATCCTATTACCATAACTTCACCTCACTTAAATTATATTACAATTTATTTAGATTTAACATTACCTTTTTCATGTTTTTCTAAATATCTGATTTCGATATCATCTCCACCAATACTTCTAGCAACATCTTCAGCTGTAAGTAATGACTTCTCATCATTGATTAATTTAGTATCATATGATGATGTAACAATTACTAATCCATCAGGTGTAATTAATTGAAGTTGTTCTCCATCATAATCATTCCATTTTTCTATTTCAACAATAGTTGCAGTATCACCACGGAATATAATAGCTTTATTAAACTTTAATTTAACATCCATTACTTGTTGATTACATCCTGTTAATACTACTGTTGCTAATACACCTGCAGTAGCCATTGCTATTGCTTTCTTTCTAATGTTTAGATTTTTTACTTTAGAATGTTTTTCCATACTCGATACCTCCTTTTCCAGTTTATGTAAGGCATCAAAAAACAAGACCCTTACACATGTAAAAGTCTTGTTCTATTACTATTTTTCATCCGGAATTTAATTCGTCCTGACGAATGAAAAACCATTCTTTTTTGAATGGGAACTACTCCCTCTTAACTGTTTTAATTATACCAAATTTTTAGTATTTTGTCAATAAAATAGGACTTGTATAACCAACTATTATAAGATATAATTAATATACAGGATAGGAGTTATGTTTATGAAATTATCTAAAAAACAAACACGTATATTCTCAACTACACTAGCTGCCTTTAGTATTTTTATGATTGGTAGTGGTTTAGTACTAAACGCTAAAAATGAACAAATAGTTCATACCAAATATACAGTAAGTGTAGAAAAAAATAAAATAGCTGAAGCTCAAGCTAAAACAGATGAAATTAAAGTTAAAAATATTGAAATAGAAATTAATAATCCTATAAGTGTTAATATTAAAGATTTTTTAGATGATGTAGAAAAACTAAAAGAATCTACTATTAAAGCATTAAAACTAGATACATCATTAGTTAATATTAATCAAGCAGGAACTTATAAATATACAATTACTTATGGTAAAAAGAAATATATTGGTGAAATAAAAGTAAAAGAAAAAGAATTACCCAATGTAACTCTTACATTAAAAAGTATAAAACTAAAAACAAAAGAATCTTTATCAAGTAACCCTCGTACATTTATTGAAGGAGAAATATCTGATGAAGTATATAATAATTTAACACTTGATATATCAAAAGTAGATACTCAAAATCAAGGAGATTATACTTACTATATTATTTATAAAGGAGTTACATACCAAGGAAAAGTAGAAGTAAGAGATCCAGGACCTACAATAATTGCTCCTGAAACAACTACTACTTGTCCAGATGATGCTAAACTAGATGGCAGCACATGTAAATGTAATGATACTAATAAAGAATATTCAAAAGACGAAAAGAAATGTATAGAAAAGAAAAAAGAAGAAGTTACAGAGTAACTTCTTTTTTTAGTTTAAATTTACTATTTCATTATCTACAACATCAATAACTTCATAATTAGGTTCTTTAGGTAAACCAGGCATAGTTAATATATCGCCTAAATAAACAGTTAAAAAACCTGCTCCTAAATATAATTGAACATCCTTAACTGTAACATCAAAATCAGTAGGAACACCTAATTTATTCTTATCATCAGAGAAAGAATATTGTGTTTTAGCTACACAAATTGGAAGATTAGCTATTTCATTTTTTTCTAAAAAACTTAATTTCATCATAGCTTCTTCACTAATATTAACATTTTTAGCTCCATATATTTCCTTACATACTTTATTTATCTTATCAACATAACTTTCTTCTAATTCATACAAGTATCTAAAATTACTTTCTTTTTCTTCAAGAACTTTATTAGCTAAATCAATAGAACCTTTTCCACCTTGATTATAAGAATCAACTACTGTATAAGTATAACCATTTTTCATACAATGTTTTATGAAAGTTTCTATTTCACTATCAGTATCAGTACCATATTTATTTAAACAAACAATTACAGGAACACCAAATTTACATAAATTAGAATAATGCTTATCTAAATTAGCAAATCCCTTTTCTAAAGAATCAAAGTCTTCATCATAAATAGATCCACTACATCCACCATGATATTTTAAAGCTTTTATAGTAGCAACTAATACTACTTTAGAAGGAGTTAATTCTCCTACCCTACATTTAATATCAAAGAATTTCTCAGCACCTAATTCAGCACCAAATCCTGCTTCTGTAATAACATAGTCAGCCAATTGCATTGCAGTTTTAGTAGAAACTATACTACTACATCCATGAGCTATATTAGCAAAAGGCCCACCATGAATAAATGCTGGATTATTCTCAATTGTTTGAACTACATTAGGTTTAAATGCATCTTTCAATAAAGCAATTAAAGACCCTTCTAATTTCAAATCTTTTACATAAATATATTCATCTTTACTATTTATACCAATTACTATTCTTCCTAATCTTTCTCTTAAATCATCAAGACTAGAAGCTAAAGTAAATAAAGCCATTACTTCACTAGCAGCAGTTATAGTAAAACTTTCTTCTCTGTCGCCTATCTTAATTCTACGAAGAGCCCTATCATTAACGTCTAAACATCTTTTAAACAATACTTTCTTAATATCTAAACTATTACCAAAATAAATATGATTATCAATAGCTGCACTAATTAGATTGTTAGCCGAAGTAATTGCATGTAAATCCCCAGTAAAATGAAGATTAATATCCTCCATAGGTACCACTTGAGCAAGTCCTCCACCAGTAGCTCCTCCTTTAAATCCAAACACAGGCCCCATTGAAGGTTCTCTTAAACATACAATACTTTTTCTATTTAAACTACATAATGCATCATTAAGTCCAATACTAACAGTAGTTTTACCTTCACCATATGGAGTAGGAGAAATAGCAGTTACTAATACTAATTTTGGATTATGTTCAACTTTCTTATAATCCTTTAAATCTATCTTAGCTTTATAATTTCCATAAATAGATACATCAGATTCACTTAATCCAATATTTTTAATTACCTCAGTAATAGGTTTTTTTATACTTTTCTTAGAGATTTCAATATCGTTCATCTAATCACCTCAACAAACATATTATACCATAATTATAATTTTTTTTAATATATATATAAACTTGTTTTTTCAACTATAAATTATATCTCAAAAATAATAATTCACCTAGTGAATTTTTATTTTTCAATAAATATATTAATAGAATTATTAAAATGTTCAATTTGTAAAAGAAAAATATAAGTGATAGTATCTAGCTCATTAAGAAAAAGAAGGAGGGATTTTTATAAAAAAAATAAATTTTTTCTTAATATTATTAGCTTTATCATTTATATCAATTATAAATGTAAAAGCAGAAAGTGCAACCTTTTACGAAGCTGAATATATAGATAATGTCTATATGAACAAATATGATTATAATAGTCATATAACATATTTTCAACAAGCAAGATTCTTTAGAAAAACAGGTACTAATGAATTTGCTTATTGTATTGAACCATTCTCTACATTTAATGAAAATGCATCTTATGAAACAACCACTAATCCATATAATCTAACACCTTCTCAAATGGATAGAATAGCTAAAATAGCCCATTTTGGATATGGATATGGTAATCACACTCATCCTGTTTGGTATGCAATAACACAATTTCTAATTTGGCAAACAGCAGCAGATGGTGATTATTATTTCACTAAATCTCTTAATGGACCTAGACTAGAAATATATACAGGTGCAATTAAAGAAATTAATGATTTAGTAGATAATTATACCAAGTTACCTAGTTTTGATGAAGAATATACAATTATTAGTGGTAATAGTTTAATATTAGAAAAAGACTTTTCAAATATCAAAGTAGAAGGAGAAAACTTTTCTTTAGAAAATAATAAATTAACTATTAATCCAACAATAGAAAAAACATATACCTATAATATATCTAAAGAAGATAATGTATATAATAAACCATATATATTCTATAATTCAAAAGATAGTCAAAATCTAATAAAAACAGGTGATTTACCTAAAGTAACTACATCATTTAAAGTTAATGTAATTAAAACAGAAATAGAATTAACAAAAATAGATAAAGATACAAAATCTATTCTTCCAAAAGGTGAAGCTTCCCTAGATGGAGCTATATACTCTCTATATGACGAAAATAATAATCTTATAAAAGATTTAGAAATAATAAATAATCAAGCTATAATAAGTAATATTCCTTTTGGAAAATACTATCTAAAAGAAAAACAATCAGGTACTGGTTATTTAGTAGATACTAATACTTATGAGATAAATATAACTAAAGAAAAAAGCAAACACCAAGTAATAGTAGAAACTATTACAATAGAAAAAAAATATGGAGATACTAATACTTTAAAAGGTGAAAAAGATATATCTTTTGAAATATATAATTCTAATTATGAAAAAATATCTACTATTACTACAGATGGCTTAGGTAAAGCAGAAATAACTCTTCCCTATGGAGAATATACTTTTAAACAAATAAATACTACAAAAGGATATACAAAAGTAGATGATTTTACTATTACTATAGATAATACTGATAATGAATTAATAGAATTAAAAGACTTAAAAATAGAAGTACCTAATACAAAAACTAATAACTATTTATTAATAGAAATAATTAAACTCTTATTAATATTATGGTAAAAAGATTATACATACTATTATTACTATTACTATTAATATCTACACCATTATCTATAGTAAAAATAAGTAATGAAACTAATAAATCAAAAGATAATACTTATGGTAAAATTATTATTAATAAAATAAATTTAAAAGAAGAATTAT
>CADALJ010000011.1:20852-40954 GCA_902788735.1 uncultured Erysipelotrichaceae bacterium
GCAGCTCATTCCGGTATAGGTCCAATTGCCTATTTTCAAGAATTAAATAAATTAGAATTAAATGATGAAATTATTTTAATAATTAAAAATAAAAAAAGTATTTATAAAGTAAAAGATATATGGGAAGAAAAAAAGAATGGTTATATTAATTTTAATAAAGAATTAAAAAAGCAATTAATATTAACCACTTGTAGTCCTAATAAAGAAGGATATCAACTCGTAATAAATTGCATAGAAAAAGAGTCTATTTAGACTCTTTTAATTTATTTAATGCTTCTTTTAATTGATCATCATTATCATCACAAGGATTTTTAACGAACTCTTCAGTTAAACTAACCTCTACAGTAGGAGTAACACCAACTCCATTAATTGATTTACCTTTAGAAGTTAACCATGTTTCAGTAGTATATTTAATAGTAGTACCATCTTTTAATGTTTGTGTCTTTTGAACAGTACCTTTACCATAAGTAGTATTACCTACAATAAATACTTTTTTATAATTCTCTTTAAAACAAGATGCTAATATCTCAGAAGCACTAGCACTAGCACTATCAATTAATACTGCAACAGGATATTTTCTACTTTCATTTGAATATGAATAAGCTTTCTCTATTTTTCCCTTAGATTTAATTTGATATAAAACAGTTTTACTATTAAAGAATAAACTTAATATTTGTTTTGTTTGTTGTAAGTGTCCTCCAGGATTACTTCTTACATCAATAATTAATGAATCTATTTTTTTATTTTCTAAAGCTTTTAATGATTTATAAAATTGTGAATATGTATTAGCAGCAAAATTTTCTATTCTAATATATCCAATATTTCTTCCTTCATATTCAATAATTTTATCAGTTACACTAATTAAATCAACTACATCACGTTTAACATCCATTGAAATTTCTTCATCATTTCTCTTAACAGTAATACCTACTTTAGTTCCTTTTTTACCTTTTATTATTTTAGCAAGCTCAGTTCCATTCATTCCTTTTACATCTTTACCATCAACTTTAATGATTACATCGCCTACTTCTATACCAGCTTTTTTAGCAGGTGCATCATCATATACTTCTATGACAGTATTATATTCTTCACCATCCTGAATCATTACACCAATACCAACAAAAGAACCATCTATAGATTCATTAAAACTATTAGCAGCACTACCTTCCATATAATTGGAATATGGATCATTTAAAGATTCAACCATTCCTTTAATCGCAGCTTCAGCTAAATCTGATTTATCTAATTCCCCATAATAATTATTTACTATATTATTATATGTAGAAACAACTTCACCTAAATTAGAATCCTTAGTAGTATCATTTCTACTATAATTAATAAAGTATCCTACAATAACTCCAAATAATATAGCTATTATTATAATTAATACAACTTCTAATATTGTAAAAGATGCTAAATCTTTACCATTTAATTGTTTAGATATAGTTTTTTTAATATCTTTAAAAAAATTATTTTTCTTTTTCTTTTTAGTTTTCTTTTTCATATCATCATCTTCCTATAAATATAATAACACAATTTAGAAGAAAAAAGAACTAATTTAGACTAGTTCTAATTGCATCTTCACCTTCAATATATTCTACTACTTTTTTATTAGATACTTTTATAAGAGTAGGTCCATTTATTTTAAATTCAGTAACTTTACTAGGATTTTTATTAGATTCACCATCGGTGATATATTTCTTATTAAATGCAATACTCATATCTACTTTATAAACAGGTAAATCACCAGAATAATTATTTACTATTTCGTCATATACATTACTATCATTAATATGGAAAAATAATACATAGTAATCACCTTTACCCATAGATAAACTTCTACCTAATAAAATATATTCATTATTTATTTCTACTACATTTTCTTTATTATCACTAGTATCATTATTCTTATTAGTAATATATACAGTTAATATATAGAAACATAATAAGAATAAAATTACAGCTGCAACAATAAAAAACTTATCCATATGATCATTTTCTGTAGTAACTACCTCTTCTATTCTTTTTCTATCATTTCTTTTTCTATTACTTTTACTTTTTGCCATATAACTCACCCAGAATAATTATAACACAATTTATTTCATAGAAACAATACCACTTATAGATTGAGCTACTTCAATCATTTCATCTTGAGATAAAACTTCGCTTACTAAATAATAATCTATTCCTCCACTAGTCCAAGATAATGAATTATTAGTAACTACTCCTAAAGTATCCATCAATTGATATGGCTCACCTATAGTAGGTATCACAGTAAACTCATTAAAGACTTCACTTGTTTCTTCTACTAGTAAAAATGATTTATCCCCATCATAATTCATTATTACTCGTTCCCCATTATCTTTTTTAATCTTATCTTCATTCACAAGCTTAGTACCACTAGGTATATATAATGGATATATAACATCTTCTAAACTACTAGTTTCCTTTAATTCTTCTTCACTATTAGATAATACAGTATCTAAATCAAACTCATTACTTTTAAACTTATAAGAATAATCAATATTATCAAATACCATTGTCATAGCCTCTATACCATCTTTATCATAAACTATAACCTTTTCAAATGCTAAGTCTTTACCTAATACTAACTTTTGATAATCTAACTTAGTATTATTAACATATTTAACCTTACTCTTAAATACATATTTATCATCTTTTTCTTTAAATTCTAAATCTTTATCATTTTTTAAATCATTTAATAAAGCATTTAATAAATATATTTGAGAATTATTATATGGCCAATCACTTTGAAATTTAAAAGACTTATTTAAAGCTGGAGTAAGTACATAAACACCATCTTTATTCTTTAAAATAATCTGTGTATGATCATTATTCTTATTAGTAATAACTACTTTATAATTATCATTTTTTTTATATACATCAACATCATAATCATAATTTTCATCATTATTAATTACATTAAGACTACCACTTAATTTATAACCATTTTTAATTTTCTTTTCTATATTATTAATAATACTATTCTTATTATATTTACCACAACCAGTTAATAATAAACAACTAATTAAAACAGCAAATATTATTTTTTTCATAATCCACCTCGTTACTAAAGATTATGAGTAAATTTAATAATTATTCATAAAAAAAGAAATTGATTTAATCAATTTCTATTTTTGTGTTATTCTTACCTTTATCTTCTTAGTCTTAGAACCATAAGAAAGTTTCAAATCAGTACCAGTAACTTTTACTTCTACTTCATGTTCTCCTACACCATAGTTAGATAAATCAACATAAGCAGTAATATCATTAGCACTTATATCTTTAATAGCATCTTCACTACCTTTAACAACTACAGTAACTTGTCTATCTGCTTCAGTTAA
This sequence comes from uncultured Erysipelotrichaceae bacterium, assembly GCA_902788735.1. Lineage (GTDB taxonomy): Bacteria > Bacillota_I > Bacilli_A > RF39 > UBA660 > UBA3789. The sequence goes on from CADALJ010000011.1 coordinate 24,218, forward strand.
AGCTTGAACTTTTAAGTTAGAAGCTAAGTTTTCAGCACCTACTGGTATATTTTCTAACTCTTTACTAGATGAATTATCTAAAGTAACTTTAATTGTCATAGTCTTAGATGAAAGCTCAGTAATTCCTTTAGGACGTTTTAATGTAACATTAAATTCTTTATCTCTGTCTAATCCTTTAACATCTATTTCTACTTCTAATTGTTCTAGTTTTTCTACAGCGTCAGCTGCACCATACACAGTAATCTTAGACATATTAGCATCCATTGATTTAATAGATTTACCAAATGCTAAATTACCTTTAGGTATAATTCTAATTGGCACTTCTTTGCTTGGAGATGTAATAGTAACATTAGCTGAAACTGTTTTAGGAACTATTTCAACATCAACTATCTTACCATCATTATTATAAGCAACGAGTGGTATATCTTTAACAGTAATATCACCAGCTTTAGGATTTGGAATATTTCTAACATCAAGTAGTGCCTTAACACTAGCAACTTCTTTTAGTTTATATTCAGCTCCTTTAATAATAACTTCACCACGATCTATTTCAGCATTACTAATATATAATTTAGTATCTAATGCTTCTTGATGTAAAACATCATAAGTTAAAGCTCTATTTTCACTAACTTTTTCATATATCGTTACTGTTACATTAGAAGGATCTAATTTATAATCTAATGATTTTAATCTTTGAGTATATTTTAATGTAACTCTATGATTACCAGGTTTTAATCCAGTTAAATCAACACTTACTCCTTTAGAAGGAGATTGTTTAGCTAAGAATATATGTCTTCTTTGACCAATTAATGTAATATCAACTGTCTTAGGTAAACCTTCAACTACATATAATTCTTCATTATAAATAGCTGATACAGGACGATCATAAAGTATTTCAGCATATTGATCTATCATTACATTAGACTCTTGATCTATTACGAAGAATACACCAAAAGCTAATAATAAACTTACTATTAATAAAGTTGATTTCTTTCCTGAAACCTTATCAAAGTTTTTAGTTAATTCTTTAATTAGTTTCATTAATTTTAAGATTAATTTAGTTAAGGGAGTTATTAACCATTTATCGAAGAATAATAGGACATTTCTAAAAAATCTTACTATACCATTATCTGTCTTCTTCATAAATCTCTTCCTCTTTTATTTCTTCTTCATCTTCTATTTCAACTTCTTGTTTAGGTCTTAATTCATCGATTAACATCATTCTAACGTCATCGATTGTTAAGTTATATAGCATCTCTCCCTTTAATGCTATAGAAACTCGACCAGTCTCTTCACTAACTACTATACATATTGCATCAGACTCCTCTGCAACTCCTAAAGCAGCTCTATGACGAGTACCTAAACGTCTATTAATTTTAGAACTATTGCTTGTTGGGAATACTGCCCCAGCACAAGTAATTCTATCTCCTTGAATGATAACTCCACCATCATGTAATGGATTACCTTCATAGAATATTGCTATTAATAAATCACTAGATAAATCAGCATATAATTTTTTAGCTTTATCTATATAATTACCTAAACTTATATCTCTTTCAATTACTATTAAAGCTCCAATTCTCTCTTTACGAAGATAATCAATCGCATTAACCATTTCATATACCATATGTTCTCTCTCATCTACAGTTAATACTTTATGTCTTCCAAGTAATTGACTTCTTCCTAATTGCTCTAAAATATTTCTAATTTCAGGTTGGAATATAATTATTAATGCTACAGGTCCCCATTGAATAATATAATCAAGTAAGTATCCTACAGTTATAAATCCTAACCAATCACTTATTATTTTTAATATAATTACAAATGCTACTCCTTTAAATATTAAAGTAAGTTTAACATTATTTTTAATATTCTTTAAAATATAATAAAATATAAACCATACTAAAGAAATATCAACTAATTTTCTAAGTACGTTTAAAATATCCGATAAATTAATTGCCATTACGTCATCTCCTAACACACTAGTCTTTTACTAACCCCGTATGTAATATAATGATAACATTTTCTAAAGAATTTATCAACAAAAAAGACTTAAATATAAAATGTCCAACTAAAAATAGACACTTAAAAAAGCAAATGACTTTTTTATATAGACAACATTATTCATTTATATCAATATGCAGATTTAAATCCTCTTCTGTTGGTAATTTTTCTAAAATATCCTTTGAAATATATTTATTAAGTTCAAATGAAGATATACCTATTGGTACACTAGTACTTTTTAATGACCATTTTGCTGTTAATCTATCTTTATTCTTACAAAGCAGTAATCCTATTGTTTGATTATCCGTTTCTTTTTTTAAAGTTTCATTTACAGCTATAACATAAAATCCTAATTGGCCTATGTATTCCGGTTTAAATTCTGTTGCTTTTAGTTCAACCACAACATAACATCTTAAATCTAAATGATAAAATAACAAATCAATAAAATAATCATTATTTTCAATGCTAACTTTATATTGATTCCCAACAAATGAAAAACCTTTTCCAAGTTCTATTAAAACATCTCTTATTTTATCAATCATAGCTTGTTCTAGTTCTTTTTCTTTATAGTTTTCCTTTAATGTTAAAAAATCAAACACATATGGATCTTTAATTATATTATTTGCTAAATCACTATTAATGTCTGGTAAAGACATTCTAAAATTATTAGAACTATTTCCAATCCTTAAATGATAATTATTTTCCATTTGTATAACTAACATATCCCTACTCCAACCATTTTTTATAGTCGCCTCAGCATATATTTTTCTTATGTTGTTATTTTTTATTTTACTCATTAATACAATATTATGTCTCCATGGTAGTTGTGCAACGCACCGTTGCACAAGTTCATCATCTTTATATTCAAGGTAAAATTTTTTCATATATTTTAAATTTCTAACAGAAAACCCTTCTATATTTGGAAATTCGAGTTTTAATTCACGAGATATATCATCAATAAATTTATTACCATATTTATAATTATCATTTAATATTTTTCCTATCTCAAAATATAAATTAATTAGACTTTTATTCGATTCTATTGCAACTTTAATTTGTGTTGTTTTAATCTCATTCTTAATTTTATTAACAATATTTTTAAATTCGTAATTTATTTTTTCTTCTTGAATATTTTTCTTCAAATTCTTATTCAACCTCCCCTAATGTAAATAACTTACCAATTTCATTATATCAAACATTTGTTCTTAAAACAACAACAAAAAAAGACTTAAATATAAGCCTTTTTAATTTTTTCTTCTTGCCATCTCATTTTTACATATTGATTAGAATGATGTTTATCTTTAATAGTATTTTCTTTTATCTTTTCAAGTACTATAAAATCAACTGATTTAGTATCTATCGAAGTAGAATCAAGTCTCATCTTTAATCTATCGCCTATATAATAATTACCACTATTATTCATAGATACCAAAGTATATGTTAAAGGATTACAAGTATATTCACCATCTAAATTACGTGTTCTTATTTTTCCTTCTAATAAATTATCCAATTGGACACTAATACCTTTATCACTTACAGTAATTATAGTACCTTCAAATTCTTCTCCAATAAAATTATTTAAATATTTAGCAGTTTCCATATATAAAACATTTTTTTCAACCTCTTCAGCAACCCTTTCCATCTTAGTAGCCTGAGAAGCATAATCATCTGCTTTTTCTTTCCATTTTTCTATATTAGTTTTCTTTTTTACTGAATTAGTTTCAAAATAACATTCATCTATTATTCTACTAATTGCAAGATCAGCTATTCTTCTAATTGGTGAAGTAAAATGACAATATATTTTTGAACCAATACCATAATGGCCTATATTATTAGTATTATATGCTGCATGAGACATACATTTAACTAAATTAGTATTTAACATAGGTGAAACAGACTTATTTCCATTAATCTTAATATGTACTGCAAGGGCTTGTAATTTTTCTTTATCGTCTAAAATATCTCTAGCATCAAATTGAAATGGCATATTCATAACATCTAATAATTTCATAAATTCTTCTAGCCTCTCACGATTAGGTTCATCATGAATTCTATATACACAAGGTATACCTTTTTCGGTTAATATCTCAGCTACACCCATATTAGCTTGTAACATAAACTCTTCAATTAAAATACTAGCATCATCTTCATATCTTAAAGTTACATCTATTGGATTGCCATTACTATCATGTATAAATTTAATTTCAGGTTTATTAAATATAATAGCTCCATCTTCACATAAACGTTTTTTTCTCAAAATAGAAGATAACTCTTTCATATTTTGTAGCGTCTCTTTATATGGTAAATACCCATCTATATCTTCTTCATTAAATAATTTATTAACTTTCTCATAAGTTAAACTAGCTCGAGATTTAATATAACTAGGAACTAATTTCCTACTAACTACATCACCATTTTTATTAAATTCTATAAATATGGATTTAGTCAATCTCTCAACATTCTCATTTAAAGAACAAATTCCGTTACTTAATTTAGTAGGAAGTTGTGGTTCAACTAATCCACCAAAATAATATGAATTACCTTTTCTAAAAGCATCTTTATCTAAAAAAGTCCCTTCTTTAACATAATAAGCTACATCCGCAATATGTACTCCTAATAAATAATTACCATTTTCTAATATATTTAAAGATATACAATCATCTTTATCTTTAGTATCTTCCCCATCTATTGAAAATATTTCCATATCAGTAAGATCTATTCTATTTTCTTTATCTTTTTCTAATACTACATCGGGTATAGAATCAAGCTGCTTTAAACTTTCTTCACTAAACCCTTCAGGCATGCCACTCTTAAAAGCTTCTAATAAAGCATCAGCATAAGAACTATTAGCGTGCTCAAATTTTCTCATAATTTTACCAATATAATAATTATTATCTTTTTCCTCATTTAAAGAAACAGAAACAACACTTCCCTCTTCTATTTCCTCTTTTAATTCTATTGTTAATTGTTTTTTCTTTTTATCTATTGGTTTTACAAAATATTTCTTTCCTTCTTTAGTAACTTCACCAACAACATTAGTAATACTTCTATTTAGTATTTTAGAAACACTAGGACTTTTACCACCAATATCTATTAAAACAAGATCTCCATCAATCGCATTATTACACTCTTCTCTATTAATATAGAATTTTTCATTTTTTACATTTCTTTTTCCATCTTTAGATACATATGATGTTTTAGTAAATACAGTACCTTCACCAATACGATTTCCATGAAATCTACCTATTCTAAATGAAGTCTTAGTAAAAAGAGTAAAATTACCATTAGGTGTCATATAATATTCATATTTCTTTATACCATCTTCTAATATTTTTATTACTTCATTTTTTTCATCTTCGCTAATTTCATAATCTAAGTTTTCTGTTTTCTTAAAATTTTCAATTCTTTTAAAAATTTTTTCTAAATCAACCGGCTTTTTTTCTTTTTTTAAGATAAAATCTATGCACTCCTTCAAAAAAAACGCCTCCCCACAATAATAATTTAACATAAATACAAACAAAAAAAAAGACTTTTTAGTCTCTTTTATAATCTAAGTGGGCCATTAATATACCTATATTAATAAGACCAGTTATACCTACTAAAGTATATACAGTTCTAGCTAAAAATGAACCTGCACCAAATAGTAATGCAACTAAGTCCATATCAAATAGTCCTACTAATCCCCAGTTAACTGCACCAATTATAGTTACTACTAATGCAACTTTTTGCAATGTTTCCATATTTGACCTCCTAGATATAGAATAACCATATATTAAAAATATATACAAAAAAAGAGTTATTAATTAACTCTTCTTACTGATAATATTGTAGTTCCTGATCCTCTTAACCACCAATCAACTGAACTTATTATAACTCCTTCACTTGGATTAGCAGCATGAATCATTTGACCATTTCCTATATATAAAGCAGAGTGTGTTGCATAACCACCACTATATCCCCATACTAAGATATCACCTGGTTGTGCATTTTCATAGCTTACTCCAACTCCATCATACATTTGAGTCCAAGTACTTCTACTAACACCTACACCTACTCTAGAATATACATATTGGACAAAACCACTACAGTCAAATCCATATGGACCATTAGCACCACCTATATATGGGTAACCCACTAATGAATAAGCAACACTTACTACACTACCACCATATTGACTTGGTGCAGCATTATAATACACTGGTGCATAATACTTTCTCTTTTCTACTACTAAAGTAAACGCTTTAGTGCTCATATTACCTTTACTATCTTTAGCATTTACAACTACTTCATGTTCTCCAACATTATCGATTTCGTCTTGATTATATGAGAAGTTATAATACATTCTAGTATCTTCATTAACTTCACCATTATAATACATTTCTCCATCTACATCATCTATTACAGAAGCTACATTGTATGTTAAATCATAGTCATCACCTTCTGTTATAGTAACCCTATCTTCATTAAGATTAATAACTGGGCCTAATGTATCAACAACATTTAAAACTATTGGCACATCTTTAACTATATTATCTTTTTTAACCTCAACAACTACTTCATGTTCTCCTTCAACCGTTGTATCAATAACATTCTTTACTGATACTATTTCCCCATCTACCTTTTTAATTAAGTCATTCAAATTATAATTAGCACTACCATATTCTATAGCCGCATTTTCCTTAACAACTACTTTAATACTATTATAAGTAGAATAATTATGATATACATAAGAACTAATCATAAGAAGTAAGACTAATCCTATCAAAGATAAGCATCTTATCTTCGAGGGTAAATCAGTTTTTTTCATATGTTTTAAATCCTCCCGAATGAAAACTATTTTACTATATTCAAAATTTAAAGTCAAATATAGTACTCTTCATTCAATAAAATAGTGATTAAAAAAACAATATTTTATACAAAATTTATCTCTTAGATAATTCTACAACTTTTCTCCATAAAATAGGTCCTACAACACCATTTTGATCCAAACCAAAGTCCTTTTGTAACTTTAAAACACTTCTATTAGTTAAATCATCAAAAATACCATTAACTCTAACACCAGGTATAGAGTGATCATACTTACAAATAGCTAATAAATATCTTTGAAATCTAACTACATCATCTCCACTACTACCTAAACTTAAGAAATTATCTGGATATAAATCATTAACAAATTCATTATTAAGATTTATAAGTATATTGTCATAAATTTCTTTTAATTTATTCCAATCACGATATGTAAATACTCCAGTTACTGGTAATTTATATTTTTCTTGAAAAGCCTTAACCATAGTAATACTATTATCATTATATATAGAATTAGTTTTTAACCTTGGAATATCAGGGTCTAAAAATGCAATTGCATCTAAAAAATAATGAATATATTCTACTTCTATACCAGTATCACCATAGTTAAGCTCATCCTCATATAAAAATGTTGCTTCATCCTCACTAAGTCCTTCAGAATATAAATCACTAAGTTTTTTAACACTAGTATAAACATACTTTATCTTATACCAAGTAGCTTTATCTACACTTCCTGTTACTGGTAAAGAAAAAATCTCTTGAAATTTTTTAACTGCCTTATTCTTCTTAAATCACGTTGTATCGCAAGTACAGGATTTCCTGCACTACCTAATCTTACTACATAGCCAGGATATCCTATAGTATCACCAACTTCCGCATCATACCTAATATTAATATCATTTCCATAGTAATATCTAAGTATTTCCAATGCACTTTTACCTTGATTTGCTAATGAAACACTTCCCCATTGAGATAACCCATTACATGTAGTATTTCTACCATCACAATATCTTGTAAAATAAGGATCAATACTATTTCCTTTAACTACATAATTATTAAATATTTCTTCAACTATGTTATTAATATTTTCATACGTACTTCTATTATAAACAAATGCTTGATCATATATAGGACTATTAGTAATATCAAAATTATATCCTTTGCTCCTATACCATTCATTATAAATACGATTCATTGTAAAACTAATAATTGCATAAATATTTGCTTTTAATGACTCAACTGGCCAAGTAGGATAAATCTCACTAGATGCAACGTTAGAAATATAATCAGTAAAAGAAACTGTTACATTTTTAGCATTGTCATCTGGTTTACCTAAGTGAACTGTAATAGTATTAGGTACTACTGGATATCTAATTGCCATTACTATCACCAGGTACAAAATTAATATTTTGAACTACACAAACTCCATCATACATATTAACAGAAAAATTACTCCTATTATTACCAATAAAAGCTTCTATATCATATGTTACAGTATTAGGAATTTCTAAATTACTAGTTAAACTAGGAGCAGGTAATTTAATATTAGGAATCATTCCACTAGTATCTGTCTTTCCACTATAAAAAATTATTCTATTACCTGCAATAATACTAGAAACAATAATATTTAAACCCGATACTGGTAATGCTTCACTAGCCGTATAAGCCCTAATTTTTAAATTACCAATTCCTGGATTTTTCCTAATAAAATCAATATATTCATTAGTTTTCATAAACTCATTAATATTCATAAATCCTCCTATATTTTTAATATTTGTCCTACACTTAAATTATTATTAGTAAGACCATTTTTATTCTTAATAGAATCAACAGATACATTAAATTTTCTAGCTATACTATATAATGTATCTCCAATTTTAACAGTATAAGTATTACTACTAGTACCAGGTATTTTTAATACTTGACCTATATTTAGAGTATTACTAGTAAGATTATTAATACTAACTATTTCACTAACACTAGTATTAAATTTTTTAGCTATACTATATAAACTATCTCCCTTAACCACAGTATATGTATTATAGCTAATAGTAGGAATTTCATAATCTTCACCAAAACATTCTTCTACTACACTACTACTAGTTCTAATTTTAAGATTTTGCCCCAAACTTAAATTATTACTCTTCAAAGCATTATCACTTATTATAGTATCAACACTAACACCATATTTTTTAGCTATACTATATAATGTATCACCACTAACTACTTTGTAATTAATATAATTAGGAACTACCATATCTTCAGGCTTAGTATACATTTCAGGTATACGAATAACTTGTCCTATATATAAATCATTACTAGTTAAATAATTAATTCTTTTTATCTCTTCTACTGATGTAGAATAAGTCCTTGCAATATTCCATAAACTATCACCTTTCTTTACTGTATACATAAACATATTATCCGGATTAATACCACTTTTATTAGGTATTTTCAAGATTTGTCCTACTTTTAAAGTTTCTGCAGTAACATTATTTAAAGCTGCTAAATCACTCACATTAACCCCATATTGATTACTAATACCCCATAAAGTATCACCGGGTTTTACTACATAATTCATATAATCACCACTATATTATATGCAAAAAAAAATAATCATAAGATTATTTTTCATATTCATCTAAAAAACTATGCTTTTCTTTATCATTTTTCCAACCTAATACACAATTCATATTAATATTATCCAAAGCTTTAAATATATTATAGTCTATATTAGGATTATCCTTCTTAAGATTACTAATTAATCTTTTCATAGATAATCTTTTACTATTAGTTTCATCCTTTTCATAATTCTCTTCAGTAAATCTGCAAGCACAGTTTAAGAAAGTTAAACCATTATATTTAGCCCATGCCTTAACATCATCTTCTTTTACTAAATATAAAGGTCTAATTAATTCTAACCCTTCAAAATTTTCACTATGTAATTTAGGCATCATTGTCTTAAGTTCTGCACCATAAAACATAGATAAAAGAGTTGTTTCTATAACATCATCAAAGTGATGACCTAAAGCTATCTTATTACATCCTAATTCTTTAGCTTTAGCATATAAACATCCTCTTCTCATTCTTGCACATAAATAACAAGGACTTCTATCAACATCTTTTACTATATCAAATATATCCGAATCAAACATCTCTAAATCAATATTCATAGTCTTAGCATTACTAAGTATCAATTCTTTATTTTTTTCATTATAACCTGGATTCATACAAACATAACAAACTTCAAAATCAAATTTCCCATGTCTTTTAATTTCTTCCATACATTTAGCTAATAAAAAAGAATCTTTTCCTCCACTAATGCAAACCATAATTTTATCATTTTCTTCAATTAGTTTATATTCAATAACAGCTTTTACAAACTTAGCCCATATATCTTTACGAAACTTTTTAATTATACTTTTCTCTATTTCTTTATATTTTTCCATAACTTCACCTATATTCTAAAAAATCTATTTAATATTTTATGTTTATATTTTTCTTCATCACCATTATTTAAATCAACATCTCTAGAATCTTTCACCCTATAATTAAAATAATACGCAATATTATGACATAACCACTCAAATCTCATAGATTCAATAGATCTATTCCATTTACTTGGATGCATCTCTTCATAAATACATAACACTTCTAATACATCATTTCTAATATCTTTATCTTTTATATTATAAGAATCACAAATAATCATCTCTGGATCACTACTATTTCTTTCATCAATTACTAATATATCACCATCATTAATATTTTCCAAATTATTAATATATTCACTATTTCCTATATATATTAAACCACCACTATATGATGCGAAAGCATCATCATCTAATATATTATAATTCTTTTTATATTTATGTTTAAACGGATAACTAAGTATTAACATTACTAAAATACTAGTAAATAATATTTTATTTTTAGTATTATTTTTCATATTAATACCTCCTTATATTAAAATAAATGTATTATTAATACACTTATATAAATAATATAAACATTTATTTACATATATTTTATCATAATATATTAAAAAATTATATATAAAAAGGAATATTTAAATTAAATATTCCTTTTTTATTAACTTACAAATGATATTGTGGCATAACCAGATCCAGATCTTTTACCTTGTTGAGTAGAGGAACTACTAACTCCTCCAACATAGTTAGATCCGCCGCCGCCACCACCAGAATAGCTTGAACTAGAATTAGATGTTGACCAGTCACCGCCACCGCCGCCGTACCAGCCGCCGCCGCCACCACCGGCCCAATAACGTGTGATATCAAGAGCTTGTAGGTCACACGCTGATCCACCTTGACCAAACGATCCTTTTGATTTGGCACATTTATCTCCTCGGTCTTGACCTCCAGCAGATTGACTACCACCAGTACCACCATAAGCACCTCCACCGGTACCTCCTGTAGCAGCACCTCCAGCACCTCCATTATTTATTTCACCGCCGCCGCCACCGCCGCCGGCAACAATATAAACATAAGTACCATTTCGATAAGAACTACCTACTGATTTTAATTGAGTATTGGTATTAGCTCCACCAATATGAGTGGCACCACCACCACCTCTTGCATAGTCACCGATTACAATAGAACTTTGAACATCACCATTACCGTTTCCGCCACCATTGTATCCACCATAAGCAGCAGGACCAGCCGCAGTTGATGATGGTGGTTGTTGTCCAACTACAACGTAGATTGTATTACCGGCTGTTAAAGCTTTATTACCATACGCATATCCTCCAAGTCCACCTGTACGAGTTCCAATAGTACCACCTTGAGCACCCCAAACTTGAAGTTTATATGTACCACTAATTGGTGCAACAAATGATTGAACTCCTCCAGTATAACCATAGTTTTTAGCAGCAAATGTATATTTTAATTGTACTGTTACATTTGATCCAGTTATTGTTCCTGATGCACTTCCTGAAGAAACACCAGCATATGTACAACCATTCTTAGCTTTTATATCACTAATAGAATATGTTGTTCCTGTTACCCAAGCTGTATTATAATCATTAACGTCATTAGCTCTTAATGTACCATTAGTATAAACATCGAATGTTCCACATTGTTCAGTACTTCCTTTTGATGCTCCAGCAAGTAATCCATTAACATTTAAGTAATAACTATTAGCACTCCAGTTTGCAGTATAACTACGAGCTCCTGTAGAACCTTTAGCAACTGTAACACTAGTATTAGCACTACCACTTAATCCAGTTCCACTCCATCCAGTAAATGTATATCCTGTTCTTGATGGATTCTTTAATGTAAATGCTGCTGTTTCAATAGTATAACTTGTTGGGTTACCAGAAACAGATCCACTATTTAAGTTATAACTTATAGAATAACTTATTGGTGTCCATTTTGCATATAATGAACCAGCTGCAGTAAAGTGTGTACTACTAGCTGATGAAGTTAATTTTCCGTTTGTACCTATATATTGTGTTCCTCCACCACCAGTAGATGTATAATATCCACCAAATGTATATCCTGTCCTTGATGGTACTGTTATACCATTCGCACTAGTTGTCATTTGAGTAGTAGCAGCACTATTTGTATAATATCCTGATCCATATTTTTCATATATTGTACCTGTTCCACCACTACCACTTTGTTGATTTAATGTTATTGCATATATATTTTGAGTCCAATTGGCTGTTAATGTTGTATTTCCAGCACCATAGCTAAATACTTGTGATGAAGCATTAGGTACACCTGCTGTTGCATCAAACATTTGAGCATATGCAACATACCATGTCATTGGTGCACTACTTGTTGCTGCAGGACCATTGATATAAACATGTCCAAAATCTGAGAATGATCCACTACTACCACATATATGTTTATAAATATATGTTTCAAATTTACCTGTTCCTTGTTGTGGAGTAAGCCATGTAATTACTCTTCCAGTACCTGTCGCATTTTGTGCATGCTCTATATTATAACCAACTGGTATCTTAGCAACTATTACATGATAGAATACTGCATTTGCACGTGATTGTGTTGATTGATAGAATCCTCCTAATCCAGGTGAAGCAGTTCCTGCTGTTCTTATTTGTAACATATTTGCTGATGTTAATATAGGGCTATCACTAGATCTTGCAACAGAAGTATGAGTTACTGTTCCGTTTTGAGAATTATTATAAAGACCCATACTAGAATAAGGTTCACTAAATTTAGGTGTTCCATATTTTGTAACTGTTCCAACTCCAGACTTCGTCCATCCATTAAATGTATAACCAGTTCTTGTAGGTAAAGGTAATACTTTTAATGATTTAAAAGATTGTGAATATGTTGTATTTGATGTACTTCCATTAAAATTACCACCATTTGGATTAACAGTCAATGTATAGTTACCTAATGACATGTGCGTATAATATGTAGGATTTAATTCGGTTACTATAGTTGATGTAGATATTTCTGTACCCCCACTAGGTGCTGTAAACCATTTTGATGCAGAACCATTTGCAACATATCTTCCGCCATATGAAACTGATGGTAATGCTCCTATTGAATTATCAAATGCAACTGTTTTTTCTTGAACCACTTCATACAATTGGATATTCGATATATTTATACCTATAGCTGTAGAATTTCCTCTATTAGGTTGAATATAAATATTATTATTATCTCCACCACCTGTATATGTGAATTTAAATGACACTGAATGCTTACTAGTATTATCATTTCCAGACATATTAGTACTTGGAGTATGATAAGTAGCAGAAGAATTAACACCATCTATTGTAAACGCTAATTGCGTAGCTGCTTCTGAATGACCACCAATATTTACTAAAGTTCCACTTGTTTTTTGAATATCATAACTTAATATATATTTTTTTCCATTCTCAAATACATCTTCAGGTATATAAATACCATCCCATGCTCCACTTCTAGATAATGAATATGTTCCATTAACATTATTTATAATAATATTACCACCTGAATCAATTAATGATATACCATTTAATAAATTTCCAGATAAGAATGTAGCAGTTGTATTAGGTGTACATCTAGCAACTAATTCTCTATCTTCAGTTATTAACCATTTACTATTAGAATCAGTCCATTCACTTACACCTGGTTGAATAGTTCTATCTGAAGAAATTAGTTTTTTACTACCACCTACTATAAATTGACCTGTTCCACTGTTACCATAGAATGTATTAGTAACTAAATCATACATTCCGACTTCACCAGTTGAATTTTTTATACATGGAACCATATCTCTAACTAATCCAGTATTATTATTGCTATACATCTTAAATGAATATAGTTTAACTTTAGCATTAGGAGAGCCCGTATCTGCTGCGGCAAATATACGCATATTGCTTTGTGTTGTCTTTGTCCTTGTGGATGAAGCAATATCTAGTGTAGTACTATCTATTATAACTTTACCACTTGTTGTATTGAATTTTATAGTATGCCTGTTTGTATTAGCGGCCACACCTGTATTTACCCAGTTACCAGTTCCATCAATAAATGCATATGCCCAATTAGATACACTATTTATGTACATATGATAATTTAAATAATCACTATTACTAGTTTCTACACCAAAGAACCTTTGCTGTAGAGGTGTTATTGAAGAAAATTGAAAATCAATTTCTACACCTGTTGTTGGAGTAGCTTTATAACCTGTATCAATATATTGTGTTCCTGTTGATTGGATATAATCAACACGTGTATAACCAGATGGTAAACCAGTTGCAGTTGAAGAAGCATACCAGCCATTAAATGTATATCCAGATTTGCTTACTGTTGGTATTGTTCCTGCTGTTGTATTTGTTACTCCTGTATATATGCCTGTCATTGAATTATTAACATATCCTGGAGAAGTTCCTGAAATTGTTCCACAGTTTGCTGCATTAAATGTTAATTTAGCATTATGTATAGCCATATTCGTAGTATTAGAACTTACTACTGTATCAGAAACTTCGGATCCATTACTTACATATACTCTACATGAATAATATCTTGAAGCTATAAAAGCAGTAGACCCAATAGATAAAGTATTAGTTGTACTTGCTTCAGTCCATCCACTTGGAGTACCATTAGCACTAGTTGCATAACCAAATGAATAATATTTTGTTATTCCACTTGGATATGTTGTGTTTTCACTACATGTTAATGTAGTAGCAGTTGTTCCATATATCTTTGTTGCCCCACCACTTATTGTTGGACTTGGTGGTGCTAATCTCCATTTAGCATAAAGATTAACTGTAGCACCATTTGTAGTTGTTAAATTACTAACAGATTCTTCATCATCATATGAGTCACCTGTTCCTGCTGTATTTAATGCCCAACCAGCAAACGTACGTCCACTACATCCAAATGCATTCTTAGTTAAATTCTTAGCAGTTCCATATACCATTGCTAAATTATTCATTGTTCCTGTTGCTGTTGTTCCAGTTGGACAATTTGCATTAAATTTAATTGTGTATGAGTTTCCAGCTGTTATCGCATAATATGTTGCATTTGTACTTACTGTTTTAGCTGTATCTTGATTCCAGCTTGAACTTGTTGCAGAAGCACTTGTTGCATAACCTACTGCATGATATCCAGTTAATACTGTCATTGTAGGTGATGTTATACTACATGTTGTTGCACCATTCATCTTAGTACATGAAGATGTTACTGTTGTATCTGTTGAAGCAGTTCCACCTTTTGGTGTTTGACTTACTACTTTTGCATTTGTTGTATTTCTATTAAATGTTATAGTT
Organism: uncultured Erysipelotrichaceae bacterium; assembly: GCA_902788735.1. GTDB lineage: Bacteria > Bacillota_I > Bacilli_A > RF39 > UBA660 > UBA3789. The sequence continues at coordinate 39,777 of CADALJ010000011.1, forward strand.
ACTGTTGTATTGTAATAAGTTATTGAATAGAATGTAGTATTAGCATTAATTGATATATTTGCTTCAGAAGCATATGCAGCTGTTGTACTTGTTGCTGTCTTATCCCAACCAACTACCGTATAACCACTCTTTGCAGTTAATTTAGGAGCAATAATATTACAATTTGTAGCACCATTATATCTATAACATGATAACGTTCCACCACTCTTTGTAGCGGCATTACTATCTTGAATATTGAATGTTCCAGTATATTGACTATCACTCTTTGTTATTGGATACCATGTACTATCTCCAGTTATTGTTAATTTATTCGTTGTTGTATTGTAACTACTACTATTTGATGTTGCATTTTGATTCATATTAAATCCAATATGATTAAATCCAGTTTGTGCAGTTACTGTAGGAGCAGTTACTTGACATGATTCACTTGATCCATATAAGTAACATGTTGCAGTAGTACTTGCTACTGTTGCACCATTATTATTAGCAAAAGTTGCAGTTAAAGCTACTTGTGCTTTTGTAATTGCATACCATGTCTTACCAGTATTACTACTTGTTAATGTTAACTTACCAGTACTTGTATTATAATTTGAATCATTTGTAGTAGCAGTAGCTGATTGATTCCATCCAACTATATCGTAATTAGTTCTCGTAATAGTTGGAGCAGTTACAGTACAACTAGTAGCTTGTGTTGCATTATTATAAACTGCAGCCAAAGTACATGTAGATTGTGCTGTACTAGATAATGTTGCACCATTTGCATGCCAATCAGCAGTAAGAGTTACAGCTTCTTTTCTATATATTGCATACAATATAACATCATCAGTACCCATTGTTAAACTAGATAATGCTGTAGTTGCATTCTTATCAGTATTCCATCCTACAAATGTCCATCCAGCTTTACTTGCTCCTGTTGTTGGTAAAGGAATACTACTTCCATATGCAATAGTTTGACTAGCAATAGTTCCAGTACCACCATTTTCAGTTGTATTGTAGGTTACTGTATATCCATTTATAGTACAACTAGCTTTTAATGTCTTATCTGCAGTAATTAACCATTTCTTACTAGAATCTGTCCAATTACTTACACTAGCTACTATTGTTCCATCACCATTTATTACCTTTGTTGTTCCATCATACCATCCATTAAATGTCCATCCAGCTTTACTTACAGAAGC
>CADALJ010000012.1:0-16275 GCA_902788735.1 uncultured Erysipelotrichaceae bacterium
TTATCAATCGCACTATCTACTATCCAATTAATACTACTACATGGTTCAGCGCCTTGACTAATTATTAAAGCAGGATCAACATCTTCTTGATAATAAACTTCATCATACCCATCATTACATACATATTTACCTTCATCATCAACATTTAATTGATAGAATGTTTTTACTATAAGCGATGTAAATTTATTGGCATCTTTTGTTAATTTATCATTATCAGGATCACTTGAAGTATAATTTGTTGAATCATCGCCTAAAATAATTCTTCCTAAAGTGTTATTACTTAATATTCTATATTGTAATGAATAAAGTGTACCAAATAATACACCATTATTATTAATTTGTTTTTCATATTCATTTTTAGGATCTGAAATATTAAGTGGTACTAATAAAGCTAATAATACAAGTGATACAATAATACGCATAATAACATTACCAGCACCGCCACTTTTAGAATCAGTAAATGAATCAGGATTAACTATTCCTTTAATAATAGTCATAGCAAGTTGAAACAACATAAAAATTCCAATTATTAATTGGACTCTTGAAAACATATCAAATATCATTTTACGATCTAATAAATTAAATGTTGCAATATTAAAAAACAATTCATATACAAATTTAAGTAAATAATAAATAACAATATCGAATGTAACAAAAATTGTTCTTATTGCATTCATTACAGGAGTAACTGTATTTAACATCTCAAGCTCACCTCTTTATCCTAATTAATGTATTCCACCAGTTGCACTACCAGTTATTCCAAAAACTGATAATATTATTTCAACAATAACTGGAATTAAGAAAAGTAATAATGCTAATATAAGTCTAGTAATTAATTTCTTTTGTGCCTTTTGAAACTTATCATTATCACTATTAACAATAACCATTATAAAATCAACGCTACTAAGTAACACTACCAAAATAGGTCCTGCTACTTTTACTATATTTAATATTAATTGTACTAACCAAGCAACTGAATTTTCATCTTCAGGATCACCTAATATTGGTGCTTTTTCGCCGTCAGCAATATATATTGTATCATTTAATATATTAGAATTAATATTCTCAACTATATTAATATTATTTACTTCTAATGCTTTTGCATTTATTGGAGAAATAAACATAACACTTGCGATAACTAATAAAATTGTAATTATAGTTTTTTTCATCTAATCACTCCACTAAACATTATATCACAATAAGTATATCAAAACACAAAAAAAATAGCAATTACATTTGCTACTTTTTATAAGCTTTTTATTATACTTTAATTAAATTAATTTTTACCAATAATATAATTATAACAGCTTCTCCAAGATTCTGCATCTGCTTCTTCTTGAACTGAACTAGCAACTAAATCCATAACTGCGATTACTAAAATAGGTACAAAGAATACTAAAGCTGCATAGATAAATCTCTTGATTAATCTTCCTTGTGAAGCTTTAACTTCTTTCTCATCACTTGAGATAACTGCCTTTCCTAAATCAATAGTACCAAATACAATCAAAGCAATTGGAATTAAAATCCAAAATATTTGAAGTACATGATATATAATTGTTAATATTGGTGCTAAACCATTACAATAATCCATCTATTTCTCACTCCTCAAATACATTATAATATTATATACATAATTTTGTCAATCAATTTAACACATATAATGTAAACTAATTAACGTCTAAATAATCCAAATATTCCACCCGAATTATTATTAGAATTATTATTCAACAATCCTAGTTTTACTAAAAAGTCTCCAATAATTCCATTTCTTTTTCTTTCATCAAGTGAAGGCATATTATAAAATACTCTAATTCCTGCTTCACTTTCAAAATCACTTACATCATTATTTAATAATGCACTCTTATTTAGAATAACTTTTTTATTAACAAGTTTTCCAAATATTATTCTATTTCTTTGTATTAATTTATTTAATTTAATAGTTGTAGGTTCTATTAAATAAATAACATCCCCACAATAACTATCGTCAACTGCATTATTTAAATCAACTAATACTACTTTAGCATCAACTTTTTGACTTATAGTAGTTTTAATTTCATTTTCTTTTACAGAAAATAAATGTTTATCATTAAAATATGAAAAATCATTTTTATTTAATTCAATACCAATCACTGAATCATTACCATAAACTCTAGATAATTCTTTTCTTAACATATATATAAGTGTAGTAGCACCAGCATGTTCTGTAACATTTTTAAATCCAATTATTGTTACACCATCATTTACTTTAGCACTAGCTTTAATAATATCAACATTATCTTCATTACTACTAATATTATTGTTATTATTAGTTTCCTCTAATTGATCTTCATTATTTTCATTTACCATTTTTCTAATGTGTTCAACATCATTTAATGTATTAGTCTTCTTTAATAAATACTCTACACCTTTTAAATCAGTAGTAAAATTATATATTCCTATATCAATTAAATGACTTAAAAAATTAGGTGTACATAACTTACTACCTTCAGGTAATAAAAATATTATTTTATCAGCTGCTAATCCACCAACTAATTCTTGATAAGTCTCTAATGAATCATAATTCTTAAGAGCTGTAACATCTAAAATCATTTTACTATAGAAAAAGCTTTTAAACATTTCAATTAACTCTGAAGGATCATATTCACCATTTAGACTTTTAATAATATCAATATCTAAATTAGATAATTCACTTTGCTTTTTATTTGCAACAATAACATTCACTTATATCAACCTTCTTTATTCTTCAAATGATTTTGTATCTCCTGTTATATAGAAAACTCTTAAATCCAAAATATTATTTATAATTGGAATTTCAACATTTATCTTAGTAATTATTCTATAATAGCTTTTACTTTTAGCATCATCTACTATACCATCTATAGATTTATTTGATGCATCTACTTTTTTATAACAATATAAATCATCACTATTATAATATCCATTAGGACAACTCATACTATTACCAGTAGAATAACCTAAAGTTTTAGCATAGCTTTTTATTGCATTTCTACATTCACCTAAACAATTTCCATCATAATCTTCATATACAGAAATTATTTTATTTTTCATACGAAAAGCTTTAGTATAATTGACATTAAATGCCATATATCCTAAAGCGATTACAATAAAAACAACTATAATTACTAGGGCAACAGTTCCACCCATTGCATCACGCATAACATCACCTACTAACTATTTTCTAATAGTTCTTGTATCTCCATGTACTTGGAATATTGATAATCCCATCATCTTATTAATAATAGGTATATCTATATCAACTTGTGTAATTACAGTAAAAACATAATTCTTTCCTGAATCAGAATCTACTCTCTTATAACAAAATAAATCATAACTTTTTGTATAATCAGAAGGGCATCTTAATTCAGTTGGATGATATCCAAAAGATTTAGCTTTTTCCTCTATTTTTTCTTGGCAACCAGAAGCACTACTTTCTCCAAAGCATCCCTTAGCTCCTTCATACTGCTCAATTAAAGAAATAACCGTATTCTTCATACGAAACGCTTTAGTGTAGTTAACAACTAATCCAAGTATTCCAGATATAATTACTAAAAATATAGCAACAAGTACTATATTTACGATTCCACCAAAAGCATCTTTCATCTTACATCAACTCCATTATTTAATAAGACTAATGATCATTCCTGATCCTGGAGCATTTGATGAAATATTTGACCATTGAGAACTAATTGCATTTTGAATTTGTGGCCACATTAACCAGAAAAATCCAATAACTGCTGCAATAGCGATAAGTGTAATAACTGTTAAGTTTAATTCACCTGTAGCTGCTTTCATTAATTATCCCATCCTTTCTTATCTTACATTTTTATTATAACAAAATTAATAATTGTTAACAATATTACTTTACATTAATTAGAACATCATCATCATAGAAATTAATATAACTAACATTACTCCAATACCCGTAACAACAAGCATTATCATAGTTTGACTCTCCATATGATTTAGTCTTTCTTTATACTTAGTTTCTCTAGCTTTATTTTGTAAAGTTGACACTGTTCTAGAGAACATCATAAGTCTCTCTTGTTTCTTTTCTTGACTTCCTATACCTAAACGATATAAAAGTCTCATCATTCTCATAGAGTCTCTAACAGGATATGTATTAGCAAATTCCATATAAGGATCTACTGTTGCATCTCCTGAATTAATTCTCTCTACCATTCTTCTTAAACCTGGTTTAAATATGTCTGGAGCATCATTAATACTCTTACCAATAGCTACTGGAACAGTATAATGTTGAATTAAAATTTCCAAACTCTTTAAATAGTATGGCAACATTACATCAATTTCATGCAAATGTTGTTTATAATAATTTTTTAATTGAGTATATGGAGCTTTAAATACAACAACTGCTACTACTGAAGCTAATACTAAATTTAAGAAAAATTGTGAATTTATGATTTCAGCTGAATTACTTCCAGTAATAGTAAAAGCTAATACAACTAAAAATCCAATAAATGCAGATGTTATTCTTTTAGAATATAACTGATCTACATCAACATCTTCACCATATCTAGCATATACAAGGAATTGATAATCATCTTCCTTCAATGCCTCTAAATATTTTTGATTATCTGCAAAAAACTTATCTTTATCAATAGTATTATTATAAATTAATACAAAGATAATTATTGCACCTACTATTAGTATTTCCATTATTCTGCACCTACATTCTCATAATAATATTTTTCTCCCTTTAATAGGAAGTAAGAGTTTACTATTAAAACCCCGTGCATTAAAAATTGAATATACCAACGTCCTAATAATACTAAGTAAGTTTCCCTACCTAATAAATATTGAACTAACATAACAAGTAAATAAAGCATTATTCCAAACTGTAAAAATGATTTATGGAAAGATGCTCTTTCAATTCTATCTCGATATACACTTTCAACAAGCATATCTATATCAAGTTGCATATTTTCCAATGAATCAGCTGAGTTTTGTGCTCCCTCTTTTGTTATTTGTAAAAATAATTGATGCATATTCTTAACAATATAATAAGGATAAAGTTTACTCATATATTCAAGTGCTTCATCAATAGTACCATTATCATAACTCATATTAATCATTTGACGAACATCACTCAAAACAGGATCCTCTAAAATACCTGAATTAGCAACTCCTTCCAATGCTTTAACAAAAGATTGCGTAGTTGCAAACTCCATAATAGTATTTGAAGTATATACCTGTATTTGTTCAAATAAGAACTCTGAATATACTTTTTTACATCTTAAATATGATATATAAGGTACAAATGCTACAGCAATTAATGCATATATAATACTAATAATTAAATTATAGAAATATAAATATGTAACAACAGCTGCAAATGATGCAAATAATGTTACCTGAATAGCATATTGTCTAGGTGTATATTCTTGTCCTAATTGCTTTGTTTTCTCTCTAACAACTTTAAAAGAATAAGGTGCAAACTTATCATACATACCCTGTATTTGATTTAATACATATTTTCCAACATTTTCACCCTTGTAATGTCTATATAAATATATAGCTAATACAAAGACAATAATTATAAATAATTCTTCTATGTACATTTTATCACTCCTAACTATCTAATCTTCCAAGAGTACTAGGAGTAAGTGGTACAGGATTAATTGTTGGCCCATTACCTACAGGACGCATTACAGGGTTTTCCACAGGTTTTGTGGAAAGTGGTACAATAACAGGCTCCTTATTAACAATTTCTGCATCTTTCTTTTCGTCTATCTTAATATCTTCATTCATTGTTTCACGTATTGGTAATTCATCAGGTAAACCTGAAATAATACTTTGAACTTCAAGATTTTGATTTTCAATATATTCTATTAAATGTTTACTAGGTTTACACATCATAGGTTTACCAAATATTTTTTGATATATAATTCTACTTTTAGGTACATTATTATCATCAACATAAAACTCACATACTTCATCTACTTCACGATGAAATTTACCATATTCTTTACTATAAAATGCCTTTATATGTACTCCTAATTGAATATAACGATACATTGTTGATAAAAATTGTTGTACATCCAAATCAGTTTCCATTAAAGAATATAAACGATATGGTATAGCAGATGCTTTATCTGCATGAATTGTAGATAAAATATTATGTCCAGATGAAATAGAGTTACGAACTGCACTAACTGCCTCAGCAGAACGAACTTCTGATAGTAAAATCCATTTTGGATTTTGTCTCATACATGTAACTAATACATCAGTGTATGAAGCAACATTATTAGTCTTCATCGCAACAATATCTCTTTGTGGAAATATTTTATCTAAGTGAAGTTCCAATGTATCTTCTATAGTAATAATTTTCTCATTTGCTTTAGTATGACTAGCTAGGTATTTTACAAATTCTGTTTTACCTGAACCAGTCTCACCAGCAACCATTATATTACAATGACCTTCAACACATCTTATTAAAAAGTCATGTATTGTTGGAGTAAAATAATCCTCTTGAATTAATTTATCCTTTTGAAGTCTTATTTTAGCAGGTGTTTTACGAATAACCATTGCAATACCATTTGTCGCTATTGATTGGTGTACAAAGTTCATACGTAATTCACTAGATTCAGCATCCAAAAATGGTTTTGCATTATTAAATGTTGTACCCATTACGTTAGAACACTGAAATGCTAACTTCTCAACAAATTCTGGTGTTGCACCGGCTACTTCTACTCGTAAAGACCCTTGAGTCAAAGAACGAATCCAAATTTGACCACCATTATCATAAGAAATATCAGTGATATCATCATTATCAAGTAATGAACGAAAAGGTCCAAAATCTAACTTATCAAATATATTTTCATTCATTTAACTCAACTCCTTTTTTCTTTTTATTATTTATTAATCTGTCCAAGCAGTATTATTATTAATCCACTCTTTCAAATCTTCACTAGATAGTTCCAAATCACCAGGTTCATCTTTATTACCTTCATTAGTTGGAACTAATTTAATCTCAGTACTATAAGTTCTCATATAACTTGCTTTACTAAGTAATATATAATACTCTTGAGGTAGTGCAAATACTACCATAGCTGGAGCTCTATTCTCATCCATATTTTGGAATACAGCTTGACCACTTGCATCTTTAACAGCTAATACTTTAACATTTGATATTAATTTACCATACATAACTTTATTAGCTGCACTATTTCCTGCTATTTGATCATCAGCTAATTTAACTTCAGCCTTTAACCAAACATCTACATAATTACCAGGAAATACTGAATTACCATATGTAGAATTAGTATCAACTTTTAAATTATATAATACATAATTCTTAGGATAATCTAATATTATACTTCCAGGTAATTGTTCTTTTTCAACTACTGCTCTTTTATAGAATAAACTTCCTTTTGGAATTACTGTATCAGCAGCAGCATATTTATCAATAATTTCTCCTACATTTAAAATTACTTCACCATCTAACATAGAAGGAGGTACTTCTCTTGTAGAAATTTGTGATTCAGTTATTTGTGTCCCTGCTTTTATTTGTTCAGCAGCATAAGGAACAGATACAGGATGTATTGCTGAATTAATTCTTATAGTATAAGCAAAGTATAATACAACAATAGCCAATATCACACCAATAACTGTAACCGTATTTTTATTTTGTAAAAACTTCTTTATATTTGTTACTAAGTTTCCCATTTTATTCTCCCTTCTTCTAATTAATAGCTTGTGTAGTCTTTAATAATGATTTACATTGATCTAAACTCATATTATGTAAACCTTCTTCAACACTCATATCACCAAAATAATTAGTTTCAAGTATTGCATCATAACTTGTAGTGATATCAGCTGCAGACTTCTTATCTTTAGCATTAAATGCTAATGTAGTTAATGAATCTACCTTAATACTTACTTTAGGTGGAACTTCATTAATATCATAAAATTTAATATTATAATTTCTTGTATTATCCACGTTAGTGGCGAATCGATAAACGAAATTTTCTACAAACTTCTCTTTATCGATTCTATATAAACCACACGTTCTTAAATATACTTGATCAACAGCATCTTCCATTGCAGCATCAGCTGTTTCTTTTACTAAATAATAATCCAACTCACTTCCTGTAGAGAAATTAGTTAAAACGTTGATTAATAGTAAAGCAATTAAACTTAATAGGATTATTCCTACTGTTAACATTCCTTTATTCATATACTATTTTACCTCCCCACTAAAATCTTCACATTCAGTTGAAGCATAATTCTTCATATTATTACATGTTATAGCATTACCAACAGGGTATTTAGCATTCTTAATTTCTTTTCTGATTAAATCACTTTGATAATTAATAACACTATTTACTTCTGTTTCACCTTGCCAATTAGTATAATTCTTACCTAATCCTGTATTAACTTCCTTCTTAATTCTATTAATATCTTCTTTAGTTAAGTTAATTTCATAATCAAGGTATCTATCTGAATATACATCTGTTCCTTTAGCTTGAACCCATTTAGTGTAATTAGAAGGAAGTGATGTATAATCTTCATCTTTCTTAGTTTGATCAGCAAAACTTGTCCAGTTATATCCAGGTGTTCTTCCTGTTGTATCAGTACTTGTTAATTTATTTCCATCTTTATCTGGGAATAAGTTATTCAAGTCTACTGAACGAATTCTCATTTTTTCATTACTATTACTGCTATTATCATTACATTTTGTTTCACACTTATCAGATTCTTCTACTTTAGGGAATACATCATTTACTGCATAGAAACATGAAATATCAATATCCCATTCATACATACCAAAGTGTCTTGCTGTAGCATTGATATTATATGTAATATCTTTTGCATCTTCATTTGTAAATGTTGTATTTCTATAATCACATGTATTAGTTAATTTCTTACCATCAGGACAAGTAATACTATTAATATATTCTTGATTATTAAATGAATAACTTGTATCATTTCCATTTATTTTAGCTTGATAATAGTTATACCATTTTTCATTTACATTTTGGATATTCAAAGGTAAACAGAATTTATCTTTTAATTGTCTCCAAGATGTACCAGTAACTGATGAAGGATTAAATGTAATCTTACCAGTCTTATTATGAATCCATGTTCCAGGGAAACTCCATTCTGTCATATACATCTTTTTCTCTTTTACATCAGCACAGTTATAACATCCATCAGAACTTAATATAATTGAATTCTTCTCTTCTGGTAAACAACTTGCTCCACCATCTTTACTAACTATAGTAGCTTTCTTATCAGATGTATAAGGGAATTTAATTGTTTCTTTTGTAGTTTTTCCTTTTTCAGTATAATCTACTGATATTGTAAATTCTGCTGTTGTTGTATTACATGATGCATATGCTTCACATTGTTTTGTTAATTTTTCATATTGTTTTTTATTAAATTCTCTATCAGCTTCAATATCTGAATTACCTTCATTTTCAGTTCCTTTATAAACGTCTGGATGATTTAAATATCTAAGATTATCTGAATTTGTACAAGCATCACTTTCATTTAAATCCCACCAACATTTTGTAGTACTACATCCTTCAATTAGTGGAATACCAGTTTTATCATATAGTTGATACCAACTAGTACTTAATCCCCATCCATTATTTTTATGCCAATATGAATCTGTTAAAACAACATTATCCCAAGATTGATTTGAACCACCAGGTCCTGGAGGATATGATTTACTTCCAGTAGCATAATCTACATCATATCTTCTTACGGAACTTCCGTAACCACCAACATCCCAAATTAATGTGTCACCTTCATATTTATATTCATATAACACATCTAATTGTTTTCTTGCACTTCCAAGTGTATCATCATATGCAATTTCAGTACCTGTTGTTTTTCTAACAATACTCTTACCATAAACTTGTTTATAACACTTATTTACACATCTATCAGAGTATTTACCACCATCACATTTTACTACACATGCATCAAAATCTTCATTTGGCCCACCTTGGTGATCTGCATAACCACCTCTATGATTACACCATGGTGTTGGTGTACATACTACTTGTGTAGGAGGTGGAGTTGGTTTTTTAGCCATCTCACAATTTACACGGCTTGTTACTTTTACTTTATATTCAAAACATAAACCAGCTTTCGAAGCAATTGGAGGTCCATATTCTACCTTAACTACTTCTTCACATTTTAATTCACAACTTGCATCAAGTTGAGCAGTTGTATCACTATATTCACCACTATATCTATATCCACCATCTAGATTAATTGATATAGTTCCTTCACCATATAAATATTTCTTATTAACATAGTAAGAAGAATCATTTTCACTAACTCCTGTTACTAAATCTTTCCAATCACATTTGAAAGGTAATGAATCATTTGGCTTATATACTTTACTATCACTATTATTTTCATACTTAATCATATTTCCTTTTTTATACTCTCTAATAGTGAATTTTCTTGTACTATTTGTATTTAAAGCACTAGTTTTATCTGCACAGAAATTATAATTAAAACTATTCTTATCATATTTATTAGCATAATTATCACAATCTATTTTTCCATATGAAGAGCCAACTCCAGTATCATAATTAGTTTGAATAACTTGTGCTGCCATTTGTTGTCCAACTTCTACTGCTGTATATACTACATCATAGAATGTTGCACGACTACCACAAGCACTAACTAATTCTGGATCATTAAATCCATCTGGTTCTAATCTAATAGCTAAACCTATTTTATTAGAATCACTTCTAGCTCCAAATATACTACTTTTAATTAGTATTTCTCCACCATTAACTAGTGTAAGACTATTAATTGAACCATTTGATTTATATTCATTAATTTTACTTGATTGATTTTCAACAGTTGTAGAATTACCATTTCTTAAATCATTCTTTTCATTACCAGTTGGTATATAAAAATATAATCCTGCAACTTTAAATTTGATATTACTCTTTTTAAAGTTACGATCAAACTTTTGGAAAGGACTAATATCCTTAACATTAGCTTTTATAACATACTTGCCACTATCTTTATTATATTCCATAGATAAACCATAACGAGCAAGATCATTATTGTTTAACTTTTGTACTACATCATCACAAGTCGAAGCATCAACTGATGTAATAGTAAACATCATCACAATTAAAGCAAATGTAAATAACCCTATTATTCTTTTAAAAATTGACTTATTCATTATTTTCATCACCTTTCAATTTTTTTAATACTTGTTCATACTTTTTATTCTTTATAACCTTATAATGATTTATTTTTTCGTCATCTCTTATTAATCTACCTACAACATAAAATTCAGTATCTGAATTTGCTCCGTAGAATCGAGTACACGTTGATAAAGAAATTATTTTATCATTTGCATTAACTGAAATATCATATTTATACAAACTTTTTTCTTTAAATACTTTTATCAATTCATTTATATCATCTTTTTCTATATCACTTTTAATTGGAAAGAAAGAAGCTACACTTTTATCTATAAAACCTACTGAAAAGATTTTATATATATAATCTTTATTATCTACCGTTAATTGGATATATTCGTTATCTTTAGCAAAATCATAATATACAAATGCCATCAACTCCTCAAATCTTTTAAACATATCTGATTTAATTTTAGGAGTACTAGACAAATTAAATATATTATGACCAGTTATATCAAAGTAAGTACTATTTTTATCAAATTTCTTTTTTGCCCACCCAAAACTTTCTAACTGTACTGGGAAATCTTCATTATCATTATCACTATAAACTATTGGCAAATCTATATTAGTACCTTCTACTTTTAACCAGCCTATTGTCTTAAAGTTTGAATTTTCAATTGGTTTTACATTTTTTAATGTTTCCACTCTGGATTCAACTTTATAAAGCTTATTATTACTATTTATAATTTTAATAGTTAATAAAATTATTAGTCCAATAACGGCAGCAAACATAAGGCAAATTATTAATCCTGCCTTATGTTTAATTTTCTTTATTTCTTTTTTCTTCTTCCTCCAACTCATAATGTAACCTCATCTCTATTTTATAATGTATGGTTTTTCTTTAGTTCCATCTCCATTACTTATAGTTGTTCCCTTCTTTAAGAACCCAACAACTCTAACACCTAATCTTGTCTCATCTTCTATTTGTCCATTAATTGGAACTCCCATACTAAGCATTCCTGCACCGACATGATCTTTTTGTGATGTATTAATCATCCAATATGATCTTGAAGCTACACTTTGTGGTTGTGCTCCAAACATTTCATACATATTAGGAGCAGATAAAACAACATTATATTTCTTAGTTTGTATTTCTTGACCATATATAATTTTGTTTTTATAAATTGGAACTTCTATTTCATGTTTAACAAAATATTTTGTATTTATATACTCAGAAATACGATTATTTATATAATAACCAATACTAGATTTTTTTGTAGGATCATATGTTATTTTTCCATTTATCTCAAAAGCTGTTTCTTCAGTATCATTTACTGTAAAATCACTAATAACTTTTATAGTTCCATCATTATTAGTTTTTATAATTCTATAAACATAATCATCTATTGAAATATATTCACCAGTAAATCTTTCATTTAAAAGAGTTCCACCTTTTGCTTTCTTTGTATCTCCAAAAATATAAGGATTTTCTTTAGTTCCATCTCCACTAACTATTAATGTATCTCCCTTAATTGTCATCATTGGACGAACTCCATAATTATCATCAACACTATAAGATAAATATGTTTTATTAGATTCATTTCCAAAGAAGAAACTTCTAGTTAAATATGCTGTTTTCTTATCTTTACTATTAGCTACCCAACTCATTGTATTAGGTCTCATAAAGTTTTCATTACCACTAGCTGCCTTATTAACTTCTATTATTGAAGGAATAAATACATATCTTTCTTTTGTATATCCTGAACATTTAGTAGTATCTAATGTTGTATCAGTAATATTCATATTACAATATTTTGACTTAACAATTATTTTTTTAGTAAAATCATTTAAATTTTTATAATAATAATCTAACCACTTATCTATCTTAGTATAATTAACATTAGCAATATCTTCATCACTAACTATAATTACATTATCATTATTATCTATTCCATATATTCTAAATAACATATTAGATAATCTTATATAATTATTTTCTGGATTACCAGCAAAGTTTTTAGTTTCTTTTAAAATTTTTTTAATAGTACTATTTAATTTTTGAACTACTTTTACTTCTCTAGTAACTACTGTTTTATTATTTAAACTATCAAGTGCAGTATATGTAATTTCATATGTACCAACTTTAGAAGTATCAACTTCTCCCTTTATTGCTACATCTTTAACATTTAATTTACCATCAGTATTATCAACTACACTTTTAACACCAGCTTCTTTATAATTATCACCTATACCAATAGATATATTTTCATCTCCATTTAAAGTAATAACTGGACCTTTATGATCAACTGTAGAAGATAAAACTCCACACTCTAAATAAGTATAATATTTATATTCACCATTTACTCTTTTTACCTTTACCCAACTATTTTCAATTGAACAAGTCTTACTTGTATATGGGATATATAAATCATTTTTAATAAATGCTTTATGATATAAAGTCTTTAAAGTAACTGTTTTAACATTCTCGCCTGTTGGAAGTTCATTACTATTAAGTTCAAAATATCTTTTAGCAGCATCTTCTAAACTTTTTTCATTACTATGAAAAGTAATCATAGGTGAAATAATTAAAAACCATACAAATACTAAAATAAGTACTATAGTTACAATTAACTTAATTTTCTTTAACACCTCTTTATTCATAAATTCCTCCTAAAATAATTTATAAACATAATGCTTATTACGAACAATTAAATCAATGCTCATTTCTTTGTATTCAACCTCACCTGATATTTTTATAAAAACAGTTTTGCCATAGTAAGCTTTATCAATAGGATTCACAATTTCCATCTCTCCTACTATACCATTACTATCCTTATATATAAGTTTACCATATTGAGTCAAAAAGTCAATCATATTTTTAGACTCCCAAACCTCAGAACCAAAATCTAATTTAAGTATTTTTTCTCCTCTAAGTTCAAGAGTATTTCGCTCATAACTACAACCACTACTCTTACACTTTCTAGTACTATACTCAACTTCATCAGTAATAAAATAATTATCAATCGAAATAGTATCCCCGTTATTAATAAAATTAAGTTCTAAGTCATCACCTAAACCTAGTTTTATATCTTCTTCTATATTACTCAAATCTTTAACATTTAATTTTATTTTTCTTAAATACCCATTAGATTCTTGATAATATAAAACAAATTTATTTTTATCTAAATAATTATCAACCTTATAAACAACTATACAATTAATAGCTTCATCTCTTTTTAATTCTCTAACAGTTTCATAAGTATTACCTAAATCCTGGAACTCCTTAGCAAATACTCTATTTGTAGTAATATAATCTTTTGTTTTATTTTTAATATGAAAATATTCTAATTTAACTTTTCTAGGAACAGAATTATTTTTAATTGTTAAATCAAGTATTACATAATGACTCTTCTTACTAATAATGTTACCATTATAATCTTTATCAGTATAATAAGCATTATTTACTCTAAAAGAATATCCATTTACATTATAAAATTGTCCCTGTTTATAAGTCTTATGAGTTATAAATACACTAGTATAAATAAGTATAATAGTTATAAATATAACTATTCCAAATACCCAATTACAAATATATTTATGTTCTTGATAAAAATAGTTTAAGTATCTAGTAAACTTCTTAAATCCTCGTTTAAAACTATCTTTATCTAAATTAACCCCAATTTCAATTTCTTCTCTATCTTCTTCACTTAACTCTAGGAATTCTTGATCTGAATTAAAATTAAATTTCTTAATATCTAATCCAAATACCCTCATTACATATATTCCTATTACAGGTAATTGAACTATTAAAAACATTGTTAATAAATCTTTAGCCATTCTTAAATCAGTAGTCTCTACATCAGTAGAATAAGAATTAAAGAAACTTTTAATTACACCTAAAACTAAAAGCAATAAAAAATATTGTACTATTGGTACTAAATATATTTTCCAAGGTTTTTTCTTATGATTTAATAAAAATAATATCGAAGTACTTCCAACTATTAATAAAATTATTGAAAGAGTTAATAACCAAGTAATATGATTAGTTATAGGATCACTAAAAAAATCATATGTTCCTAATCGCATAAATTCATTAACAAAACTGTTAACATTAATTAATTGATATAAAACATACAAACTAAGTATAAGTAAAAAGATATGAATTTTTTTAAAGTTCTTAATTAGGAAAGCATATGGTTTTCTAATAATCATATCTATCCACCCCTATTCTCATTTAAGTATACAATAAAATACTAAAAAATACTAGATTTTTCTAGTATTTCTTTTAAGCCTAATTTTTATATCATAATTACTTTTATAATTAACAAAATCTTCTCTTTCAAGATTAAGTACTACATCATTACTCTTATCATCAAAATTTATATTTCTAATAATTTTATTATTATCATCCACAATGTTAATATCATCTATTTTATATTTTTCATCAACACTCAAATTAATAAAAAAACTATTAATATTATTAATATCTTTGTAATGATATATACTAGATATTATTTTAGAATAAACATCTATACTATTATCATTAATACTATTATCAATATCAATAGTATATTTCATACCCCTTATCTCATCATAATCTCTAATAGGAGTAGCTTCTTCATAAATTAAATATTTATAATCTTTCTTATTACTATAAAAAAATAACAATACAATAATCAAAACAAATAAATAGAATAGAATATATTTTTTCATAATTCCTCCAAAAAAAATAACTTACTCTATAAGAATAAGTTATTAAATTTGAAATTTTTGTCGAAATTTATTTAATAGAAATAATTTCTACTTCATAGCTTCCATTAGGGCTTTCTACTGTTACGATATCTCCTACTTTATGATCAAATAAAGCTTGAGCTATTGGAGACTCATTAGATATCTTGCTAGCAAATGGATCAGCTTCTTGTGAACCAACTATTTTATATTCATCTTCTTCATCATCATCAACATATTTAATAGAAACTGTATTACCAATACTTACTACATCAGTATTAGCTTCATCAATAATTGAAACATTTTCTAACATTTTTTCAAGTTGTACAATTCTAGCTTCAATTTGAGCTTGTTCATTTCTAGCAGCATCATATTCAGCATTTTCAGA
>CADALJ010000012.1:16282-18350 GCA_902788735.1 uncultured Erysipelotrichaceae bacterium
GTATTTTTATTTGTCATTTTATTTCACCTCTTAATATGTATGAACATACTTATTGTCAACATGCAAAAGTATAACATAACATTATTATAATTTCAAGTATTTTTTTATATAGTATCTCCTTCAAAAACAGCTATATTATATCACAAAGCCCTTAAAAAATCAATCTTTTTCTTCTATTTCCTTTATAAATAAATCATCTGTCATACCAGCAATAAAATCTATTACTTTACGTTTATTACTAGTATTTTCTATATATGACTTACTCATATCATTTAAAAAGATTCTATAAATGATACTATGAGTATTATTATTTTCAATATCACTTAAGTATTTACTATATATTTTATTCATACCTTTACGATAATATTCTATCTCATTCGTACTCATAGATTTACTATAAATATGTTTATAATTAAATTTTTTTAAACTAAACAATGCTTTATATACATCATCACTTAATTTAATATATGGTTTATTCATACTATTTTCTATTATATCCAAAATAATAGTATTTACTATATCTTTATTAGTAGTACCAAGTACACTACTAATCTCTAAAGGTATTTCTTCTCTTTTTATCTTACCTATCATAATAGCATCTTCTATATCACGTCCAATATACCCGATAATATCACTTATTCTAACAACACAACCTTCTAAAGTCATTGGTCTATTTTTATTAGATTTTTTTATATCTTTATAAGAATCTTCATATTCAGATAAAAATTCACTCATATCTTTCTCTTGAGGAACATATTTACTATCTAACATTTCACCATTATGACACATTATTCCATCATATACTTGTATAGAAAGATTAAGCCCTAAACCACTATTTTCTACAACCATTAAATGTCTAACACTTTGTATATTATGAGCAAAAAATTCTCCTAATTCCCTTAATGATATTTCATTAAGTAATGCTTCTCCAGTATGTCCCAAAGGAGTATGACCTATATCATGCCCTAATGCGATAGCCTCAATCAAATCTTCATTTAATTTTAAAGCTCTACCAATAGTTCTAGCTATCTTACTAACTAATTGAACATGAGTAATTCTTTTACTTAAATGATCATTCTCATACATTGTAAATACTTGAGTCTTATCTAAATATCTAGTATAGGAAAGACTATGTATTATTCTATCTATATCTCTAAAATAATTAGGTCTTATATCTTCTTCATAATCTTCTATTCTAATAGCATCACTACTTCTAGTAGCAAATTCACCAAGATATTCTTCTTTTAATAAATTTTTCTTAGCCTCTTCCAATACTTTTTCCATAAACTACTCCATTTTTAGTTTTAAATAATTTCTTTATTGGTGCTTCTTCATATTTCCTTATTTTCATTGCCATACTAGCATAACTATCATAATCAAATTTAATCATATCTTTTGTAGTCATTAAGTTTTTTTCAGATAAATCTTCTCTTAAAACTATATACTCGTCTTTTACATTTGTTTCATTATAAAAATGTATACCAAAATCTCCAATAGGATCAGAATGATTATAAATTCCTCCCATCTGACTATCAAAAACTGGAAGATCTACTCCATACATAAATTCTTTACAATTTTTACCTTTTCTAGAAACAATAACTGTACCAATTCTATATACTTCATAATCATTACTATCTTCATCTTCTAACATTAATCTAAATAATCTTGCTTTATATAATTTTGCCATAATTTAATTCTTCCTTTCAACTATCTTAATCATAGAATACTCTGGTATTTCTATGTCAGTATCTAATCTTAAATAATATATGTCATCAGGATGTCTTGCAACATCTACAACATTCTTATCACAATCAAATAATTCATCAACTACAAAACTGATATGTTCACCACTAGGAGTAAATAATTCTACTAAGTCACCTAATTCAAAATAATTTCTTTCATAGAATTTAACTAATCCATCTTTATATTCTATTACTTGTCCTAAATAATCTTGATTAGATACTTCACTTCTACCTGTATAGTATTGATCAGTATAATCAGCTTCCTTCATAAAGTAATGAGTTGAAGTTTCTCTATTTGCTACTCTATCTAATCTTTCTTGTAAAAC
>CADALJ010000013.1 GCA_902788735.1 uncultured Erysipelotrichaceae bacterium
TTTCTTTTATAGTGTTATTGAAAGGAGGATAATGGACGAGCTCTTAGAATATGATGGGTTAATATATAGTATTATAAGTAAATATAAAAGATACGATAGAGAAGATTTATATCAGGTAGCAATGATAGGATTAATTGATGCTTTAAAACATTATAAATCTGAATATAATACTAAGTTTTCTTCTTTTGCTTATTACTATATTGTAGGAGAGGTCAATAAATATATAAGAGAAAATAGTTGTATAAAAGTAAGTAAGAGTTTAGTTGAGTTAAAGAAAAAAGTATTAAAGGCTAGAGAAGTGATGAGTCAAAAACTAGGTAGAGTACCTACTAATTTAGAAATATCTTTATACTTGGAGGTTGATGAAAACCTAATTGATGAAGCGTTGATTTCTACAGATGAAGTGGCTTCTTTAGAAGATAGTTATTTGGATCCTATGAGTTATGATAATACTAGTGCAGAAGTCCTTGATTTAAAAAATGAATTAGATAAGCTAAATGAAAAGGATAAAAAATTAATATATGCTAGATACTTTGAGGAATTAACTCAAAGTGAAGCTAGTAATGTATTAGGTATTAGTCAAGTTCAAGTATCTAGAAATGAGGCTAAAATACTTAATAAATTGAAAACTAGGTTATAGTTTTCTTTTTTTTGGGAAAAATAACTCTAGGTGATTTATATGAAAAATACTAAGTATGATAAAATAGCTGATTTTCATAAAGTGAAGGAAAATAGACTTGGTAATGGGATTGTTGCTTTCCTTTGTGGAGGTGTAATGGGCTTTTTAGCTGAATTAACAATAGAGTGTTTTATGAACTGGTTTAAAATAAGTAGAGAAACTAGTTCTATATACATGATAGTAATATTTATATTTATAGCTTGTTTATTTACGGCATTAGGATTTTTTGATAAGCTGGTTACTAAATTTAAATGTGGACTTATTATACCTATAACTGGTTTTGCCCATTCTGTTATGAGTAGTAGTTTAGATTCTAAAAGTGAAGGATTAATATATGGGATAGGTTCTAATATGTTTAAATTAGCTGGGAGTGTTATTGTATATGGAATAGTGAGTGCTTTTATATTTGGACTTATTAGATATTTAATAGGAGGGATATAATGACTTTTTATTATAATAATGTTTATCTTAAAGAAACTTCGTGTATAACTGGCCCATATGAAAAAAAAGGACCTTTAGGAAAATATTTTGATAAATCATATAAAGATTTATATATGGGAGAAAAGTCTTTTGAGAAGGGTGAAATAAAATTAGTTAAAGATTCATTAAATATATTATTTAGAAAAAGTAAAATTGGTAAAGAAAAGATTGATTTAGTAGTTGGAGGAGATTTACTAAATCAAATAACTGCCTCTACATATGGAGCTTTAGGTGTTGGTGATTTTATTGGTATATATGGGGCTTGTAGTAGTAGTGTTTTAGGAATGATTATTGTTTCTAATTTTATAGAATCAGGTTTTATTAATAGAGGAGTTTCTTTAGTGTCATCACACAATATGACGAGTGAAAAACAATTTAGATATCCTACAGAATATGGTGCACCAAAACCTCATACATCTACTTTTACATCTACCGGAGCAGCAAGTTGTTTATTAACTAATGAAAAAAGTAAAGTAAAAGTAGAGTGTGCTACATTAGGGAGAATTATTGATTATAATCAAAATGATCCTAATGACATGGGTCGTGTTATGGCACCAGCTGCAATTGATACACTAGTTAGACATTTTAAAGATACTGGAAGGGATCCCAATTATTATGATTTGATTTTAACTGGAGATTTAGGAAAATATGGATTAGAAATAGTAAAAGATTATATGTGTTGTGAGCATAATATAGAACTTTCTAATTATAATGATTGTGGTGTTATGCTTTATAATTTAGAAAAACAAAAAGAAGTTCATGCTGGAGGTAGTGGTCCAGTATGCAGTGCTTTAGTGGTTTATTCATATATTTATAATTTACTTTTAAAAAAGAAACTTAAAAGAGTTTTATTTTTAGCTACAGGAGCTTTGTTTTCTCCACTTCTTTTATACCAAAAAGAAAATATTAATTCTATTTGTCATGCGATTAGTTTGGAGGTGGTTTAATGAAACTCTTATATTCGTTTCTATTTTGTGGGTTAATTTGTTTGATTGGACAGATTATTTTGGATAATACAAAATTGACACCTGGACATATTACTTCAATATTTGTGGTACTTGGTGCTTTTTTAGATATTTTTCATATATATGACGAAATAATAAAAGTAGTAGGCGGTGGTGCACAACTACCTATTACTTCTTTTGGTCATTCATTAGTTCATGGAGCATTGGCAAATACATCTAAACATGGGGTTATTGGACTATTTATGGGGATGTTTGATTTGACTGCTACGGGTATATCAGTAGTAATAGTAATATCTTTTTTACTTACACTTATATGTAAACCAAAAGACTAATTTACGTAAATTAACAAAATATTTACATAATTATTGACACGGTTTTACTTTTATGATGTATAATGAATTTAGATTAGAGGTGAGTTTATGTATACAGTGTATATTATATTTGCTATTATATTGGCTTTATCTTTTGTTACGGGAAATATTGTATTAATTGTAGAACATAAACGTAATGTAAAGAAAAGTAGAGAAAGTATTATTTTTGATGAGGAAATAATATAATGAAAAAGGTAGTTAAAGTAATAAATGTTATAGAAGAGTTCTTATATAAAATATTTGTAGTTTTTTCTAAGGGATTCTTCTTTTATCTTTCTTTACTAGCAGGTTTACTTAGTAAACTATTTCCTCTATCATTATTTAAGAATTTAAAAGGATACTTTCATAGAAAACAAGATGATGCTGGAGCATTTTTACTTATAGTAGTTATATTTTTATTAGGAATTAATGTATATATTCGTTTCTATTCAGGTAATAATAATCTTACACATGTTTCTTCAAATACAATGAATAATGATTTGGTAGAGACTAAAGTTGCTGAATTAGATGAAACTGAATTAAATTTGTATAAAAGATATTCTAAGTTAGATATAAATTCGATATCTATTAAAAAATTAAGAAAAACAAATGAAGCTATTGTTTCATGGCTTACTGTAGATGGAACTAATATAAATTATCCTATTGTTAAAGGAAATGATAATAGTTTTTATCTAAATCATGATATTAATAGAAATTTGAAATTTAGTGGATGGACTTTTATGGATTATCGTAATTCTATTGATATGGGCGATGATAATACTATATTTTATGGACATAATCTAGCAAATAAAACTGCTTTTGGTAGCTTAGAAAATCTATTTACAGAAGAATGGGTTAAAAATTCTAATCACTATATAGTTGTTTTAACTGAAGAAGGTAAATTTGTATATGAAGTATTTTCTGTTTATACAATAGATCCTGAAGTATATTATTTACAAAATAATTTTAGTGATAAAGAAAGTTATAAACAATTCCTTAATACATTAAAATCTAGAAGTAAATTTGATTTTAAACTAGATTTAGATGATGATGATAAGATTATAACTTTATCAACATGTACTAGTGATAATCAAAATAGAAATGTAGTTCATGCAAAATTAATTAAAAAATAAAACTTTCCAATCGGAAAGTTTTTTTAATTTATATTAGATATTTTTATAATTTCATTCATATCATCATCTTTAGCACTTATGTTTTTATGTAAATTATTACATTTCTCACATTTATATATTATTTTATATGTATCTTTAAATTTTTCTATTTCTATTGGTTTTAATAAACCTTTACAAGTATTTTCTCTATCTCCAGGATTAATATCTACGTGTTTTGAGTATAAACAATATGGACAGTGATCTCTAGAAGTATATCCTAGAGGTAAAACTTCTTTTCCACAATTTTCACAAATAAAACCTTCATCTACTTCATTAAATCTTTTCATAAATTCACCTAAGAGTATTATAACATAAAATAGTTGTTTTATTATTTTAATGTTTTATGGTATAATCTTAATAGTTCGGAAGTGATAATGTGGAAATGGAATTTAAGATAAATGACTTTGAAGGTCCATTAGATTTATTGTTACATTTAATAAAAGAATCTAAGATGGATATTATGAACATAGAAATAGAGTCTATTACAAAACAATATGTTGATTTTTTGAATGCACAAGAAAAAATGAATTTAGAAGTATCTAGTGAATATTTAGTACTTGCTTCTGAATTAATAGAAATTAAATCTAAAATGTTACTTCCAAATGAAAAAATTGATGATGAAGAAGAAATTGATCCTCGTACTGATTTAGTTAATAGATTATTAGAATATCAAGCCTATAAGGATATTACTAAAGTATTACAAGAAAAAGAATTATTGAGGAAAGATATATTTACTAAACTTCCAGAAAATATAAATAATTATGTAGAAGAAGTACATGAAATACATAGTGATGTTACATTAGATGATTTGATTAGTGCTTTTCAAAAATACTATCAAAGAAAATTAGATAATAAACCTTTAAAGACAAAGGTTACTATAAATGAAATAAGTGTATCATCTAGAAGAAGTGAAATTAAACATTTATTAAAGAAAAAAAGTAGAATGAGTTTTTTTGAATTGTTTCCTGTTGTAACTAAGGAATATGTTGTTGCTACTTTTTTAGCAATACTTGAAATGGCTAAAAATAGAGAAATAAGAATTATACAAGAAGAGAATTTTGATGATATAATTTGTGAGGTGGTAAAGGCATGAATAAAGCAGTATTAGAAGGTTTATTATTCGTGGTTGGAGAAGAGGGATTAACTCTTGAACAAATAGAAGATGTTTTAGAAATAGATGAAGAGACATCTAAAAGTTTAATTATGGAATTAAAAAAAGATTATGAAGATCCTTCACGCGGACTTAGAATAGATTTTCTAGGTAATAGATTTAAATTAACTACTAAATTTGAACATAAAGAGTATTATCAAAAATTAATAGAAAATCCTCTTACTAATACTTTAAGTCAAGCTGCACTTGAGACTTTAGCAATTATTGCATATAATGAACCAATTACTAGAGTTCAAGTAGATGCAATTAGAGGAGTTGGTTCTGTTAATATTATTAGAAAGCTTGTAGCTAAAGGTTTTATTAAAGAAAGTGGTAGAAGTGAACTACCAGGTAGACCAATTTTATATGAAACAACTAATGAATTTTTAGACTATTTTGGACTTTCTTCTGTTGAAGACTTACCTGATATATCCGAATTTGTATCAGAAGAAGTAGATGAAGAAGATGAAAGTAATGATTTATATACTTCAAAATATACTGAAAAAGATGTAGTAGAAGAATAAGAATTGTGATATAATTCTTATTAACTGCTCCCATGGCGGAATTGGTAGACGCGGCAGACTCAAAATCTGTTCCGGTTCAAGTCCGGATGGGAGCACCATTTGTAATTGACTAACATATGTTAGTTTTTTTATTAACTTGATTGTATATTTATAGTTTACATTAAATGATCTTTATGTTAGTATATATTTGAGGAGTAATATGAATAATATAAAGAAAAGAATAGTCATATCAATATGTTTTCTATTATTAGGTGTATTAATATATTTTTTGTTTGATATTGGTTTATTAACAAAAGAAAATTTAGTATTTTCAATTATTAGAGATTTTCTACCGGATCTATGTTGGATACTTAGTTTTTTCTTTATAAGTATTATTTTTATGGCTATTATTGTTAAGCATAGCATTATTATTAATTCGATATATGTATTTCTTGTTTCAATACTTTATGAGTGCTTGCAATATTTTAATATTGCTAAAGGGACATTTGATATGTTAGATATTCTTAATTATATTATTTCTATTTTAATTGCTTGTCTCATTGAAAAACTAATAAGGAGGAAAGAAAATGAAAAAATTGTATAGTATGTTATTATTAATATTGTGTGGAGGTTTATTTTTTACATTTGCTCTAGGAAGTGGTTCTGGAGCGAGTACTAGTAGTAGTTCTGATGGTACTTCAAGTTCAACTAATCAGGAATTAAAAACATATAAATTAAATGAAGATATCTATATTACTAATAGTTTAGGAAAATATCGTGTTAAATTCACAAGTGTTACAGAAACATCAGATAGAAATCAATTTTCTGATAAAAGAGCTGATCGTGTAGTTGTTATTGAATGGGAATATGAAAATTTAACTATTGAAGATGATCTACTTGTTTCAGAAATGTTGAATTTCAAGTTATATGATAAAGATAACAATAAACTTGAAACTTATCCTGTTTCTTCTAAATATGGTGGTAATGTAGGAAAAGGTAGAAAAGCTGTATCTAGTGAAGCATTTGCTTTAAATAATTCAAATAATTATATTGAATTAGAGTATTATGATAATACATGGAATAGTAAGCCAGATTGTAAAGTTATTTTAGAATGGTAGAATAAAAAAACTGATTTTAGCAGTTTTTTTATTTAATATGTAGACAATCTTTATTGTCTATTTTTTTATTATTTGCTATAATTTTTTTAATAGGTGAGAGTATGAAAAAGACGTTTAAAATAATTTGGATTATTATACAATACTAATAGTTTCTTATATGTCTATTTCTAATAGATATGGATTTAGTGAAACTACTAACTATGTATTTAATGTTGATAATGATCAGTTATTCCTTATTCAAAAAGCCAAAAAATTTAAAGTGGGAGATAAAGTATATTATTATTCAGTAAGAAATGAAAAATACAAGGTTTTTTCTAGTAAAGTGGTTGAAGAAGGAAAATCATATATATTTAGTAATGGTGATAAAATTCCAGCAGCTAAGTTAATAGGAAAGAAAAGTATCAAAGTACCTATTGTTGGATTTATATTAAATAGATTAAAAAATAGTGTGTTTTTTCTATTATTTGTTTCATTTCCAGTATTATTAGTATTTGGATATAGAATGTATAAATTCATTAAAGGAATAATAAAGAATAAAAGAATGGGTTTGTGATTATATGAAGAAGTTTTTTAAAATTGTTTTTAATATAGTTAAGTATTTATATTTATTTGTTTTAGTTATTTACTTAGTATTTATTTGTATTCATAGATTAAGTATAGATACAAGTATTTTTGGGTATAGATTATTTACTATGGATAATAATGAAATGGCTCCTAAATATAAATATAATGACATAGTAGTAGTTAAAGAATATAATCCAGATGAATTAAAAGTAGGAAATGATATATCTTATTTAGGAGATTGTTGTGGACAAGGCGGTATGATTATTAATCATAGAATAATAAAAATCGATAAGGAATCAAATAAGATTATAACTAAAGGAATTAATAGTTCTTTAGAAGATCCTGAAATTAAATATAAACAAGTAATTGGTAAGGTAATAGGAATATTACCTGGAATTAATTTTTTACATCATATATTAAAAAATCAAATAGGTTTCTTTATAGTGGTTTTTTTACCTTTAATGATTACTATTATTGTGTTAATAATTGAAACTATTAAGGATATAAAGAAGGGGAAACAGGAAAAGGAAGATAAAAAGAATATAAAAGAAGAAGCTGAAATATTATAGGTGATTTAATGGAATTAGAGGATCAATTTAGATATTTAGTTGGTGGATATTATGGAGTTAATTTAATGGATGAATATCCTTTAAAGGAATATATACTTAAGGATATAGAAAATTATATTAAAGACTTTATAAAGCAAAATCCTATCAATAATTTTAATTATTATGAAGAACATATAAAAGTAAAAGAAACTGTTAGTGATAGGGTAAAACTACAGGATGCATTACTTGTATTAAATATAATTAAAGGACCAATGGACTTAGTATTTTTAATAAAAGAGAAGTTAAAGAAGTATAGGAGATAGTTATGAAGAAAAAATTTAGTTTATTTATTTTACTGTTTATTATATTGTTATGTAGTGGATGCAATGGTAATGTTACTAGAGATATTAGGCATGCTGGCTTTACTGTTTCAAATAAGTTTATTTGTGATACTTTTTATAAAAAGGATACTTCTTATAAGAAAATTAAATATATAACAAGTAATAATATTATTGATACTGATGGTTATATATATGAATTATCTTTAGAACAAGTTTATTCAAATAAAATGAATTGTAAGAAAGCTAATACGAGTATTATAGTTAAAGCTATTTTTGATAATAAAATAGTAAAAGGTAAAGACAATAAGTATTATTATTTAACTTCTGGTAATAATGTATCTAGTTATAGTTTAGTACCTGTAACTGATAATTCTTATGAATTATATGATTTATTATTAAAAGATGATGATATAGTAAAGGTAATAACTGCTGATAATAGTAAAGGTATTTACTATATATTAAAAACTGATGGTAATGTATATAGTTATAATGTTAATAGGGAAAATTATAGTTCTCCATTACAAATAGTTAATAAAGTTATTGTTTATGATCGATATGATTATAAAGCTAGAATAATTGATTTTAATTATGCAGGAGAATCTAGTTCTACCTATGTTAAGACAGAAAATGATGTATATAGAATGAAAATTACTAATGAAGAATGTAAAAGATATGCTGATGTTATATGTAATTATAAAATGACTAAAGATGAAATATTTGAAAAATATTATGATAGAATAATTGCATTTAATGGAAATATTTTAATAACAGATTATAAACAGGTATTTAATATTGAAAATTAAATTACTTGCTTTTTCTTTTTGTGGTATAATATGCGAAACGGAGTGATTATATGTTATTACTAGAAGATTTTAAAGATTATGAACTTATAGATGCATCTAATGGTGAAAAATATGAAAGATGGGGTAAGATTTATTTATTAAGACCAGATCCTCAAGTAATATGGGATAATGGTAATTTAATGGATAAATATAGAGGTAAAATAGATGCGGTATATCATAGAAGTAATAAAGGTGGAGGTAGTTGGGAAAATTTAAAAAATGTACCAGCTAGTTGGAAAATCAATTATAAAGATTTGACTTTTAATATTAAACAAATGGGATTTAAACATACTGGGTTATTTCCTGAGCAAGCTATTAATTGGAATTTTATGATTAATAAAATTAAAAATAGTGGAAGAAAGATTAAAGTATTAAATTTATTTGCTTATACTGGTGGAGCTACTGTTGCATGTCTTTCTGCAGGAGCTCATGTTACTCATGTTGATTCTAGTCGAGGCATGGTTGATTGGTGTAAAGAAAATGTAGGAGATTCTGGATATCAAGGAGAAAATGTAAGGTATATTGTAGATGATGTTATTAAATTTGTTCAAAGAGAAATAAGACGTGGTAATAAATATGATGCTATTATAATGGATCCTCCAAGTTATGGGCGTGGTGCTAATGGAGAAGTTTGGGATATTGAAAAGAATTTAAATTACTTAGTTAGTATTTGTAGTGAAATATTAAGTGATAAACCATTATTCTTTTTAATTAATTCTTATACTACAGGATTA
Source organism: uncultured Erysipelotrichaceae bacterium (assembly GCA_902788735.1). Lineage (GTDB taxonomy): Bacteria > Bacillota_I > Bacilli_A > RF39 > UBA660 > UBA3789. The sequence goes on from CADALJ010000013.1 coordinate 9,447, forward strand.
AGTTCTCAAGTACTTCAAAACTTATTAACAATATTTGTGGATAAAAAATATAAAGGAATAGTAACTTGTGGAGAAGTAGGTATTCCTATTACCGACAATAATTTAGTATTACCTTGTGGTATTTATGGAAGATGGGAAGAAAATGAATAAGTTAGAAGTATTATACGAAGATAATCATATTATAGTAGTTGTTAAACCTTATAATGTACTTAGTCAGGGTGATAGTACAGGTGATACTTCTATTATGGATATGGTTAAAAGTTATATTAAAGAAAAATATCATAAGCCGGGGAATGTTTATTTAGGACTTGTGCATAGATTAGATAGACCTGTTGGTGGAATTATGGTTTTTGCTCGTAGTAGTAAAGCTGCTAGTAGACTTACTAAGGCATTTAATGAACATAAAATAACTAAGAAGTATTTAGCTATTGTTCATGGTAAGATGGAAAAAGAAAAGGATACTTTAGTTGATAAAATTGAAAAAACAGCTGACGGTAATAGTATTATTAGTGCAAATGGTAAAGAAGCAATTCTTGATTATGAAGTGTTGGATTATAACAAAGAAAATGATTGTAGTTTGGTTTCTATTGTTTTAAAAACTGGAAGACATCATCAAATTAGAGTTCAATTTGCTAGTCGTGGCCATTATTTGTTAGGTGATCAAAGATATGGTGTTCTTGATAATAAACAAATTAGTTTATTTTCATATTATTTATCATTTACTCATCCGGTTACTAAAGAAGTGTTAGAATTTAAGAAGATGCCATTAAAAAAAGATTATTGGACAATATTTACACTGTAAAGAAAATGTATAAAAAATAAAATGTTTGCATTTGCAAACTTTTTTTGTTATCATTGTAATAGATTATATAGATTATAGAATAAAGGGAGTATGATTTATGGAAGAATTTTACGATTTCACATGGTTTACAACTGTTCCAGGTATGTTTATTACAGGAGGAGTTGTATTATTACTTATTGCGTTAATAATTTTAATTATTACAGGAAAAAAATCTAAGAAGGAAAAAGCAAAACAAATGGAAGCTGCTAATCAAGAAGCAGTACAACCAAATCCTTTTGTTTCTCAACCAGCTATGCCTCAACCTGAACCAGTTTCAGTGGCACCTGTTGCAGTAGCTCCAGTTGAAGTTGCTCCAGTTGAACCTGTTGCGGTAACTCCAGTTGAACCTGTTGCGGTAGCTCCAGTTGAACCTGTTGCGGTAGCTCCAGTTGAACCTGTTGCAGTAGCTCCAGTTGAACCTGTTGCAGTAGCTCCAGTTGAACCTGTTGCAGTAATCCGGTTGAACCTGTTGCAGTAAATCCAGTTGAAGTTACTCCAGTAGTTTCACCTACACCAGTTATTTATGGTGGAGTAAGCCCAACAGTAGAAGTTAATTTTGAACAACCTCAAAGTCATCAAATTTATGGTGGAGCAGATCCATTAGAAAATACTCAAACAATTCCAGCTCTTTCAGCACACCCTGTTGAAACAGCTCCAATAATGACTGAACCAGTTATGGTTCAACCAGCAGAAGTAGCTCCTGCTGTTATGCCTCAATTAGATACTGCAGCTCCAGTGATTTCGCCAATGCCTACAACTTTACCACAAGTTGAGCCAGCTGCACCAGTAGTTACAATTAATACAAATCAACAATAAGAAAGCATTAAATATGCTTTTTTTTTATGTTGTAAAATGTTATAATTGAAATAGGGTGGTATGATGAAAAAAATATCAATATTATCATTACATTTAGGATATGGAGGTATTGAAAAATGTGTTGTTACACTTGCTAATTCTTTATGTTCTAGATATGAGGTTGAAATTGCAGTTTGTTATAAACTTTATGATAAACCTGCTTTTGATATTGATGATAGAGTAAAGATAAAATACTTAAATAAAGATTTGAAACCTAATCATGATGCACTAAGACGTGCTTTTAAAAGTAAAAATCCCTTTAAAATGATTAAAGAGGTATTCTTTGGTTTAAAGGTTTTATACTATCGAAAAAAAACAATGGTTAAATACATTATGAATTCGGAAAGTGATGTAATTATTTCTACTAGAGATATATTTAATTATTGGTTGAGTGGATATGGTAAATCTAATACATTAAAAATAGGTTGGGAACATAATCATTTTCATGAAAACTATAAATATGCCAATAATGTTTCAAAAAGCGCTAAAAGATTAGATTATTTAGTATTAGTATCATCTGAATTGCAAAAGTTTTATGCTAAAGAGTTAGCTAATACTAATTGTATGTGTATATATATTCCTAATTCGATTGAGAGTTTACCTAGTAAAAAAGCTGCTTTAGAGAATACAAAATTAATATCTGTTGGTAGATTATCAAAAGAAAAAGGATATATTGATTTATTAAAGGTGTTTAAAAGGCTTAATAAAGATTATCCAAAATGGACTCTTGATATAGTTGGTGATGGAGTTGAAAGGGAAAATATTGAAAACTATATAGAAAAAAACAATTTGAAAGATAAAGTTACATTACATGGATTTCAAGGGAAAGAATACATTGATAAATTATTAAATCAATCTTCAATATATTTAATGACTTCATATACAGAATCATTTGGAATAGTTTTAATAGAAGCTATGAGCCATGGTGTTCCTTGTATTGCATATGATTCGGCTGAAGGAGCACGTGAAATAATAAGTAGTGGAGAAAATGGTTATTTAATTAAGCATAGAAATTTAGAAGCAATGGTTAAAAAAATAGAAGATTTAATTCAAGATGAGAAAGAAAGAATAAAAATAGGATCACAAGCTAGAGATAGTGTTAAAAAGTTTACTAGTGATGTTGTTAAAGAAGAATGGTTTACCCTAATAGAAGAGAGTGATATTTATGACTAAGAGTAAAGTAATGTTCATTGCATCAACAGGTGGGCATTTAGAAGAATTACTTCAATTAAAAAGTATGTTTTCAAATTATGAATATAGTTTAATTACTGAAAAAACTAAATCTAATATGTATTTAAAAGATATTTATAAAGATAAAGTTCACTATTTAATATATGGTACAAAACATCATATTTTAACTTATCCTTTTAAGCTATTTATGAATTGTTTTATAAGTTTATATTATTATTTAAAGTATAGACCAGATTATATTATTACCACTGGAGTTCATACCGCTGGACCAATGTGTTGCCTAGGCAAAATATTTGGAAGTAAAATTATTTATATAGAGACTTTTGCTAATATGGTTACTAAAACATCTACTGGAAAATTATTATATCCTATTAGTGATAAGTTTATAGTTCAATGGGAAAGTATGAAGAAAGTTTATCCTAAAGCTGATTTTGGGGGGTGGATTTTCTAATGATACTTGTTGTATTAGGTACTCAAGATAAGGAATTTAGAAGATTACTTGAGGCAGTTGATAAAGAAATAGAAAAGGGAAATATAAAAGATAAAGTAATAGTTCAAGCTGGACAAACTAAGTATGAATCAAAAAATATGGAAATATTTGATTTAATACCAGCTCCTGAATTTGATAAACTACTTGATAAAGCAGATATTGTAATTACACATGGTGGTGCTGGTAGTATTTTATCAGCTATTAAAAAAGGTAAAAAGATAATTGCTGCTGCTAGACTTTCTAAATATAAGGAGCATCATAATGATCATCAAAGACAAATTATTAAAGAATTTGCTGATCAAGGTTATATACTTGAATTAAAAGATTTTAATAAATTAGGTAAAATGTTAGAAAAGGTAAAGAGTTTTAAACCTAAAAAGTTTGTAAGTAATACTAATAATATGGTAAAATTATTAGAGAATTATATAGAAGATACTAATCATAAATCTTGGTTTAATAAGTATTATGAGGTATTATCTTATTTATTCTTTGGGGGATGTACTACATTAGTTAATATACTTACTTTTTGGGTAATGAGATTGTTAAAAGTGGGTGTTTATACAAGTAATGTTGTTGCTTGGATAATATCTGTTTTATTTGCTTTTATAACAAATAAATTATTTGTATTTGAGAGTAAAGGTAATGCTTTGAAAGAAGGTATATCTTTCTTTCTATTTAGATTATTATCACTAGTATTTGATATGGGAATTATGTATTTACTAATTGATGTATTCAAATGGAATGATTTATTATCAAAAGTATTAGCTAATATATTTGTAATAATTATAAATTACGTATTTAGTAAATTATTTATCTTTAAAAAAAGATAGGAGGAATATTATGAAGGGGAATAATAATAAAGGTTTTACATTAATTGAACTTTTAGCTGCGGTCGTAATATTAGCGATTTTAGTGGGTGTTAGTATTCCTATTATTATGAATATGTTTGATACTAGCAAAAGTAAGATGTATATAAGTGATGCTAGAAAATTAATTTCATTAGCTGAATATAAAATGAAAGCGTCTAGCTCAGATATTGAAAAACCTGATGAAGGTGATTGTATTCTTATTAGTATGCTTTACTTGGATAGTACAGACTTTGATAATCCTCCTGGAGAAGGAAGATATTTAAAAGAAAGTTCTTATGTTGTTGTAAAAAATGATGGTGGAGATTTAGAATATTCTGTTAGTGTTGTTGAAAAATTAAAGAAGGGTGGATATAAAGGAGTAGAATTAGCAAAAAAATCTGACCTTATATCTAAAAGTCCTTTAAAGCATGTAGTGGTATTTAAAGAAAATGATATTTTAAATGTTGAAACAGATGTTAATAGAGGGTTTATTAACGATAAATTAGGTGCTGGTTATATTAGTGGGGATAATAATGTTACTGCGGTTTATAATTATCCTGGATTAGAAGATCAATCTTCAACTACAGATATACCTGGAATGCCTAAAATAGTATTTGCTTCACTTATATCTGCATCAAGTAGAGAATTTAACTCATTAGATGCAGTATTACAATTAAGAGTAGAAGATAAAGATACACCTAGAACTGATTTAGATGTATATATTGCAGTTGATAGTAGTTATGATGATGCAACTGTTGCTATACCATATGGTGAAAATGATACATTTAGTTATAATATTAACTTTGCTAGTTATGGTAAGATATATGATGGTAATGGTGTTAAAGTATATATAATAGTTAAGGATCCCGAGGGGAATGAAACTAAGAAAACATTAACATATAAGATACATAAAAATGTACCTCCAGAAATAAGTAGTTCTTCAGAAGTGACAAGACGTGATAGAGATATATATCATGGTATTCCATTAAATATGCTTACTGCTAAGGTAAAATTGATAGTAACTGATGATATTGATGATAATACTGGACTTTCTGTTTGTTTTAAGGAAAGTCCAACAGATGAAGATTTTAAATCATGTAATGATTATCATAGTTATTATGATTATTTTAGTGATGATAATACTATGGAATATACATTTACTAATTGTGATGGTGGTAGATGTAGACGTGATGGTAGTACTCATTATTTAACAGCGTTTGTAAAAGATAGTTTAGGTGGAGTTAGTAAAAAACAATTTAGTTATACTTTCTCTATTAATAAAAATCCGGAGATAAAATCATTGTCAATAGAATCAATACATGAGAGTTTTACATCTACAGGAAGTAAAAACATAGTTGTTGAGGTTGAAGCTACAGATGATGTTGATAGTGATAGCGATTTAAGTGTAAGAATAAGTGATGGTAGAGGTGCTGCTACTCGTAGTTATGCGACTCAACCAATTTACTATACTATTAATGGTAACTATGATGGTAGTACTAAAACTATCAAAGTTAGTGTTATTGATTCGGAAGATGGAAGTGATTCTGATTCTAAATCTTATACTATGTATTTAAACAAAAAACCTAAAATAAATTCATATAGTATTGTTTCATCAGCTCCAGCATGTATTAATCAAGCTTTATGCCCTCCTGAAAATGGTGGTAGTAAAATAATTAATGTTTCATTAGATGCTGAAGATGATATTGACTACAACAGTTTAATGGTTTGTTTAAGTTTAAATGCAAATTCATGTAGTGGTTATAGATCATATAGGAATTATGATAATTCAACACCAACATATACAATACCTCATGAATATGATGGTAGCACTCAAAATATTTATGTTTTTGTAATGGATAGTTATGGTTTAACAGATAAAAAATCTCTTCCTTATAAACTATATACTAATATCCCTCCAGTTTTAAATTATGCTGTATTTAATTCTAGAACTGATGGTAAACCTGTGACTGGTAGTTTGGATACAATATTTAATATAGATGCTGTTGATGATGTTGATTCTCCTAATACACTAAGATTTCAAGTAATAGAAGATGGTATTATACGATTAAATAATGCAAAACTTAGTGATTATATTGGATTTGATAATGATTATCGATTATTTGGTGGTCATGATGGAAAAAGAAGAAATATTGAAGTAAAAGTTATTGATACTGATGGAGCTACTGATTCTAAAGAAATGACTTATGATGTTTATTTAGGATTGTCTCCAACAATTAATTTATTTAATGTTTATAGTGATGAGATACCATGTCGAGATGAAAAATATTGTTCTTTAGAAGAAAATGGTAATTATAATGCAAAATATATTGTAAAAGCAAGCGATGATATTGATGATAATAATTACATTAAAGTGTGTGTATCTGAAAATGAATCAACTTGTGATAATTATATAAGTTATACTGAATATTTAAGTGGAGAAACTCCTAAACCAATGAGTTATACATTTAATGTTAGTAATCCAGCTATGCCATATGATGGGGCTACAAAGACTTTATATTTATTTGTAAAAGATAGAGACGAGAATGTAGTTAAAAGATCTATGAAATACAAATTATACAATAATAAAGCACCTGTAATTACTGAAAGTCCAGTAATTGTTAGTAATTCTAAAGAACCAGGTATTAATCTTCCGGATATAACTTATTCTATAGGTGTTGAGGATGATTTAGATGAAGTAGTTAAGATTAGATATTGTCAGAAAAAAGATGGAGCTGAAGAGGTTTGTACTAACTATAGTAATTATCATGAATCTAAGACTTTAAATAATTCATTCTTTGGTTCAACAAGACCTAGTGGTGAGACATATAAAATTTATTCTAAAATAAAAGATAGTTATGGAAAAGAGATAAAGTCTGAGGAAATAACTTATCAATTATATACTGATTTAAATCCATCAATATATTCTAAAAATATCGTAAGTGGTAGTAGAATTTATAAAAATAGTAATGGAGATGTAGTTACTTCTTTAGATGGAATTGAAGATGTTAGTGAATATAGTGAATATACTAGATTAAAAATTAGATTTTCTGTTGATGATCCACTAGATAAATACTCTGTATGTGTTTCAGATAATAATTCGGTATGTGATAATTATCAAGGATCATATGATGGTAATAATTGTAGTGGTGGCCAATGTAATAAGCAAAGGAATGATTATATTATATATTTTGATAAACCAGGATTTATTGAAAATGGTGATAATGTTAATTTATATCTATTTGCTAAAGATTCATATGGCAATATTACTTCTGAAGCACTTTATGATGAAGAATATACAGAATGTCTTTATCAAAATGAAGAAGAGGGAATTTATGTTTATGAGTTTAATTCATCTTCAACAAATTCACATTATGGACATAATATACCTATTAGTATAGATAGATGTGCTGGTAAGTGTTATTATGATAATCCTGAGACTGGTGAAGTTAATAATATATTTGCTAGATATAATACAAGAATAACATATACAGATAAGTTTAATTCTAGTATTACTTGTAATAGTGATGAACCTGTTGAATTAGATTATGAAGCTACATGTGATTATAAAGATTGTTTCTATAAAAATGATAATTATAATAGAAATGCTATAGGTACAAGATTACATGTAGAAGCTAATCCATGGATAGCTACTATTAATGAACATATATATAATTGTACAGGATATTATACATTATATTTGAGTAGTTATACTGAAGGTAATAAAAGTATCACTTTAACTAAAACAAATACAAAAATATGTAATACAGCTTTGGATAATGGTGAATATGATTATGATAGTAATTCTTCTAATCCATATGTAAGAGTAGCTGATTAGGTTGGTGAGATATATGAAATTTATTAGAAAATATATGATCATATTGATAATAGTATTGATAGTTATATTAATAACGGTAGGAATAATTTTATTTTTAAATAGAAATCCTAGACGTGATAATGTTGGAAATTCATATAAATATAATAATGAGGTTGTTGAATTACCTAATACTGTTACGTATAAGAATGAAAAGTTAAGTGAAAAACATTGTTTAAAAAATATTTGTATTAGTGATGTTACTTTTTATTATAATGAAGAGATAGGTAGAGTAGAATATACTATTACTAATAATTCTAATAAAACAGTAAGTGGATATTTAAAAATGGTTTTTAATGATAAATCATTAGTAGTTGTTTATAAAGATTTAGTACCTAAACAAACTATAAATAGTTTTTCACAATATAGTGGAATTGAGATAACTGATAAAAGTGATTATAAATTAGAAAAATTATCTAAGAAAGAGATTAAACAAATTATAAAGTAAAAGAAGATTTTTCTTCTTTTCTTTTTGACTTATTTTTGTTAAAATTATAATAGGTGGTAGTATGAAAAAAATAGCTATGATTATGATGACTCTTAGTTTTATATTATTAATTTCTGGAGGAGTATCTTCTTTTGTTTTAGGATTAAAGAAAGATAAAGAAGAAATATATAATCGTATTAGTGAAGTAAATAATGAATTTGAAGTTTTTAGTACTAATACTAGTGTGTTTGAAGGTTTTAGAGATGAATTATATAATGTAGTACTTAGTAATGTTTATTATGATACTATGTATGATGAAGATAAAGCTGTTAAAAATAAGTTATCTAATTATGAAAATTTAGTAGATGAACTTACTAAAAATACTAAAAGATTAAATAAATTATGTGATGATGTATATTATCCTGATAGCAAAGTTAATACTAAGTGTAATAATTATAAAAGTATTTATGAACAAGTAGTTAATTACTTTGTTAGTGATATTAATGTTTATAATGAAAATGTAGTTAAATATAATGAATATCAAAAAAATAATAATTCTGATTTAAGAGTTGATAAATATAAAACTGATAAAAAATATATAGATTATAATAAAGATAAGGAATTTGATGGTAAAGAGGAGTAAAGATGTTTAAGAAAAAGCAAAAAATAAAATACAAAATGCCACTTAAACGAAAGATTATAAGAATTATATGTTTGGTTTATATTTTTTGTTTTTCTTCTTTTTTAATGCTTTTTTATGGGCCATTTGATAGTTTTAAAGAATTTTGGATAACTAGTGCTATGACCACTATGTCTCATAAGTATTTAGCTACTTCTATATATAGTGAAAAATATATTCAAAAAGTACTTGAAAATAATAGTATTATTGAGGTAGATGAAATTACTAATCCTGATGAAATACAGTTTCGTAAATATACAACTACTATTTATAGGAATCAATATGAAAAAGCAATATTACAAAAAGATGAAGGAAATGATTTATATAAAGTAATTAATGTTAGTGGTAAGGGATATCAAGGTTTTTTAGTTGCGATATATGATCCTTCTAGAATACATATAGCAACTACTCAATACTTAGGAGTAACAGGAGAGTCTATTCTTACGGTTAGTGAAAGGGAAAATGCTATTATCGCAATGAATGCGGGTGGTTTTTATGATCCTGATTGGAATGGAAATGGTGCTCTACCACATGGTGTAGTTTTTTCTAATGGTGAAATAGTTAGTGAATATGTTGAGGCTAATGTTGGTGGTGGATTTATTGGATTTACTAAAGAAGATAAGTTTGTATTAGGTAGTATGAGTAAATATGAAGCTCAAGAAATGGGAATGAGAGATGCAGTACAATTTGGACCATTTTTAATAATAAATGGTAAAAGAAGTTTTGTTAGAGGAAATGGTGGATGGGGAATTGCTCCACGTACTGCAATTGGACAAAGAAAAGATGGAATAGTACTATTTTTAGTAATAAATGGACGTCTTGCAAATAGTATTGGGGCAGATATGATTGATTTGTGTGATATTATGGAAAACTATGGTGCATATAATGCAGCTAATTTAGATGGAGGTAGTTCTTCTGAATTAGTAATAGAAGGAAAGATTATTAATACACCTGTAGCTGGTGGAAGTAATGGTTTAAGAAATATGTCTACTTTTTGGGTGGTAAAATAATTATTTTGTGTTAAAATAATAAACACATAGGAGGTTTTTATGTATATATTAGATGTAATGGAAACTTGTAATGATTCTGCTTTATCAACAGTTTTACCAGTGGTAAAAGCAATAATGTTAATTATTCAAATAGCTGTACCTGTGGCTTTATTGATTTCTTTTACTATTGATTTTGTTAAATTGACTATTAATCCTGAACAAAAAGATGGATTTAGAAAATTATTAAATAAATTGATAGCTGCTATAATTGTATTTGTTCTACCTACAATTATGAATGTAGTTATGGGGGCAGTTGGTGAAAGTACAGAGTTTAGTAATTGTTGGAATAACGCTCCTAATAGTATAAATATTTGGGGTGATTATACGTATGTTGAAACAGATGATGAAAAAGATTATCCTTCAACAGATACTCCTACAAATACTAAAAATACAGACAAATATACAAAAATACCAAAACAGAAAAATAAATCATGAGAAAGGGTTGTCCTTTCTTTTTTATTTTGATATAATTTGTAAAGGTGAAGTATCGTATGAAGAAGAAAATCAAAGGGGAAAAATTGCCTAAAATAAAAAAAGAAAAGAAAATAGAAAAAGAGAAAAAAATTAAAAAGAAACATGTAATGGGACCTGTAGAGTTTGTGTTTAATTTTGTAAGTTTGGTATTTGTATTAGGAATAGCATTATATTATGGTGGAAGAAGTTTATATTACTATAGTAAGCAAAATGTAAAAATTAAACAAGAAGCGATGACTGTAAATGGGCTTGTCGTTCAAAATAATGATATTGCAATGGATAATAATGATGGACTTCATCAAGATAATGATGGTTATTATTTTAAAGGTAATGTTACTAATAATTACGTTATGTTTGAAAATAGATTATTTAGAATAGTTAGAGTTAATAATGATAATACAGTTAAAATGGTTAGTGAAGGATTTGCATCTTCATTTATGTGGGGAGATAATTCTAGTTATAAAGATTCTAATATACAAAATTGGTTAAATAAAACTGATAAAGAGCATTCTGGTGTTTATTATAATACTATAAATAATGTTCCTAAAGTATTAGTTAAGACTATCTATGAAGAAGATATATTAAAAGATGGCAAGATTGTTACTTTAGAAGAGATTAACAAAGAAAAAGAAGAAGAATCTAAAGAAGAGAAAAAAGATAATAAAACAACTAAAGATAAAAAGACAAAAGAAGAAAAAGAAGAGACAGTTAAAGAAGAAAAGAAAGAAAAAGATTATATTACTATTTTAACAGTAAAAGATTATACATTAGCTAATGGAAAAAGTGGTTATTTAAATAATGGTAAAATGTTCTTTTTATTAGGACATAGTGAAGAAAATGAAAACTTATATGTTGAAGAAGATGGTAGTATTCAAAGTACTGATTCTGTAGCTGGATATGGTATAAGACCAGTTATAACTTTAAAGAAGAATACAGAAGTAGTTAGTGGTAGTGGTACTAAAGAAGATCCATATGTTGTTAAGAGTAATGATAAAAACTACGTTGATTCTTACGTAAAACTAGGTGAAGATATTTGGAAAGTATCTAGTATTGATGGGGATAATTTAAGATTATATTTAGATGGATATTTAAAGTCTGGTGGACAAGAAGTAGTTCGTAATTATAGTAGTTATAATAGTATATATAATGTTAATGAATGGGGTAATATTGCTAATTATTTAAATAATGGTTATGTAAATAGTTTAACTTATAATGGAATACTTACTGATTGTACTTTCTATACTGGTGAAATAAGTGATGATGCAGGATATAGTTTTACTAATATATATAATAGAACTGTTACTGCTAAAGTTGGGTTATTAAATATATTTGATTATGTTTCTAATAATAATTTGGATGATTTTTTCCATATTAATTTGACTAGTGAAGTTGGTAGTATGGAATATAATAAATATTCAAGTGGATTACTTGAGGAAGCGGATGTTAGAGATTCTAAGCATGTAGTACCTGTCGTATGTATTAATAAAAATAGTATAAAAACTGGCGATGGTAGTCATGATAATCCTTATAAAGTGGAGTGATATTAATGAAGATAAAGAAAAAAATAAAACTAAAAAAAGCTAAATTTAAGTTTAAGGGTATTGGGTTTGTAACAATTCTTATTCTTCTTATGGATATTATAGTTATTGCTGGATTAATAGTTATTAATACTAATAAATTTAAATCTTTTTGGATACCTACTGCGATGACTACTAAATCTCATAAATATTTAGCTTACACATTATATAGTGAAGATCTTGTGTGGAAAATAATGAGTGAAAACTATATTGAGAAGAATACTGAAGAGGTTAATCTTGATGATATAGTTATTGGTCAAGTAAGTGAAAAAAAGCATTATTCTAATAAGTATGAAAAAGAATTGTTTACTAAGGATGAAGGTAATGATGTTTATAAAACTATTAGAATAATTGAACCTGGATATAAGGGTTGGTTAATAGGAATATATGATCCTAGTGATGTTGAACTTGCGGTAAGTTCTAGACTTGGTATAGTTGGTCAAAATGTTAGTACATTAATTAGAAATAATGGTGGTTTAGTAGGAATTAATGGTGGAGGTTTTGAAGACTTAGATGGTTGGGGAAACGGATCCATTCCTTATGGTGCTATTATTCAAGATGGTAAACTTGTTTGGAATCACTCTGGTGGTTCTGGGGGATTAATTGGATTTACTAATGAACACAAAATGTGGTTAACAGATAAGTCTCCTGAGGAAGCTATATCTATGGGAATGGTTGATGCTGTTGACTTTGGGCCTAATTTAATTGTTAATGGTAAAACTGCCAAAATTCATGGTGATGGAGGATGGGGAATTGCTCCAAGAAGTGTTATTGCTCAAAGAAAAGATGGTGTAGTATTATTTTTAATTATCGAAGGAAGACTTCCAGGTTATTCTACTGGTGCATCTATGAATGATGTAATTGATGTATTATTAAGATATAAAGCATATAATGCTGCTAACTTAGATGGTGGTGCAAGTTCTACTATGTCTATAGAAGGAAAACTTTGGAATAGACCTAGTGCAGGTGGAGAATATGGTGGTAGAGCTGTTTCTAATGCATGGATAGTTACTAATAAGCAAAATAAGCCAGCTAAAGCGCCAGTTAAAAGTAATTATAATTAAAAGAGCATTGCTCTTTTAATTTTTTTTATTTTGTTATATAATTTATATAATGGAAGGAAAAGATGTTTATGATGAAAATAATGGATGGTAATGAAGCAGCTGCTTATGTATCATATAACTTTACTGAAGTAGCAGGAATTTATCCGATTACACCAGCAAGTCCAATGGCAGAGTTAACTGATAAATGGAGTAGTGAAGGTAAATTAAATTATTTTGATACACCAGTAAAAGTAGTAGAAATGGAGTCTGAAGCAGGTGCTGCTGGTATGGTACATGGTTCACTTCAAGCAGGTGCTTTAACAACTACTTATACTGCGTCTCAAGGATTACTTTTAATGATTCCTAATATGTATAAAATAGCTGGAGAACAATTACCTTGTGTAATTAATGTAGCTGCAAGAAGTTTAGCGACACATGCTTTATCAATATTTGGAGATCATCAAGATATATATGCAACTAGATCTACTGGATTTGCAATGCTTGCTTCTAGTTCAGTTCAACAAGTAATGGATTTAACTGGAGTAGCACATCTTTCTAGTATTAAAGGAAAAGTTCCATTTGTTAATTTCTTTGATGGATTTAGAACTAGTCATGAACTTCAAAAAGTAGAAGTAATTGATACAGATAAATTAAAGAAATTAATTGATGAGAAAAGTTTAAATGAATTTAGATCTAGAGCAATGAATCCTAATAAACCAACAATTAGAGGTACAGCACAAAATGAAGATATTTATTTCCAAGCTACAGAAGTTAGAAATCCTTATTATGATAAACTTCCTGATATAGTTAATAATTATATGAGTGAAATTAATAAATTAACAGGACGTGACTATAAACCATTTAATTATTATGGTAGTCCTACTGCTAATAAAATAATTGTGGCTATGGGAAGTGTTTGTGAGACTATTAGAGAAACAGTACAATATTTATGGAAAGTAAAAAAAGAAAATGTGGGTTTAATGGAAGTACATTTATATAGACCATTTAGCGCTAAATACTTTTTAAAAGAATTGCCTAAGACAGTTAAGAAAATTGCAGTACTTGATAGGACTAAAGAACCAGGTAGCTCAGGAGAACCATTATACTTAGATGTAGTTCAAACTATAAAAGAGGCAGATGCTAGAGTTCATGTAATAGGAGGTAGATATGGATTATCTTCTAAAAATACAACTCCAGCTATGATTAAAGGTGTATTTGACTTTTTAGATACAAGGGATAATCATACTAACTTTACTGTAGGTATAGAAGATGATATTACTAATTTAAGTATTTCATATGACTCTAAATTCATGATACCTAGTGAAAACGCTGAATTCTTGATATATGGTTATGGTAGTGATGGAATGGTATCTGCTAGTAAAGATATTATGAAAATTACTGGAACTTATACTAATGCTTATGTACAAGGTTATTTCCAATATGATTCTAAGAAGAGTGGTGGAATTACTTTATCTAATCTAAGATTTGGTAAGAATCCAATTACTAGTACATATTATGTAGAAAAAGCAAATATTGTTGTTTGTACTAAAGATAGTTATTTAAAAAGACTTAAAATGCTTGAGAAAATTGTGGATAAAGGAGTATTTATTTTAAATACTAGTAAAAATCCAGATGAAGTTTTAGCTATGATGAGTAGCCATGATAAAAAGATACTTCAAAGTAAACATGTTAAGATGTTTATTGTAGATGCGAATAAGATTGCTAAAGAAGCAGGACTTCCTGGTAAAATTAGTACTATTATGGAGACTGTTATATTTAAACTTGGTAAGATAGTAGACTTTACTTTTGCAGTTAATAAAATAAAAGAAAATTTAAATATTAAATTTGCTAATAAGGGTGGAAATGTAATAGAAAAGAATATTAAGGCAATTGACTCATCTTTAGAATGTTTAATACCTGTAAAAGTACCATTTGTAGATTATGATAATGAAATTACTCCAAAGAAGAGTTTATTTGAAGTAATAGATTCTATGGAAGGTGATAGCTTACCAGTTAGTAGTTTTGTTAAAATGACTAATGGAGAAATGGAAGCAGGAACTTCAAAACTTGATAAGAGAGATAGTAGTGATTCTGCACCATGTTATATTAGTGAAAATTGTATTAATTGTAATTTATGTAGTTTAGTATGCCCTCATGGTGTAGTAAGACCATTCCTTTTAGATGAAAAAGAAGAGATGGATGCACCAGAATCAGTAAGTAGACATTTACAAGATGCTAAGATTAAAGATAAAAATCTTAAATTTACTGTTGGTGTTAGTCTACCAGATTGTACAGGATGTTCTTTATGTAGTGAAGTTTGTCCAGGTAAGAATGGAGCTAAAGCTCTTGTTATGAAGATGAAAGAAGAACTTTTAGCTGATAAGAGAGATGAAGAGTATAAATACTTATTTAATGAAGTTAAAGAAAAGAAAGATGTAATGCCAACTAATACAGTTAAGGGTAGTCAATTTGTTAAACCTAAATTTGAATTTCCTGGAGCTTGTGCTGGTTGTGGAGAAACACCTTATCTTAAACTTTTAACACAATTATTTGGAGATAGAATGATAATTGCTAATGCTACTGGATGTTCTTCAATATATGGAGCTAGTATGCCATCTATGCCATATTCTATTCCATGGGCTAATTCATTATTTGAAGATAATGCTGAATTTGGATTTGGTATGAGAACGGCAGACAACGCGTTAAAAAATCAAATAGTTACTCTAATTAAAAATAATATGGATAAAGTTAAGAAGAGTGAAAAGAGTATTTATAAAGCTTATTCTACAGAAATAAATGAAGATAATGCTAAAGCATTATTAGAAGTAGTAGATGATACTAAGATAGATAGATTAAAGAAATTAAAAGACTTTATAATGCCTAAATCAGTATGGATGATTGGTGGAGATGGTTGGGCATATGATATTGGTTATAATGGAATAGACCATGTACTTGCTAATAGAGAAAACGTTAATATATTAGTACTTGATACTGAAGTATATTCTAATACTGGAGGACAAGCTTCTAAATCAACTAGACCAGGTGCAGTTGCAAAATTCGCAGCCTCTGGTAAAGTTACTGCTAAAAAGAATTTAGCTAAGATGGCACTTTCTTATCCACATGTATATGTAGGAACAATATCTCTAGGAGCTAATCCAATGCAAACTATTAAGGTTATGAAAGAAGCAGAGGCTTATAATGGACCAAGTATTATAATAGCTTATGCACCATGTATTGCTCAAGGAATTATTAAGGGAATGAAGAACTCTATTAATGAAGAAAAAGAAGCTACTTCATCAGGTTACTTCCCATTATTCCACTATAATCCAGATACAAAGGAATTTAAAGTAGATAGTAATGCAGATTTCTCTAAATATGAAGAGTTTACTTTAGGAGAAGATAGATATAGATCTTTAAA
>CADALJ010000014.1:0-7316 GCA_902788735.1 uncultured Erysipelotrichaceae bacterium
TCTATTCCAGTTATTGGTAATGGGGATGTTAAAACTCCAGAAGATGCTAAAAGAATGCTTGATGAAACTGGGTGTGATGCTGTAATGATAGGACGTGGTGTTTTAGGTAATCCATGGCTTATAAAGAACTCTATTAATTACCTATCTGGTAAAGAGTTAATAGATGTATCTATTGAAGACAGAATAGATATGTGTTTAAAACATTTAGAGTACTTAAATAGTTTAAAAAATGAAAAACTTGCTTGTTTAGAAATAAGAAATCATATAGGTTGGTACTTTAAAGGAATTAAATCATCTAATGAATTAAAAAATAAAGTATATAAAACTACTAATATTCATGATATAATTTGTTTGTTGAAAGAATTTAAGGAGGAAAAATCATGGCTAAAGAGTTAAATAGAGCATCTTTTGTTAAAAGACTTTGTGCTTATGTGATTGATTATTTGCTTGTAGTATTGGTAATTAGCGTAATATCAATGCCATTTACAGATACAAAGAAGACAGAAAAATTAGAAAAAGAGTCTACAGAAATAATTGAAAAATATCAAAAAGGGGAAATTACTCCAGATGAGTATTTACAAAGATATAGTAGTGTTTATTATAATTTAAGTAGAAATACAGGTATAGT
The DNA here is from genome assembly GCA_902788735.1 of uncultured Erysipelotrichaceae bacterium. GTDB lineage: Bacteria > Bacillota_I > Bacilli_A > RF39 > UBA660 > UBA3789. The sequence goes on from CADALJ010000014.1 coordinate 629, forward strand.
TACATTTATTACTATTATAGTTTATATATTATATTATGTGGTTTTCCAATTATATAATAAAGGACAAACTATTGGTAAAAAACTTATGAAGATAAAAGTAATATCTATTGATGGAGAACTAAGTATGAATCAAATGATATTTAGATCTTTAATAGTTAATATGTTATTATTAAATATAATTAATTTTGCTTTAATAACATTTGCACCTAAAGATATTTATACAGGAGTAAGTGCAACATTATCAATGATTCAATATTTAATAATGTTTATTTCAATAATATTAGCAACTACAAAGGAAGGAAGAACTATTCATGATAGAATAGCTCATACTAGAGTAGTTAAAGTAAATTAGGAGGTATTTATGAGAGATTTTAGTGAACAAGAATTAGTTAGAAGAGAAAAAAGAGATAAATTAGTCAGGGAAGATTATGCTAAAGATATAAAAGATAAATATAGTGAAATAGATCATGATGCTTTTGAAAGTATGACTGATACTGCTAAAGTAGCAGGTAGAATTATGTTTATTAGAAAAATGGGAAAAGCATCATTTTTTAGTATTCAAGATAAAACTGGTTCAATTCAAATATATATATCAATTAATGATATTGGTGAAGAAGCATATGAATTATTTAAGAGTGCCGATATTGGTGATATAGTTGGAGTTTATGGTAAAGTAATGAAGACTAAAACAGGAGAAGTTACTATTAAATGTTTAGAGTATACTCATTTAGTTAAAGCTTTAAGAATTCCATGGTTTAGTTGATAAAGAGGAAAGATATAGAAGACGTTATGTTGATTTAATGATGAATGAAGAATCTCGTAAAGTGGCATTTATGAGACCAAAGATTATTCGTGCTATTCAAACATTCTTAGATAATCAAGGATTTGTTGAAGTAGAAACTCCTATTTTAACAACATTACTTACTGGAGCAAGTGCTCGTCCATTTACTACTCATCATAATGCTCAAGATATAGATATGTATTTAAGAATAGCTCTTGAATTAAACCTTAAGAGATTATTAGTTGGGGGAATGGAAAGAGTTTATGAAATAGGTAGAACATTTAGAAATGAAGGAATGGATCCTCAACATAATCCTGAGTTTACTTTAATGGAAGTATATCAAGCATATAGTGATTTAGATGGAATGATGGAATTAACTGAGAATATGTATAAATATATTGCTAAAGAAGTATGTGGAAAGACTACATTCCATTATTTAGATCATGACATAGATTTAGCTGGTGATTGGAAGAGAATTTCTATGACTGATGCTATTAAAGAAAAAACAGGAATTGATTTTAAAGCTATTGACTCTTTAGATGAATGTTTACGCCTTGCTAGTGAGCATAATATAGAATTAGAAGAACATGAAAAACAATATGGTCATATTATTAATAAATTCTTTGAAAAATATGTAGAAGAAACATTAATAGAGCCAACATTCTTGTATGGTCATCCAATTGAGATTAGTCCATTAACTAAGAAAGATCCGGAAGATCCAAGATTTACTCAAAGATTTGAATTGTTTATTTCAGGACATGAGTGTGCAAATGCTTATACTGAATTAAATGATCCAGATGATCAATTAGAGAGATTTGAAGCTCAATTAAAAGAAAAAGATATGGGAAATGCTGAAGCTAATGATATTGATATGGACTTTATTGAAGCGTTAGAATATGGAATGCCTCCAGCTGGTGGAATAGGATATGGTATTGATAGATTAATAATGTTATTTACTGAACAAGAATCTATTAGAGATGTATTATTATTCCCTACTATGAGAGAAAGAAAAAAGGAAGATTAATCTTCTTTTTTTATTAAAAAAATATGTAAATGCTTGTAAAAAAAACTTGAAAATAATATAATTATTATGGGAGGTTAAATTATGAAGAAACATAATATAATTAAAGTCGTTCTTATTACTATGCTAGTCTTCTTATTATTATCTTGGATATTACCAGCTGCTTATTATTCAGGACAATTTGTAGACCAAGGACGCGTTCAAATGGGATTATTTGATTTATTTAATTATCCATTAACTGCATTAAGTTATTTTGGATATATTGGATTATTCTTTATCCTAGTTGGAGGTTTTTATGGAATTTTATACAAAATTCCAGCTTATCGTACATTCTTAGAAAGAATTGTAAAATTATTTGAAGGAAAAGAAAAAATTCTATTATCAATTATGGTAGTAGTAATTGCTTTACTTGTATCTGTATGCGGTATACAATTTGGAATAGCCTTATTTATTCCATTTATAATATCTCTAATTTTATTAATGGGATATGATAAAATTACTGCAGCTTTAGTTACAGTAGGTGGTGCAATTGCTGGTTTAATTGGTACTACTTATGCAGTTAATAATACAGGTATTTTAACTGCAACATTAGCATTAGATGCTGATTTTGAAATAGGTATTAGATGGGCTATTTTATTAGTTTCAGTAGCATTAGTTATTTTCAATGTATTAATGTATGCTAAAATCAAAAAATCTAAAGTAGAAGTAATTAAAGAAGAAGTAAAAGAAAAAATAGAAAAAGTAGAAAAAGCTGTAGCTAAGAAAGTAGAAGTTAAAAAAGCAGCTGTAAAGAAAACTTCTACAAAGAAAGCTCCTTTAAAGAAAACAGTTAAGACTGTTAAAAAAGGAAAAAGCGCAAACAAAGCAGCATTAATTGAGGAGGATGTAATTATTGTACCTGCAAAAGTTAATGGAAATCATAAAATTTGGCCATTAGTTTTAACATTTAGTTTATTATTTGTACTATTTGTTTTAGCATTTTTACCATGGTCAACATTTAAAGTAGATGCATTTGAAAAAGCTACTTTAGCCGTTCAAGAATTTACTATATTTAAATTCCCAATTTTTGCTAAAATATTAGGTACATTTAATCCATTTGGTAATTGGACTATGACAGATTTATTCTTACCAATGGGAGTAGTAATTTTAGTATTAGCTTTAATATATAAAGTTAAATTAGATGACATATTAGATGGATTTATTGAAGGTGTTAAAAAAGCTTTAGCTCCATTTGCAATTGTTATTTTACTATATAGTATTTTAGTATTAGTAACATATCATCCATTCCAATTAGTTATTTATAAATCTATTTTAGGATTAACAAAAGGATTTAATATTGCTACAACTGTAGTAGTAGCATTACTTGCTCCTATATTCAATTCAGATATTGCATATAGTTTCCAATCTGTTATTCCTTATTATACAAGCATAGTAACAAAAACAACTAATTACCCATTAGTTGGAGTTATATTCCAATCTATGTATGGTGTAGTTATGCTATTTGCACCTACAAGTTTAGTTTTAATGAGTATATTAGCATATCTTAAAGTTTCTTATAAAGATTGGTTAAAAACTATTTGGAAATTATTATTAGAATTATTCGTAGTTTTATTAATTATCTTTATAATATTAGCTTTAATATAATATTAATTAAGAAGCCTTAGGCTTCTTTTTTTGTCTAAATTTTTGGTATGGTTTTGTTTGAATAGACACTTACTTCTATTTAGAATAAATATAGGTGATAATATGAATTTATTTTTTGATGAAGAAGCACAAAAATTAATTATTAATGCTAAAAAAGAAATGTATGAATTAAAACATCCTTATGTAGGAAGTGAGCATTTATTATTAGCTATACTACATAGTAATTTAAGTATTACTAAAGTACTTAATAGATATAGTATTGATTATGATAATTTTAAAAATAAATTAATTAGTATTGTAGGTGTGGGAAGTAATTCTAACACATGGTTTCTATTTACTCCATTACTTAGAAGAATTATAAATAATGCTACATATTATTCTAAAGATAATAGTAAAATGGTTACTCCTTATAATTTACTTTTATCTATTTTAGAAGAAGGAGATGGGGTGGCTAATAGAATATTGTTTAGTATGAATGTTGATGTGGATGCATTATGTGAAGAATTTGTATCTAATAATTATAGTATTAGAAATAATAATCTTATAATAGATGATTTAGGTATTAATATGAATGAGGCAGTAAGTAAATATGATCCTGTGATAGGTCGTGATAAAGAAATAGATAGAATTATTCAGATACTTTTGAGAAAAAATAAAAACAATCCTTTATTAATAGGAGAGGCTGGAGTAGGAAAAACGGCTATTGTAGAAGAACTGGCTCGAAGAATAGTTAATGGTAAGGTTCCATATAAATTGAAAAATGTAACTATTTATAGTATTTCTATGTCTATATTAGTAGCTGGTACTAAATATAGGGGTGAATTTGAAGAAAAAATAAACAAATTATTAAAAGAGGTTGTTTCAAATCCTAATATTATATTATTTATAGATGAAGTTCATACTCTTATGGGAGCTGGAGGAGCAGAAGGTGCTATTGATGCTTCTAATATAGTAAAACCATTTTTAGCTAGAGGTGATATTAAAGTAATAGGTGCTACAACAATAGATGAATATAATAAATTTATTTCTAAAGATAAGGCCTTAGAAAGACGATTTCAAAGAGTATATGTATCGGAAGCTAATAGGGAATCTGTTAAAAATATATTAATTGGTTTAAAGTCTGTTTATGAAAAATATCATGATGTTATTTTAAAAAAAGATATATTAAATAAAATAGTAGATTTATCTTTTAATTGTGTTTTTAATGGTAAACAGCCAGATAAAGCAATAGATCTATTAGATGAAGTATGTTCTTATGCTACATTAAATAATTCTATTAATAAAGAATTATTAGATTATGAAATATCTATTAAAGAGGTAGAAAATAACAAGAATAGTGAAATAAGAAATCATAATTTTAAAAAAGCATTATCATATAAAAATAAAGAATTGGAATTACGTAGTAAGTATAATGAAAAATTATTTAATAATAATAGTAGAATTGTTGTTACTAAGGATGATGTTGATAAAGTAATTTATAATAGAGCGTCAGTTTTATCTAAACAAGAATATAATAAGAGACTTAAAAATATAGATATTGATGAAAGTATAGAAGAAATACTTAAAAAGTATGATTATATTAAGAATAAGAAATGTATTAATATACTTTTAGTTAATAAAAATGTTTTATCCACTACATTATTGGTAGATAAGATAGCTAAAAATATTTTTGAATGTAACTATATAGTTATTGATATGAATGAATATAGGGAATATGCTTTAATTAATAAATTTATTAGTTTATTTGATAGTATAATAGAAAATCCTTTAAGTATTGTTTATTTTAAAAATATTGAAAAGGGAAATAGAAGAATATTGAAAATAATGTTAGATTCTATTAATAAGGGTTATATAGATAATAATAAACAAAAAATTAATATTACTAAATGTATTATATTTATGAGTGTTTCTTATATTAAGTCTAGTATAGGTTTTGATGAAAAGAATATTTCTAATGAAATTACAAAATATTTTGACAATATTATTTATCTTAATAAAGAAAATATTAAAAGTTAATAATATTATGCTATAATACTTTTGTAGGTGATTTTATGAAAATATATAATACAATGAATAAACAAGTAGAAGAATTTATTCCAAGAGTTGAAGGAATAATTAATATGTATACATGTGGACCTACTGTATATCATTACGCTCATATAGGTAATTTACGTACTTATATATCTGAAGATATTATTGAAAAATGTTTTAAATTTTTAGGCTATAAAGTAAATAGAGTTATGAATATAACTGATGTAGGACATTTAGTAGGTGATGGTGATTCTGGGGAAGATAAGATGGCAGTTGCTTCTAAAAGAGAACATAAGTCATCTAAAGAGATAGCAGAATACTATACTAATTGTTTTAAATCAGATTGTGAAAAGTTAAATATTAGATGGCCTGATGTAGTTAGTAATGCTACTGATAATATAGATATGTATATTAAAATGATTACTAAGCTTATTGATACAGGATATGCATATATTTCAGATGGAAATGTTTATTTTGATACTACTAAATATAGAGATTATTATAAATTGTCTGGACGTAATAGTGATGACTTGATGGTTGCTGTTCGTGAAGATATAGAAGAAGATCAAGCTAAAAAGAATCCATTTGATTTTGGACTTTGGTTTACTAATTCTAAATTTGAAAATCAAGAACTACAATGGGATTCACCATGGGGAAGGGGTTATCCTGGATGGCATATAGAATGTTCTGGTATAGCTATTAAATATTTAGGAGAATATTTAGATGTGCATTTTGGTGCAGAAGATGCAATATTCCCACATCATACTAATGAAATTGCTCAATCTGAAGCATATTTAGGTCATAAGTGGTGTAATTATTGGACTCATTTAGGTTTCTTAAATGATGAAACTGGTAAGATGAGTAAGTCTAAAGGAGAATTTTTAACAGTATCTTTACTAGAGGAAAAGGGATATAATCCATTAAGTTATAGATATTTGTGTTTAAATTCTTATTATCACAATCAATTAACTTTCTCTTATGAAATATTAGATGGAGCACAAAATGCTTATTTAAAATTAAAGAGTAGAATTTCAAAGTTAGTAAAAGATGAAGTAGATGAATCTAAAAAGAATGATTATATTTATCAATTTAAATTAAATATAGAAGATGATTTTAATACATCTAATATGGTTACTTTATTATATGATGTATTAAAAGATGAGATTAGTGATGGTACTAAGTTAGCTATTATAGAAGAATTTGATAAAGTA
>CADALJ010000014.1:7349-22671 GCA_902788735.1 uncultured Erysipelotrichaceae bacterium
AGCAGACGCTATTCGTGATGAGTTGCTTGAAAAGGGTGTAAAATTAATAGATTCTAGAGAAGGAACTACATATGAGTTAGTGTAGTTTCTTTTTTATGGTATAATGTAGTTGGTGATTTTATGAACTTATTAGAAGTTAATGTATTAGTTCTTGCATATATGGGTGATACTGTATATGAAGATTATATTAGAAAGTATTTAATTACTAAGGGTATTGGTAATGTTAATGATTTACAGACTGAAGCATTAAAATACGTTAGTGCTATTAATCAGGCTAAATTCTTAACAGAGATGATTGATAATGATAAGCTATCTGAAAAGGAATTAGATATTGTTAAGAGAGCTAGAAATTATAAGACAACATCTCACCCTAAAAGTTGTGATATTATAACTTATAAATATGCAACTGGGTTAGAGGCTTTAATTGGTTATTTATATTTAGATGGAAATATAGAAAGGGTTAATGAAATAATGAATTTCATTATAGGATAAGATTATGTTAGTAATGGGAAGAAATGTAGCAATAGATTTACTTAAAAAAAATAAAAAAGTTAGAAAAGTAATAATTCAAGAAGGTTTTGACGATAAAAATATAATTTCTCTTGTAGAAAAAAATAATTTGGTAGTTGAAACTAAGTCAAAACGTGAAATTGACAATTTGTGTCCTGGAGTAAATCAGGGTATAATCCTAGATATTCCGGATTACAAATATATGGAGTTAAATGATTTTCTTAATACTGAAGATGATTTTGTAGTATTATTAGATCATTTAGAGGATCCTCATAATTTAGGTGCTATTATTAGAACTTGTGAAGCTGCGGGAGTTAAGAGTATTATTTTACCTCGTGATAGACAAGTGCAAGTTAATGCTACTGTTATGAAGACTAGCGTGGGAACACTTGATAACGTTAATTTAGTTTCTGTTAGTAATTTAGTTAATACTATTGAAAGACTTAAAGAAGCAGGTTACTGGGTTGTAGGGACTGCTTTAGAAAATAGCATTGATTATAGAGAAATTGATTATAGTGGTAAAATTGCTTTAGTAATAGGAAATGAGGGAAAAGGTATTAGTGAATTAGTAGCTAAGAAATGTGATTTTTTAGCTAAAATACCAATGTATGGGGAAACTAATAGCCTAAATGCTAGTGTAGCTGCAGGAATAATGATATATGAAGTAATCCGAAATAGAAAGTAGGTTACATGGATTATAAAAAATATAATGATAATGAATTAATTTATATGGTTCAAGAAAATGATGAGTATTCAACTAGTATATTATTAGAGAAATATACTCCTATAATATTTAAATTAAGTAATGAATATTATAAAAAGTATAATGGTTGTATTTATGAAATGGATGATTTTTATCAAGAGGCATTAGTATCTTTTTATAAGGCACTTTATACTTATGACAATACAAAAAATGTTCTTTTTTATACATATGTGATTATATGCATAAAAAGGGCTTTATCAAGTTTTGGAAGAGTGGTTTTTAATAGTAAAAATAAAGATGATAGTGTAGATATTACTGAGTTGGAGTATTGTATAGAGGATGTTTTAGAAAATCCAATTACTAGAGAATCGTATAAGGAATTAGAAAATATTATAAAAGATGTTATATTTTCTTTATCATTAGAGGCTGGTGCCATAATTGAATTAAAAATAAATGGTTTTACTTATAAAGAAATAAGTAAATTATTAGACATACCAATCAGTTCTGTAGAATTTAAAAGTAGAAGAGCAAGAAAATTATTAAGGAATAAAGTAAATGCTTATTACTGTAAATAGACAATATTTGAAATTGTCTTTTTTTTTATTTTGATGTATGATTATATTAAGATAGGGTGATATGTGTGGAGAGAGCTACTGTTACTAGTTTAAATTCAAACAATAATAGTGTTGAATCTGTTACATTGCAAGAATGGGTTAATATGCATCATTCTGAAGATGAAATGCGCTCTATTTTTTTAAATATGGATCGAGCACTTAAATATATCCATGAACATGGTTATTGTATAGATGTGTTTTATCCAACTGAAATAAATGTATTAAATAATAATGACAATTATGTACAATTTAAGAAATTAGTTGAATTGTCTAGGGAATATGATATTGCTAAAGAAATGATAAAGGAAGATATATTTAGATCTTCATTGATACAAATAGGTATGTATAGTAATAGTTTAAATCATATTAATCCTAATTTTGTAAAAGAAAATTTTGATTCATTTGCACAATTTATTCCACAAGATGATGTTCCTTATTATAGAGGAGTTATTCAAAGAGGGGCTTCTGTATATTATTGTGAATATTCTGTTGAAAGAAGAAAGAAAGATTTAGAAGACTTGGAAAGACAATTAGGAGATGTAAATGAAGCTGATAAAAAAGTTATTGAAACTACTCCAAGTAATGCGGAAATGACTAATAAAAAAGTTAATGATATGATTTATAGACAAATTAATGGAATAGGTGAGGCTGCATTTACTAATATAACTTTGATTCCGATTGTAATTCTTATGATAGTTTCTATTGTTATGTCTATTATGCTACTTATTAATTTAATTGGATAAATTATTGACATTTCTATGTGTTTGTGATATTTTATATTCGTAAGCACTTGGAAGTGTTTTTATTTTGAAAAAATATAGGAATGGTGAAATATGGCTGAAGTTCGTAAAAAAGTAATTGAAGATAAGTATAATACTAAAAGTATTAAGACTAAGAGTAAGCAATTAGAAAAAAAAGTAGTTAAAACTACTAAAAAAAAGGAAGTTAAAACTACTGAGAAAAAAGGTTTATTAACAAAATTTAGAATATTCTGTAATGGAGTAGTTAGTGAATTTAAAAAAGTTCATTGGCCAAATAAAAAAGATATGATTAAATATTCTATTGCGACAATAGTATTTGTTATATTTTGCGGATTATTCTTTTATGCAATAGATATAATTTTTGCATTAATTAAATCATTAATTTAAGGAGTTGTAGTTATGGATAAACAATGGTATGTAGTTAATACTTATTCAGGACATGAAAATAAGGTAAAAGAAAAACTTGAAATGAGAGCAGAATCTATGGATATGCAAGATTATATCTATAGAGTAGTTATTCCAGAAGAAAAAATAGTAGAAGTAAAAGATGGTGTAACAAAAGAAAAAATTAAAAAAATGTTTCCAGGATACATTTTAGTAGAAATGGTTATGACTGATGAAGCATGGTATGTTGTTAGAAATACACCTGGAGTTACTGGATTTATTGGATCAAGTGGAAAGGGTGCAAAACCAACACCATTACAACCATATGAAGTAGATAAAATCTTAGGAAATATGGGAATTAGTAGAATGGATATTGATACTGAATTATCTGTTGGTGCTAAGGTTAAGATTATTGCTGGACCATTCCAAGGAATGTTTGGTACAGTTGATTCAGTTGATTTACCTAATGGTAAAGTTAACTTACTTGTTGATTTATTTGGACAAGAAACTTCAGTTGAAGTTGAATTAAGTCAAATAGAAAATGCATAATATACTTGCATTATAAGTATTTTTATGTTATTATTTAATGGCTATATTTATTTTTATATATATAGATTTAGTGGGAAGCACAGTTCGCATTTTTAAAAGCGGGATCGAGCTATTTGGACCACTCGCGAAAACTAATATTTTATAGGAGGTGTTTTTCGTGGCAAAGGAAGCAGTAAAGAAAATAAAATTACAAATCGAAGCAGGAAAAGCTAATCCAGCTCCACCAGTTGGTACTGTTTTAGGACCTGCAGGAATTAATCTTCAAGATTTTTGTACTAAGTATAATGAAGCAACTAGAGATAGAATGGGTGATGTTTTACCAGTAGAAATTTCAATTTATGAAGATAGAAGTTTTGATTTTGTTATTAAAACTCCACCTACAGCATTCTTATTAAAGAAATATGCTAAGGTTAAAAAAGGTTCTGTTAAAGGATCTAAAGAGACAGTTGCTACTATATCAAAAGCTACTTTAAAAGAAATAGCAGAAATCAAATTACCAGATTTAAATGCATATGATGTTGAAGAAGCTATGAAGATAGTTGCTGGTACTGCAAAAAACATGGGTATTGCAATAGAAGAGTAATACAAAATAACATTTAGATATAACCTAGTGGAAGGTTATGTTCAGTATAGTGTTATTAACACTATATAATGATTGAATAAATACCGCTTTTACCACATAAGGAGGAAATAAAATGAAAAAGAGAAGTAAAAAATATACTGAAGCCGTTTCTAAAATAGAAAAAGGTAAAGTATACACAAAAGAAGAAGCTATTAAATTAGTAAAAGAAACTTCAACTAGTTCATTTGATGGTTCAATTGAATTAGCTATAAGATTAAATCTTGATACTAAAAAAGCTGATCAACAATTAAGAGGAGCTATAGTGTTACCTAAAGGAACTGGTAAATCTAATAAAGTTTTAGTAGTTGCTAGAGGACCTAAAGCTACTGAAGCACGTGAGGCTGGAGCAGACTTTGTTGGAGATACTGATATCTTAGAAAAAATCGAAAAAGAAAATTGGTTTGATTTCGATACAATGATAGCTACTCCAGATATGATGCCATTACTTGGTAAATTAGGTAAAGTATTAGGACCTAAGGGATTAATGCCAAACCCTAAAACAGGTACAGTTACAATGGATATTAAGAAAGCTGTAGAAGAAGTTAAAGCTGGACGTGTAGAATATAGAACTGATACATTTGGTAATATTCATGGTGTAATTGGTAAAGCATCATTTAGTGAAGAAGATCTTTTAGAAAACTTCAATGCTTTTATGGGACAAATATTAAGAATTAAACCTAGTACAGTAAAAGGTGATTATATTAAGAATGTTTCTATATCATCTACTATGGGTCCTGGTATCAAAATTGAAAATAATTTTGACAAATAGGATTTAATAGTATATAATAAAGACAATTTGTTGGTGCCATAGACAGTAGGTATAAAAATAAATCCTACCGAGGACTTTAATGAAAGTAATAAAAAGTTCCTTGCGTCTATGTAAGGAACTTTTTTATGGCATCCCTAAAAATAAAAGGAGGTGTATTATGGCAAGTAAGGCAATCTTAGAGCAAAAGCAAACTGTAATTGATGAAATTAAAGATAGAACAAGTAATGCTAAAACTATAGTTTTATTTGATTATCGTGGATTAACTGATAGTGAAATTAAAGAATTACGTATTAAGTTAAGAGATTCAAAAGCAGATTATAAAGTATATAAAAATACTTTAATGGCTAGAGCTTTTAATGATTTAGGTATTGATCTTAGTGAAGGTTTAGCTGGTCCTAGTGCATTAGCATTTAGTGAAGACCAAATAGCACCAATCAAGATCTTATCAAACTTTGCTAAAGAACACCCAGCATTAGTTTTAAAAGTAGGGATTGTAGATGGAGAAAAGGCAGATACTGCTAAATTAGCAGAATATGCTACATTACCATCAAGAGAAGAATTACTTACTATGCTTGCTGGTGGTATGATAGGTTTAGTTAGAGACTTATCAATTTGCTTAGACTTATATAGTCAACAAAAAGAAGAAAATTAATAAAAATAAAAATAAATAAAAAATAGGAGGATTTAAAAATGGCTAAATTAACAAAAGAAGATTTTATCAGTAGTTTAAAAGAAATGAATTTATTAGAAATTAAGGAATTAGTAGATGCAATGAAAGAAGAATTTGGAGTTGATCCAAGTGCTGTAGCAGTTGCTGCACCAGTTGCTGGTGGTGCTACTGCTGATGCTGCTCCAAGTACTGTTACAGTATCAATCGCTGATGCTGGAGCTGCTAAAGTTGCTGTTATTAAAGTAGTTAAAGATATTACTGGTTTAGGATTAAAAGAAGCTAAAGATATCGTTGATGCAAACGGTGTTGTTAAAGAAAATATCCCAACTGCTGAAGCTGATGAAATCAAAGCTAAGCTTGAAGAAGCTGGAGCTACTGTAGAAGTTAAGTAATTAACTTCTTTTTTTATTGACTTTAGTGAGTTTTTTGGTATAATTGAATTAACATAGGAATGCAGAATGCAGTTAGTATCTTACTAACAGTGTCTATGAATTAAAGTCTGCTAGACTCTATGTTAATTGTAATTTTTTGGAGAAAGAAAACTCTAATGATAAGTGTAATTTATTTATAGTTTACTGATAATAAATTATAAGTGGTTACTAAACTCGCTACCCTTATGGGTAGTTTTTTTGTTTAGGTATTGATTTTTTTTTAAAAATATATTAGAATTAATGTATCAATAGTAATCATAGTAAGTGATTGTACTATTTAATTAGTAATCTTTAATTAAAGTGTTTAATTTTATTTATTTTTAATCGGATTTTAAACACTTTGATTTTTACTAATTGGGTAGATGCGATGATTATTACTCAAATCTTATCATTGCTATTGTAAATTACAATTTTTTTGAAGAAGGTCACTTCGTAAAATTAGCAGCGCTATCAAAGTTGTTAATGAAAGCAATTCTATCTTAGCGGGTAGAGGTGGTAGTAGCATATTAAACCAAGTTTCTAATTGTTTATCAGACAGTTGGATGTTAAAAAAGTATTTATGAATCGAAGTTGATTTGTTTGTATTTTTTTGAATCACAGGGTTTTCATTACCTGTGATTTTTTTATTGTGTTTTTTGATTAATGTTGTTATAATTAATCTAGTAATATAGTAAAGGGGTATGACTATGGGAAAATATAATTTAGGAAAATCTACAACTAAAATGGGAGTAAAGCTTGTTAAAGAAGGTATATATATAAACGAAGTTAAAGCTGATCCTTTAATAAGAAATATTATAAAGGAGTTAGATGAGGTTAGTACTTCTCTACAAAAAATAAATATTATATTAAATAGATCTGTTAATATAGGTGTTGTAAAAGGTAATAAGGCTAATACTTTTAAATCATGGGCTAGAAAAAGTAAAGAACAAGCTACTAATGCATTAAAAGTAAAAGAAAAAGCATGTACTAAATACGATAAAGATGTAAGAGATTATCCAATTAAATTATTGGATGATAGAATAGCTGAACTTGAGAAAAAGATAGCTATGATGAGTAATTAGGGGTGAAATTATGGTAAAGAAGATAAAATATAATGCAGATGAAGCTAAAGCTTTATCATTAGAATTACAAGTAGAATTATTAAAACTTAAAACAGCACTTAATAAATTAGAAACTAATGTAGTTTTATTACAAGATGGTGGAAATTGGAATGGAGCTAATGCTTATGAAGTTAATCAATCATTAATAGGTCATATTGATCATGATAGAACTTTATTAAGTAAGTTAGAAAAGTGTTCTATAAGTTTAAATGAACTAACTAAATAAAGTACTAAAAATAGTACTTTTTTTGTTAATTTCTTTAAAAAATTGTTGACTTTATTAGGTATTTGTTATATCATATGTTTCGAAAGGACGAAAAATAGGTATTTTATGTGCAATTTTTCGTCTTCTTTTTTTGTCATAAGGTGATAAAATGGGGCAATATTTTGATAATGAAAAATTACCAAGTAAGATGGTAAAAACAGAATGCTTTATCTTAGGAAAGAAATTTGTATTCTTTACTGATAATGGCGTATTTTCAAAGGACGGTTTGGACTTTGGCAGTAGACTTCTTCTTGAATCAATCCCGCTTGAAGAAGTTGGAGGCAAAGTTCTAGATATGGGTTGTGGTTATGGAGTATTTGGAATAGTACTTAATAAAGTTACTTCGTGTGAAGTAGATATGGTTGATGTGAATTTAAGGGCTATGCATTTAGCTTTAATTAATTCTAAAGAGAACCATTGCATTAATGTTAATGTATTTGAAAGTAATTGTTATTCAAGTATTAATACTAAATATTCTAGTATTGTTACCAATCCTCCGATTAGGGCTGGTAAAAAAATAGTCTATGATATGGTGATGAATGCTCGTGATTATTTAGAAAAGAATGGTCATCTTTTCTTAGTAATACGTAAGGAGCAAGGTGCTAAATCGCTAATTGTCGACTTAGAAAAACTTTATACTGTAGAAGTATTAAATAAGAAAAAAGGATTCTTTATTCTTAAATGTACTTCTAAATAAAAAATATTATGTGGGGTGAAATTTAGTGTCATATAAGATTGTTAAAAGTGGCAACTTTAGAGAAAGAAGAAATTTCTCAAGTATTCGTAATACCTATGAGTTAAAAGATTTATTAGAGATCCAAAAGAAATCTTATAAATGGTTTATTGATGAAGGTATTAAAGAAGTATTTCAAGACTTATTTCCAGTAGAGAATTTCTCTGGAACTTTATCACTTGAATTTGGTGATTATCATTTTGATGAACCTAAATATTCTATTAAAGAAAGTAAAGACCGTGAAACTACTTATTCTGCACCATTAAGAGTAGAGGTTAGATTATTTAATAGAGAAACAGGAGAAGTAAAAGAACAAGAAATATTTATGGGTGATATGCCTATAATGACTGATTCAGGTACATTTGTAATTAATGGTGCTGAACGTGTTATTGTTTCTCAATTAGTTCGTTCTCCTAGTGTTTATTTTAACCGTGAAGTAGATAAAAACGGAAGAGAATTAATTACTAACCAAATAATTCCAAACCGTGGTACATGGTTAGAGTTTGAAGTTGATGCAAGAGATGTATTATATGTAAGAATTGATAGAACAAGAAAAGTTCCAATTACTACATTATTAAGAGCTTTTGGATTAAGTTCAGATGAAGAAATTCTTAAGATGTTTGGAGAAGATGATTATCTTAAGAATACAATAGCTAAGGATTCTACTAAGAATACTGATGAGGCATTAATTGAAATTTATGAAAAATTAAGACCAGGTGAACCAGCTACTCTAGATTCATCTAAAAACCAAATTATTACTAGATTCTTTGATGAATTTAGATATGATTTATCAAAAGTTGGTCGTTATAAATTTAATCGTAAATTAAATGTAGCAGATCGTTTATTAAATCAAACATTAGCTGAAGATATTACTGATGGTAAGAAAGTAGTTCTTGAAAAAGGAACTGTTATTACTAAGGCAAATATTAATGAATTAAATGAAGCACTTGCTAATGGATTTGGTGTAGTTGATTCTAAGATCAATGAAGAATTAGATTCATTTGGAAAAGTACAAATCGTTAAGATTGTTGATCCATCTGATAAGAAAAAGAAATTATTGGTTATTGGAAATGATCAAAGCATTGATATTAAGAGATTAACTATTAGTGATGTTTATGCATCTGTTTCATATTACTTAAACTTATTACATGGTGTAGGTAATTATGATGAAATTGACCATTTAGGAAATAGACGTATTCGTCAAGTTGGTGAATTATTACAAAACCAATTCAGAATTGGTGTATCTCGTATGGAAAGAGTTATTCGTGAAAGAATGACTACTCAAGAAATGGAAGAAGTTACTCCTAAGACTTTAATTAATATTAGACCAGTAACTGCTGCTATGAAAGAATTCTTTGGTAGTTCACAATTATCTCAATTCATGGATCAAACAAACCCAATTGCAGAATTAACTAATAAACGTCGTTTAAGTGCTTTAGGACCAGGTGGATTATCTAGAGATAGAGCTGGTGTAGAAGTACGTGACGTTAACGTTTCTCACTATGGTAGAATTTGTCCAATTGAGTCTCCAGAAGGACCAAACATCGGACTTATTACTTCTTTAGCTAGTTATGCTAAAGTTGATGAATATGGATTCATTATGACTCCATATAGAAAAGTAGTTGATGGTCAAATTACTGATGAAGTATGTTATTTAACTGCAGATGAAGAATTAGATTATATTATTTCTCAATCTACAGTAGGTACTGATAAAACTAATAAGATCATTGATGAAGAAGTAAATGCTCGTTTTAGAGGAGAAAATATTTTAGCTAAACCAAGCGAAGTTGATTATATCGATGTTAGTCCACAACAAGTTGTTTCTATTACAACAAGTTGTATTCCATTCCTTGAACATGATGATGCAACTCGTGCATTAATGGGTGCTAACATGCAACGTCAAGCAATGCCTTTAATTAAAACAGAAGCTCCATTTGTTGGAACTGGTGTTGAATATATTGCAGCAAAAGATTCTGGTGTAGAAGTAATTGCTAAAAACGATGGTGTTGTTGAATATGTTGATGCAAAAAGAATTGTTGTTAAGACAAAAGAAGGAAAAGATGAATATAAATTAGCTAACTTTGAACTTGCAAACTCTAGTATTTGTTCACATCAAAGACCAATAGTTCAAGTTGGAGATAAAGTTAAAGCTGGAGATACAGTATTAGCTGATGGTAACTCTACTGATAAAGGTGAGTTAGCTCTTGGTAAAAATATGACTGTTGCATTCATGACATTTAATGGATACAACTATGAAGATGCTGTTATCTTAAATGAAAACTTAGTTAAAGATGATAAATATACTTCATTACATCTTGAAGATTATGAGATGCAATGTAGAGAAACTAAATTAGGACCTGAAGAAATTACAAGAGATATTCCTAATGTTAGTGAAGAAGCTAGAAGAAACCTAGATGAAAATGGTATTGTAACAATTGGTACAGAAGTTAAAGAAGGAGATATCCTTGTTGGTAAAGTTACTCCTAAGGGAATGGCTGAGTTAACTTCAGAAGAAAAATTATTACATGCTATCTTTGGTGAAAAGACTCGTGAAGTTCGTGATACATCACTTCGTGTTCCACATGGTGGAGATGGTATCGTTCACGATATTAAGATTTATTCAAGAAAAGATAATGATGAATTACCTGCAGGTGTTTCTAAAGTAATTCGTGTTTATATAATTCAAAAACGTAAGATTCAAGTTGGAGATAAGATGAGTGGACGTCATGGTAACAAAGGTGTTATTTCACTTATTCTTCCACAAGAAGATATGCCATACTTACCAGATGGTACTCCAGTTGATATTATGTTAAATCCACAAGGTGTTCCTTCTCGTATGAACTTTGGACAAATCCTTGAAATCCATATGGGTATGGCTTGTAAAAAGCTAGGAGTTCATGTAGCTACTCCAGTATTCGATGGTGCTCATATTAGTGATATCCAAGCTATGATGAAAGAAGCTGGAATGGATGAAGATGGTAAGACAGTTTTATATGATGGTAGAACTGGAGAACCATTCGATCATAGAATCGCAGTTGGTGTTATGTACATGATTAAACTTCATCACATGGTTGATGATAAACTTCATGCACGTGCTACTGGACCATATTCTTTAGTTACACAACAACCTCTTGGTGGTAAAGCTCAATTTGGTGGACAAAGATTTGGTGAAATGGAAGTTTGGGCACTATATGCTTATGGTGCAGCTCATACATTACAAGAAATCTTAACTGTTAAATCAGATGATGTATTAGGACGTGTTAAGGTTTACGAATCTATTATTAAAGGTCAAGAAATTAATCAAGCTGGTGTTCCTGAATCATTCAGAGTATTAATGAAGGAATTCCAAGCATTAGGATTAGATGTTTCAATCATTAATGATGAAGGTAAAACATTACAATTAAAAGAAATTGAAGATGCAGAAGATAAAGAAGACAATAATACAAGTATTGATGAAATTGATTCTCCTGCAACTGAAATACCTCCATTACCAGAACCATCTCTAGATGAAGATGATTATGATGATGAAGAAGATGAAGAGGACGAATTCGATGAAATAGAAGATGAATTCGAAAAGTTTTCTGAATTTGGGGGATTAGATGATGAGGAAGGAGCTGATATTTAATGATAGATGTTAATAAATTTGAAGCATTAAAAATCGGAATTGCTTCTCCTGAAAAAATAAGAGAATGGTCATATGGTGAAGTTAAGAAGCCTGAAACTATTAACTATAGAACTTTAAGACCTGAAAGAGATGGACTTTTCTGTGAAAAAATATTTGGACCTACTAAGGATTTCGAATGTGCATGTGGAAAGTACAAAAGAGTAAGATATAAAAATATAGTTTGTGATAGATGTGGAGTTGAAGTTACAAGAAGTAAAGTAAGACGTGAGAGAATGGGGCATATTGAACTTGCTACTCCAGTATCACACATTTGGTTCTTTAAAGGTGTTCCTTCAAGAATGGGATTAGTTCTTGATATGAGCCCAAGAGATCTTGAAGAAGTACTTTATTTCGTAAGTTATGTTGTTATTGATAAGGGTAATGCCCCACTTGAAAATAAGCAAACATTATCTGAAAAAGAATATAGAGCTTACTATGAAAAATATGGTACTGGTTTCAGAGTTGGAATGGGTGCTGAAGCTATTAAAGAATTATTAAAGAATGTTGATTTAAAGAAAGAAATTGATGAAATCAATAAAGAATTAGAAGGTGCTCAAGGACAAAAGAGAACAAGATTATTAAAGAGACTTGATGTACTTGATGCTTTCTATAAATCAGGAAATAAACCTGAATGGATGATTATGGACTGTATTCCAGTAATTCCACCAGAGTTAAGACCAATGATTCAATTAGATGGTGGTAGATTTGCAACAAGTGACTTAAATGATTTATATAGACGTGTTATTAACCGTAATAATCGTTTAAAGAAATTAATTGATTTAGGAGCTCCTGGAATTATCATTCAAAATGAAAAACGTATGCTTCAAGAAGCAGTAGACGCATTATTCGATAATGGTAGACGTGGAAGAAGTGTTACAGGTGCAGGAAACAGACCATTAAAATCAATTTCATCTATGTTAAAAGGTAAACAAGGTCGTTTCCGTCAAAACTTATTAGGAAAACGTGTTGACTATTCTGGTCGTTCAGTTATCGTTGTTGGTCCATCTCTAAAGATGTATCAATGTGGTATTCCTAAAGAAATGGCTCTAGAATTATTTAAGCCACATGTTATCCATGGATTAGTAAGTAAAGATATTGCTCATAATATCAAAGCTGCTAAGAGATTAATAGATAATCAAGATCCTGTTGTTTGGGATATAGTTGAAGAAGTTATTAAAGAACATCCAGTTATGTTAAACCGTGCTCCAACACTACATAGACTTGGTATTCAAGCATTTGAACCAATCTTAGTTGGTGGTAAAGCAATTCGTTTACATCCACTTGTTTGTCCTGCATTCAACGCTGACTTCGATGGAGACCAAATGGCAGTACACGTTCCACTTTCTGAAGAAGCTCAAGCTGAAGCTAGAATGTTAATGTTAGGTTCTAACAACATTCTACATCCAAAAAGTGGAGATCCTATCGTTACACCTAGTCAAGACATGGTTTTAGGTAACTACTATATAACTATGGAAAAAGCTGGTGAAGAAGGAGAAGGTAGAGTATTCAAAAACTCTAATGAAGCTTTAATGGCTTATGAAAGAAGAGAAATTACTCTTCACACAAGAATTGCTATTCCAGTAGATTCATTTAGACATAAATTATTTACTGAAAGTCAAAAGGGTAAATATTTAGTTACTACTGTTGGTAAAATTAAATTTAATGAAATCTTACCTGATACATTTGCTTATATTAATGAACCAACTGAAGAAAATATAGCTAATATTACACCAAGTAAATATTTCCTAGAAATGGGAACTAATATTCCTGAAGCAATTAAAGCAATGCCTTTAGTTAAAGCATTTGCTAAAGGAACACTTGAAAAAATCATTGCACAAGTATTTAAACGTTATAAAACAACTGAAACATCTACAATGCTTGACGCATTAAAAGATTTAGGATTTAAGTATTCAACAATTGCTGGTATTACAGTTAGTATGGCTGATGTTGAGATTTCTCAAAAGAAACCAGAAATAGTAGCTGAAGCTCAAAAGATAGTTGATAGTATTAATAAACAATATAAACGTGGTTTAATTACTGAAGAAGAAAGATTTAATAAAGTAATTGATACATGGAATAATGCAACTGACCAAGTTAAAGAAGAACTTGAAGAAGTTTCTAAGAAAGATATTGATAACCCAATCTTCATCATGATGAACTCTAAAGCCCGTGGTAATATCTCAAACTTCACACAAGTTGCAGGTATGCGTGGTATCATGGCTAAACCAGATGGTACTCCAGTTGAAATTCCAATTCTTTCAAACTTTATTGAAGGACTTTCAGTTGCTGAATTCTTCTTATCTACACATGGTGCTCGTAAAGGTTCAGCAGATACTGCCTTAAAGACAGCAGACTCTGGATACTTAACAAGACGTTTAGTTGATGTAAGCCAAGACATGATTGTTCGTGAAGCAGATTGTGGTACTGATCAAGGTGTAGTTGTAAGAGACTTCATTAATGAAAAAACTGGTGCAGTTATTGAAAGTTTAAAAGATCGTATTGTTGGACGTTTTGCTAACAAGAAGATTGTTAATCCTGAAACTAAAGAAACAATTGTTGAAAAACTTGAAATGATTACTGAGTCACTTGCTGAAAAGATTGTTAATGCAGGAATAAAAGAAGTAGAAATACGTACTATTCTTACATGTAACACACCAAATGGTGTATGTCAAAAGTGTTATGGACGTAACTTAGCTACAGGAAACTTAGTAGAAATTGGTGAAGCTGTCGGAGTTATGGCTGCTCAATCAATTGGTGAACCTGGTACACAATTAACAATGCGTACATTCCACTCAGGTGGAGTTGCCCATGGTGGTGATGCCGATATTACTCAAGGTCTTCCTCGTGTTCAAGAGTTATTCGAAGCACGTA
Source organism: uncultured Erysipelotrichaceae bacterium (assembly GCA_902788735.1). Lineage (GTDB taxonomy): Bacteria > Bacillota_I > Bacilli_A > RF39 > UBA660 > UBA3789. The sequence continues at coordinate 21,996 of CADALJ010000014.1, forward strand.
ATCCTAAAGCAAAAGCAACAATTGCTGAAATCGATGGTGAAATTACTAAGATTAAAGAAGATCATGGTAAATATAAGATTGCAATTACTAACAAGCTTGAAACTAAAGAGCATGTTACTAATTATGGTTCTAAATTATGTGTAGAAAAAGGTGACAAAGTTCACTGTGGTGATAAACTTACAGAAGGAGCTATTTCTCCTAAGGAATTACTTGCAGTAACAGATCCAATTACTACACAAGAATATATCCTAAAAGAAATTCAATATACTTATCGTTCTCAAGGTGTTGATATTTCAGATAAACATATCGAAATTATTGCTCGTAGAATGATTAGTAAGATTAGAATTGTTGATGGTGGAGAAACTAAGTTCTTACAAGGTAGCCTTGTTAACTTCCGTGAATTCACTGATGGAAATAGAGAAGCTGTTATCAATGGTAAGAAACCAGCTGTTGGTAAACCAATCTTACTTGGTATTACTAAGGCAGCACTTGAAACTGATTCATTCTTATCAGCTGCTTCATTCCAAGAGACAACTCGTATCTTAACAGATGCTGCTATTAAGGGTAAAGTTGATGAGTTATCTGGATTAAAAGAAAACGTAATCATCGGTAAATTAATACCAGCTGGAACTGGAAGTAAGATTTATAGAGATGTTGATTATGAATTAAAGAGTGA
>CADALJ010000014.1:22700-26502 GCA_902788735.1 uncultured Erysipelotrichaceae bacterium
GTATAATTTATATAGGTGAAGCATATGAAGAAATTGAATAATAAGGGTTTTGAAATGGATAATATGATTGCTGTTATGATAGCTTTTGCTTTAGTTTTAATCGTATTAGTCGTTTTAGTATATTTAATAAATCCATAATAATAAAAAAATTGTTGACTTTAATAACTAGTAGTGTTATATTATTAGTGCTGATTAAATATATCTTTGCTATATGCAAAGTTTTATTTAGAAGGAAAAATGATACACCTGGATATGTGTAAAGAAAGGAGATTGATTTAATGCCTACAATTAACCAATTAGTTCATAAAAATCGTAAGGATAAAGTTAGAAAAAGTAAAGCACCAGTACTTGGTGTTGGACTAAATACTATCAAAAAGCAAACTACAGATACAAATGCACCTCAAAAACGTGGTGTTTGTACTCGTGTTGGTACTAAAACACCTAAGAAACCTAACTCAGCCTTAAGAAAGTATGCGCGTGTTCGTTTATCAAATGGAAAAGAAGTTGATACTTATATTCCAGGAATTGGACACAACTTACAAGAACACAGTGTTGTATTAATTCGTGGAGGACGTGTTAAAGACCTTATCGGAGTTCGTTATCACATCATTCGTGGAACATTAGATACAGCTGGTGTTAAAGATCGTAAGCAAGGACGTAGTAAATACGGAGCAAAAAAAGGTAAATAGAAATAATTAGAAATTTTGAAGGGAGGATATAAAAATGCGTAAGAGACGTGCAGTAAAAAGAGATATTTTACCAGATCCAATATATAAGTCAAAAGTAGTTGCAAAACTAATTAATACTATTATGTTAGATGGTAAAAAAGGAACAGCTCAAACAATAGTTTATGAAGCATTTGATACTGTTAAAAATAAAACTGGTAAAGACGCTATTGAAGTATTTAACGAAGCTATGGAAAATATTAAACCACAACTTGAAGTTAAATCTCGTAGAGTTGGTGGTTCTAACTACCAAGTACCAGTAGAAGTAACACCTGCTAGAGGATTAGCTTTAGGTCTAAGATGGCTAGTTAAATATTCTCGTGAACGTGGTGGAAAAGGAATGGCTGATAATTTAGCTAACGAAATAATTGATGCATCTAATGGAACTGGTGCAGCAGTTAAAAAACGTGAAGATACTCATAGAATGGCAGAAGCTAACAAGGCTTTCGCTCATTATAGATGGTAAGAAAGGAATAGAATATGGCAAGAGATACGTCATTAGAAAAAACAAGAAACTTTGGAATAATGGCTCATATTGATGCAGGTAAAACTACTTGTACTGAAAGAATCTTATTCCATACAGGGGTTAATCACAAAATAGGTGAAACTCATGAAGGTGAAGCAACAATGGACTGGATGGAGCAAGAAAAAGAACGTGGTATTACTATCACTTCTGCAGCTACTACAGCTCACTGGAAAGGATATCGCTTTAATATTATCGATACTCCAGGACACGTAGACTTCACAATTGAAGTTTCTAGATCACTTCGTGTATTAGATGGAGCAGTTGCTTTATTAGATGCACAAGCAGGTGTTGAACCTCAAACTGAAACAGTTTGGAGACAAGCATCTGAATTTAAAGTTCCTAGAATCATTTTTGCAAATAAAATGGATAAAATGGGAGCAAACTTTGATTATACATTAAAAACTATCAAAGATCGTTTAGGAGTTAATGCTAAACCTATTGAATTACCAATAGGAGCAGAAGCAGACTTTAATGGTGTTATTGATTTAGTTACTATGAAAGCTTATCATTTTGATGGAGCTCAAGCTGAAAATGCTCAAGAAATTGAAATTCCAGCTGACTTAAAAGATAAAGCTGAAGCTGCAAGAGCAGAATTAATTGAAGCAGTAGCTGAATATGATGACGAAATGATGATGACATACTTAGATGGTGGAGAAGTTACAATCGATATGATTAAGAAAGCAATCCGTAACGGATGTTTAGCTGCAGAATTCTTCCCAGTTATGTGTGGAACAGCTTTAGGAAATATGGGTGTTAAACCTTTATTAGATGCTGTTATTGATTATTTACCAAGTCCAGTTGATGTTGAATCAATTAAAGGTACTACTTTAGATGGTGCTGAAGCTGTAAGACATCCAAGTGATAGTGAACCATTTGCTGCTTTAGCATTTAAAGTTATGACAGATCCATTCGTTGGACGTTTAACATTCTTTAGAGTTTATTCAGGACACTTATCAAGTGGCTCTTATGTATTAAACTCAACTAAAGATGCTAAAGAAAGAATTGGACGTATACTTCAAATGCATGCTAATAACCGTAAGGAAATTAGTGATGTATACACTGGAGATATAGCTGCTGCAGTAGGATTAAAGAATACTACTACAGGAGATACATTATGTGATGAAAAGAAACCAATTATACTTGAAAGCTTACATGTACCAGAACCAGTTATTCAATTAGCTGTTGAACCAAAGAGTAAGGCTGACCAAGATAAGATGGCTTTAGCATTACAAAAACTTGCAGAAGAAGATCCAACATTCAAAGTTCATACAGATCATGAAACAGGTCAAACAGTTATCGCTGGTATGGGTGAATTACACTTAGACGTTTTAGTAGATCGTATGAGACGTGAATTCAATGTTGAAGCAAATGTTGGTGCTCCACAAGTTGCATACCGTGAAACAATCAAACAAGCTGCTGATTGTGAAGGTAAATATATTAAACAATCTGGTGGTCGTGGACAATATGGACACGTTTGGGTTAAATTTGAGCCAAATCCAGATAAAGGTTACGAATTTGTTGACCAAATCGTTGGTGGTGTTGTTCCAAGAGAATACATCCCAGTTGTAGATAAAGGATTACAAGAAGCTTTACAAACAGGTGTACTTGCTGGATATCCTATGATTGATGTTAAGTGTACATTATTTGATGGTTCATACCATGATGTAGACTCTAACGAAATGGCATTCAAAATTGCTGCTAGCTTTGCATTAAAAGAAGCTAAAAATAAATGTAAGCCAGTATTACTTGAGCCAATCATGAAAGTTGATGTTACTACACCAGACGAATACTTCGGTAACGTTATGGGTGATTTAACTTCTCGTCGTGGTAAACCATTAGGTCAAGAATCTCAAGGAAATGCTGTTAAGCTTAGTGCAATGGTTCCACTTTCAGAAATGTTTGGATATGCTACTAACCTTCGTTCTAATACACAAGGTAGAGCAACATTCGTAATGTTCTTTGATCATTATGAAGAAGTTCCTAAAAACATTGCTGATGAAATTATTAAAAAGAGTGGTAACTAATTAAAAAATGTATCAAAATAGTTGAAAAAAATTCAATTATTAGATAAAATATATGTTGTAAATAAATAAGGAGGAAATTATTTTATGGCAAAAGAAAAATTTGATCGTTCAAAACCACACGTTAACGTTGGTACAATTGGACACGTAGATCATGGTAAAACTACTTTAACTGCTGCTATTTCTAAATGTTTAGCTGGTAAATACGGTAACCAAGCTGTTGATTTCGCTAACATTGATAAAGCACCAGAAGAAAGAGAACGTGGTATTACAATTAATACTGCACACATTGAGTATAGTACTGAAAAGAGACACTACGCTCACGTTGACTGTCCAGGACATGCTGATTATGTTAAAAACATGATTACTGGTGCAGCTCAAATGGATGGAGCAATCTTAGTTATTGCTGCTACAGATGGACCTATGGCACAAACTCGTGAACATATCTTACTTGCTCGTCAAGTTGGAGTACCTAAAATGGTAGTATTCATGAACAAATGTGATATGGTAGATGATCCAGAATTATTAGA
>CADALJ010000015.1 GCA_902788735.1 uncultured Erysipelotrichaceae bacterium
CTGCAGCGCAGAGTAGCTATGTATGGAAAGGATAACCGCTGAAAGCATCTAAGCGGGAAGCCTCCTTTGAGATGAATTTTCCCATATGTATATAGTAAGTTCCCAAATAGACGATTTGGTTGATAGGCTGGAGATGGAAGAATGGTGACATTTTGAGTTGACCAGTACTAATAGAACGAGGATTTATCCATAATTTAATCAATAATTTGATGAACACAGTATCTAAGTTTTCAGAGAATTATTTCTCTAATATATTTTCTTGGTAACGATAGCTAGTGAGGTACACCTGTTCCCATCCCGAACACAGAAGTTAAGCCACTAAACGCCGACGATAGTTTATGCTAAAATAGGAAGTTGCCAAGAATTTTTTTTGTGCAAAAAAAAAAGACTATAGATTATAGTCTTTTTTATTTATACTTTTTATAATTATTGCTAATTGTTTTCATATTTATAAAGTAGAATAATATTGATTAGTGAAAGTATACCAGATATAACTAATACCACAATCAATAATATTTGCATTACACTAAGAGTATAAAAACCTGAGTTCCAACCTGTTATTTTTAAAGGATCCATAAACATAAGGTATACTAACAGTAATTCAAGAATTATATGAATTCCACTAAAAATAGTACTTAATATTTTTAGTTTTATGCCATTAATATAAAGGAGACTGAATATTCCAGAAAGTATTGCCGGTATATTAATAATATAGGCAATAATTACATTTACTATTAAAAATGTTTTGCCTAATTCATGCCATGTTTCTTGCGCATCTAATGGGGTAAAAAAATATTTTATAGTATAGATAGACAATAATAATATTATTAAACTACTAATCACAATTAAAAGTATTGAATTTATTTTTAAAAGTTTTTTCTTCATTAAAACACATCCTCTAAAAATATTATAGCATACATTAACTACAAATTAATATTCAGTATAAATAAAAGTGTCTAATTCAAAAAAATATTTTTGAATAGAGTTGTATAACTCTTTTTTTTTGATATAATTTTATTAGGTGATTATATGAAAAAAATAATTAAATTAATGTTTATAATAATGGTGGTTATTTTATTAACAGGTTGTACACCACATAATAGAAACGAAGTTAAAAAATATGTTAGAGAACTATTAAATCATAATTATTTTAGATTAACTGGTTCAAAAAAAGAAGGAAAATGGACAGTTAAAGATTATAAAACAGGATATACATTTAATGTTATAGACTTTTGGTATTATGAATCAGAGTTTGGTCATTATAAATTAGTAAATGATATTAATGATACTTTACTTAAAGATTTACATAATAAAATGAATGACAGTAATATTGAATTAGTAATAGATGAAGATCCACCATATTATGACTATACAACAGTGAATTTTGAATGTAAGTTTAATAACTTAAATGAATTAAAAGATTGTGTTACATCATTTAAAACATATGAGAAAACTATTGAAAAATATAATGAAAATAGTAAAAAACCATATGTCATATATAATTTTACAAAAATTTATGTATATGAAAAAGATAATAGAAAGTATTATCCAGAATATAAACATAAGGATCAAGATGATTATGATTTTGTAAAAGAAAAATATTTTGAATATGGAGTACATAATCAAATAAACTCAATTATGGAAGAAATGAATTCAGAAGATTATGGTAATTATTCAAATAAAAGAGTATATAGACAAATAGGAGATACAAAAAAATACTATAGTAACATATCTAATAAACTTGGTGAAATTAGTATGGAAGCATTATTTAAAATATTAAAAGAAGAAGGGTATAATATCGAAGGAGAAGATCCATATTATACTATAACTTATACACAAGATGGCACTACGCAAACATACAAAACAAAACCATATAAAAGTTTTGATGATTCATATGATATAGTAGGTTCTGATGGAGTACCAAAAAGTTTATGTATTAGTAAAGAAAGATGTAGAATAGATAGTATTAATAGAGCACTAGACTTAAATCTTGGATATGAGTCAGAATAATATGTAAAGGATATAAAAAAAGAGTTTATTTAAGTTGTATAACTCTTTTTTTTTGGTATAATAATTTAAAGGTGATAGAAATGGAATATAGAATTACAACATACTCAGAAGAAGAAACAATTGAATTAGCTCAAAATATTGAATCAGAAAAATTTCCTAATATGGTTATCTGTTTAAAAGGAGATTTAGGTACTGGAAAAACTGTATTTACAAAAGGTTTTGCTCAAGCTCTAGAAGTAACCGAAGAAGTAACATCTCCAACATTTAATATTATTAAAGAATACACATCAGGACAATTACCTCTATATCATATGGACGTATATCGCCTTGATGGTAAAGTAGATGATTTGGGTATAGAAGAGTACTATACTAAAAAAGGTATTACTATTATTGAATGGGCTGATATGATTGAAGACTACTTACCTGAAAAAAGATTAGATATTAGAATTAAAAGTAGTGAAGAAGATGAAGATAAGCGTATTATTATAATTACTCCATATGGAAGAAAATATGAAGAATTATGTGAGGCAATATTATGAGAATATTATATATAGATACATCTAGTAGCTATTTATACACATCTATTGTGGAAAATGATAAATTAATTTCTGAAATAAAAGAAGAATTTGGACAAAGTCTATCAGAAGTAGCACTTCCAAGAATTGCTTCTATGTTTGATAAAAATAATTTATCTCCAAAAGATATAGATAAAATAATAGTAGTTAATGGTCCAGGTAGTTTTACTGGTATTAGAATAGGTATTACTATAGCTAAGATATATGCTTGGAGCTTGAATATTCCAATAACTACAATATATTCCTTAGAAGCAATGGCTATTTCTAGTAAAAATAATACATACCATGTGCCAATACTAAACGCAAGACGTGGTTATGTATATACAGCTATTTATGATGAAGATTATAAAGAAGTATTAAAACCATGCCATATACTTCTAACTGATCTACAAGAAAAATTAAAAGATATAAAAGAATATGAATATATCTCAAATGATGAATTTGATGATTTAGATGTTAATAGTTATTCACCAGACATGGTAAAAGTAGTTAATTATTTCAAAGATAAAGAAAATATTAATCCTCATGCTGTTAATCCAGAATATTTGAAACTTACTGAGGCTGAGGAAAGTAAATTATGATATATGAGCTTAATAATTTAGATGAATTAGATAATTCTTTTATTTCTAAAGAATATATAAAAGAAGAACTTAGTAATAATCCTTTTGGTAAAGTATTAGTACTAAAAGAAGATAAAATTATTGGTTATTTATATTACAGTGATATCTATGAAAGATGTGAAATAAATCAATTTGAAATAGAAGAATCCGAGAGAAACAGTGGAAAAGGGAATCTATTACTAAAGTATTTAATAGATACTGTTAAAAAAGACATTACTTTAGAAGTAAGAGAAGATAATATTTCCGCAATCCATGTTTATGAAAAGAATGGATTTATTAAAAAAGCTATTCGAAAAGCATATTATAATGGAATAGATGGAATTTTAATGGAAAGAAAATATAAAGACTCTTTAAAATAAGAGTCTTTTGTGTTAAAATACATATGAAATGAAAGGGGAATTCCCATGAAAGATGTATATATATTAGGAATTGAAAGTAGTTGTGATGAAACAAGTGCTTCAATAGTTAAAAATGGAGTAGAAGAAATAGCCACTGTAATATCTAGTCAAATAGATGTTCATAAAAATTATGGTGGAGTAGTTCCTGAAATAGCTAGCCGTCATCATGTTAAAAATATTACTATGGTACTAGAAGAATGTTTAGAAAAAGCAAATATGACAATGGATGATATTGATGCAATAGCTATTACTTATGGACCAGGATTAATTGGATCATTACTAATCGGATTGGAAGCAGCTAAAACTCTATCATTTGTTTATAATAAACCACTTGTTCCAGTTCATCATATCGCAGGTCATATTTATGCAAATAGTTTAGTTAAACCATTAGAATTTCCACTTCTTGCTGTAGTAGTAAGTGGAGGGCATACTGAACTTATAGAAATGAAAAAGCATTATGATTTCCAAAAACTAGGTGGAACATTAGATGATGCTATAGGAGAATGCTACGATAAAGTAGCTCGTGTTATTGATTTAGAATATCCGGGAGGACCTAAATTAGATAAACTAGCTTCTATTGGAAAAGATACATATAGTTTACCAGTACCATTAAAAGATGATAGTTATAATTTCTCATTTAGTGGATTAAAAAGTGCTGTAATAAATCTTGCACATAATGAAGAACAAAGAGGTAATCCTTTAAGAAAAGAAGATCTTGCTTGTTCATTCCAACGCGTTGCTGTTGAATCAATTATAAATAAAGTAAAAAAAGCAATAACTGAAAAGAATATTAAACATGTTATAGTAGCTGGGGGAGTAGCAGCTAATAATGGACTTAGAAATGCTATGACAGAATTATGTAATGAATTAGGTGTAGACTTATCAATACCTCCAATGAAGTATTGTACTGATAATGGTACTATGATAGCTGCTGCAGGATATTTTGCATATCTTGAAGGACGCAGAGCCGACCTTAATTTAAATTCAAAATCACAAGATACATTAAAATAATGTATCTTTTTTTATTTTATTGTGTTATACTTATGTAGAAAGTAGGGTGGCTAGATATGGTAAATAGAATAGTTTTAAACGAAACTTCATATTTTGGACGTGGTTCAAGAAATAAACTATCTGAAGAATTATTAAAAAGAGGATATAGAAAAGTTTTATTAGTATCAGATAGAACATTAAAACAAGCAGGAGTAACAGGAAAAGTAACTTCACTTTTAGATGCAAGTGGTATAGTTTATAATGAATTTTTAAATATAAAACCTAATCCCACAACATCAAATGTTCAAGAAGGATTAATGACTGCACAAATACATAATGTAGATGCAATAGTAGCAGTTGGTGGAGGAAGTGTCATCGACACTGCTAAAGCCATTTCAATTATTATGACTAATCCAGAACATGGTGGAGTAGTAAGTCTAGAAGGAGCAGTAGAAACAAGAAATAAAGGACTACCTTTATTTGCATTACCAACAACTGCAGGAACTGCTGCTGAAGTAACAATAAATTATGTAATTACAGATGAAATAAATGTAAAGAAAATGGTATGTGTAGATGTACATGACATACCAGTATGTTCAATAATAGATCCAGATTTAATGCAAGATATGCCACAACAACTTGCTGCATCAACAGGAATGGATGCACTAACACATGCTATGGAAGGATATACTACAAAAGCAGCATGGTTAATTCCAGATATGTTCCATATAAATGCCATGGCATTAATTTATAAAAATTTAGAAAAAGCTGCTAATGAAAAAGATGCTATTGCGGTAGAAAAAATGGCTGATGCTCAATATATTGCTGGTATGGGATTTTCAAATGTAGGATTAGGAATAGTTCATTCAATGGCTCATTCTCTAGGAGCATATTTTGATACTCCACACGGAATAGCTAATGCAATTCTTTTACCACACGTATTAAAATTTAATGGACAAGTTTGTCCAGAATTATTTAGAAACATGGGAAGAGCTTTCGGATTAGATATGAGTAATCTAAGTGATGAAGAAGCTGTTAATAAAGTTGTTAATGCTGTTTCTGAATTATCAAGAAAACTACATATACCTCAAACATTAAGAGAAGTAGGTATCCCAGAAGATAAATTAAGAACTCTTGCAGAACAAGCAATTAATGACCCATGTACTCCAGGTAATCCAAGAGATGTAACTATAGACGATATTGAAAGAATATATAAAGAAGCATATTAGAATGCTTCTTTTTTTATGAATATACCTAAAATACTAATCCAATGATGATACAAAGTAGTGCCAATACAACAACATACATAAATATACATCCAATCTTCATAAGCACCACCCCTTTCGTATATTCACTTTATTATATGAAAAAAAATAAACTCTAAATAATTAAACTAACTATAAATAGTTAGTTTTTTTCTTTAATAAAATATTTATTTTATCCACAAGCAAATACATAATATAAGAAATAATACCTAATATGAAAATACTACTAATGACTAAATCTAAATTAAATACTTGAGATCCATACATAATTAAATAACCAAGTCCACTTTTAGATACCAATAATTCACCCATAATAACTCCAATCAAACTCATAGATATATTAATTTTTAAAGTAGAAAATATATTCAAAATATTACTAGGTAATATAACTCTTCTATATATATCAAATTCACTAGCTTTAAAACTTTTAAGCATAATTATATAGTTTTTATCTACATTAATAAATCCAGTATATATATTAATAATAGTAGTAAATAAACTAATAGTTAGAGCCATTACTATAATAGAATTCATACTAGCACCTACCCAAATAATTATTAAAGGACCTAGTGCTACTTTAGGTAGTGAATTAATAATAGTTATGTAAGGATCTACTACTTTAGATAACTTTTCATATCTCCATAAAATACTAGCTATAATAATACCTACAATAGAAGCTAAAGAAAAACTAATTAATAATTCATATAGAGTAATTCCTATATGTTTAAATAATTCTTTAGTATTAAATAATTTAATAATAGTATTTATAATTCTACTAGGAGAAGAAAATAAAAAAGTATTAATAATATTAAATCTAGCTAGTAATTCCCAAATAATTAGAAAAATAAATATAATTAGTATTCTAAAAGTAGTAATAATTCTTTTTTCTTTTTTTCTTTTTTTTAAATAATTAGTATGTTCTAAACTATACATGTACATCTAAATCCCTCCATATCATTTCATAATATTTAGAAAAATTCTTATCTTTTCTATTATTAATAGGAGTAGATTTATTATCTAATTCAATTTGATATATGTTTTTTACTTCACTAGGTCTTTTTGTTAATACAATAACTCTATCAGACATACTAATAGCTAATCCTATATCATGTGTAACCATAATAAGAGTCTTTTTTTCATTTTTAATTATCTTATATATATCTTCACTTATAGCTAAACTAGATTGATAGTCAAGTGCACTAGTTGCCTCATCTAAAAGTAATATATCAGGTTTAACCGCAAGAGTTCTTATTAAAGCTACCCTTTGTCGCATACCACCTGATAAACTACTAGGATAATTATTTATAAAATCTCCTAATCCATAAGTATTAAGTAAATGAATAACATAATCTTTATTTTCTTTAGTAAGATTCTTAGTAACTTTTAATCCAATTAAACAATTATCTAAGATAGTAAGAAAGGGTAGTAAAGAATCATTTTGTAACATATATGCAATTGTTTTATCTTCCATTTTTATTGTTCCACTAGACTTTTCTATTAATCCACTTAGTATAGAAAGAATAGTACTTTTTCCACAACCACTAGGTCCTACTATAGAAATAAATTCACCTTCATATAAATCAAAACTAATATCTTTTAGTGCCAATGTTTCTTCAGACATTGTATGATAATATTTCTTTAGATTAGATATTTCTAAAACTTTCTTCATAAAACACCTCAAAGTATTCTATGAAAAATAAAAAGAAGTGATAATGACATATCACTTCGTATTAATTAATTTTATACATTAATTTATTATATGGAACTTTCTTAGTAATTTCACCATAATCAATCATTATATCTTGTAAATGATCAAAACTAGATTTACTAAATTTAGTAGTAGTAGGCCATGTATCATTTTCTCTATATCTTTTAATAGCATCTTCTAGTTCATTAATCTTAGAATCTGGGAATTGTTTAATAATAGCTTCTGCAACTTCTTTATCACTATGATTATGAACATAATCTAATCCTTTTTGAATAGCTTTATCAAAAGATTTAATTAATTCTTTATTATCATTTATAAAACTCTTTCTTGCAGAAAAAGATGTATAAGGAACATTACCTCCAAGTTTTCCAACACTTTCAACTACATAACCATATCCTTGTTTCTCTACTTGTGATGCAGTTGGTTCAAATAAAGTAACAAAGTCACCTTGTCCAGAAATAAATGCTCCTCCCATAGCAGCAAATGCTATAGAAGTATCAATATTTAAATCATTTCTAGGATCAATTTCATTTTGTTTTAAAGCATACTCGAAAGTCATCTCAGGCATACCTGCTGCTCTACCACCAATTACAGTTTTACCCTTTAAATCAGATAATTTAAAATTATCAATCTTTTCTCTAGATACTATAAAAGTACCATCTTTTTGAGTTAATTGAGAAAAAGTTCTTAAATAATCCTTTTCCCCACCATTATAAACATAAATAGTAGCTTCACTTCCAGAAAAACCAATTTCTGCATCTCCTGATAATACTGCAGCAGTAACTTTATCAGCACCACTAGTTAATATTAAATCAATTTTAATACCATTTTCTTCAAAATAACCTTCTTCAATAGCTACATACATAGGTGCATAAAATACAGTATGAGCAACTTCGGCTAAAGTAATTGTTTCTAATTTTTCTTCTTTTTTATTTAAATTAAATAAACAACTACAAGCAACAATAAAAATAATTATTACACCAAACAAATAAATAAATATTTTCTTTTTCATAAAATCTCCTTTTCAAAAGTATTATATGAATAATAATAAAAAAGTGTTATATTCTCTAAAAACTTGAAAAATTAAAGACTTTGTGTTATAATAAACGGCGTTAAAGGAGATGTTTATATGAAAAAAATTATTAAATTAACAACTAGTTTATTATTTGCTTTTATAGCATTAATATTATCAATATTAAATGTTAAAGCAGCATCAAACACTATAAGTATAGGAGAAGCCCGTCCAGTGGATAAGAGATTTATTTCTTATATAGCATTTGCATATAAAAATACTACAGATGGAAGATACTTATATTGTTTAGAGGAAGCAAAAGAAAGAGTATCTAATATAACAGCAAATTTAGTAAATAATGCTGAATATGTAGATGGAGGAGTTTTATATATCCTAAAAAATGGTTTCCCTGAAAAATCAATTACTGGGGATAATGATAAAGATTACTATATAACACAAACTGCTATATGGTGGTATCTTGATTCAACACATGGAACTACAAACTTAAATGAGGAATTCAAAAGTACAGGACAAGATTCATATGATATGAGAAAATATGTTAAAAAGTTAGTTAATGAAGCTATTGCTCATAGATATGATAAACAAGATGAAACACAACCAACATTATCTCTATCAAATGATGATAATTTAACATTAGAAAATAACTATTATATATCAAAAGATATTAAGGCAACATCAAAGGGTATTACAGAATACACAGTAACAATAGATAATCCTGTAAAAGATATTATAATAGTACCAAGTAATGGACAAGAATTTAACTATCATAATTCATTTAAATTAGGAGCTAATGATTCATTTAAAATTAAAGTTCCAGCTTCATCAATAACTAAAGGAACTAAAATTAATATGACTGCTACTGCAAATGGAAATACTATTTATAAAGCATATGAATATAAACCAACAAATAATGATATGCAAAAAGTAGTATTATTAGAAAAAACACCAACAAGTGTTAAAACAACAACTAATGTTTCTATTTTAACAACAAAAATATCAATTAAAAAAGTAGATGAAAAAACAAATAAACCATTAGCAGGTGCAGTATTAGTAGTAAAAAATGCTCAAGGAAAAGAAATAACAAGATGGACTTCTACAATCAATGATCATATTATTGAAAATATAGCTCCAGGAACTTATACATTAGAAGAAGTATCTGCACCAGTTGGATATATTTTAAACAAAACACCAATTACTTTTAAAATTGATAGTAATAAAGTTGTATATACACTAACTATGAAAAACACTCCAAAGAATATCGTTATTAATATTAATAAAATAGATAGTGAAACAAAGAAACCATTAACAGGAGCAGTATTAGTAATTAAAAATTCTACTGGTAAAGTAGTAGAAAGATTTGTAACTGATGAAAAAGCTCATGTAATTACAGATATTCCATATGGAACATATACAGTAGAAGAAGAAAGTGCTCCAAATGGATATATTAAAAGTAATGAAAAAATTACATTTACAGTAGATGATCTTCATCAATCACATCAAATTACAATAACAAATACAAAAGAAACACCAGTACCTGATACAGGATCTGAATCAATTATATTCATTCTTATTGGTACTATAATCCTTGGTATTGGATTAGACTTTATATTAAAACATGCAAAAGCATAATAAAAAATCTCCTACGAAAGTAGCTTTTATAGCTGCAATTATAATACTAGTAGGAGGTTTCTTTCTTCTATATGATTATATTGAATCTAAAAAAATATTAGCCTATGACTATATATCTAATTACTACTATAATGGTAAAGATTTAGTAGAAATAGAATCATTATATGAAATAAATGAAGAAGAAGATATAAAAGAAATAAAAGATGAAGAGGATGAAGGACCAGTAACTGATGAATACATTGGTTACTTGACAATACCAAAGATAAATCTTACAAAAGGATTTGTTGATAAAAGATCTAGTGAAAATGATGTAGAGAAAAATATTTTAATTATAAATGGATCTAATTATCCAGATGTAGAAAATGGTAACTTTATATTAGCAGGACATTCAGGAACAGGATGGAAAGCATTTTTTAATGAATTATATCAATTAAATATAAATGATGAAGCCTATGTAACATATAAAGGAAAAAAATATATTTATAATTTAGTAAATATATATACACAACCTAAAGTAGGTAAAGTTGCTATATATAGAAATTATGATGTAAGAACATTAACACTTATTACCTGTACAAATAATGATCAAACAACACAAACAATCTATATTTTAGAACTTACAAGTATCGAAGAATAAGCTAACGAAAGGGGGAGTTAGTTATGAGTAAATTATCACTATTAGAAAAACTATCTTTGTTTTTTGAAGTTGCTAAAGACTCAGTATGGTCTATATTAATACTTATAGTTTTATTAGTATTAATATATATCTTTATGGGAACTAATAAAAAAACAATTAAAAGAAATAAAATAATCTATATAGTTTTTTCATTATTAGTATTAATATCTTTATTAATATGTTATTTACCTTCCATAAGTAAAATATTTGATAATATGATAAATAATTTATTCATAGTTATATATTTCCCTAATCTAGCAGTTTATTTCGCTGCAATAATTGCTACATCAATTATTCTATGGATAAGTTTATTTAGTTATAAAACATCTAAATTAATAAAAAGATTAAACTTAATAATATATTTAATAATCAATTATTTATTTGCTTTATTACTATATGTAATAAATAATAATAAACTAGATATATTTAATACTGAATCAATATACACTAATAAACAAGCGACAGCTTTAATAGAATTATCTAGTATTATATTTGTAGTATGGATAATATTCCTAATAATATATAAATTAGTATTAACATATATTAGAAGAGATTATAGAGAACCAGTTAAAAAGATAGTAAAAATAGTTAAAAAACTACCAGAAAATTATAAGAATATAGAAGTACCAAATATGGTATATGGTACTATTCCAAAATCTAAAGTAAAAGAAAAATATGTTAATGAAAACTATTTAAGTATAGATGCACCAAAAGTAGTATATGGTAATAATACAAAAGTAAAAGAAAAACCATATATTGAGATTACTGCTCCAAAAGTAGTATATGGAACTATACCTAATAAATATAAATTAGATGATAAGAAATTAAAAGTATATGAAGATATGTTAACTTTAGAAGACTATAAATTGTTATTAAAATTATTAAAAGAGCAAAAGAAAAAAGAAGTAAAAAAAGAAGTAATTCAACCAAACTTAACAGAATTGGATAATCTATTTAGAAGTATTAAATAATACTTCTTTTTTTATATAAAAAATTAAGGTATAATAAATAATGCAGGAAGTGATAAATATGTTAGAAGATTTAAATGATAAACAAAAAGAAGCAGTTTTATATAATGATGGACCACTTCTAATTATAGCTGGAGCTGGTGCGGGTAAGACTAAAACATTAACTACTAAAATTGCTTATTTAATAGAAGAATGTGGAGTAAGTCCATATAGTATTTTAGCTATTACATTTACTAATAAAGCAGCTAAAGAAATGAAGGATAGATTGTTTTTAACTGTAGGTAATGATGTAAAAAAATTAACTGTATCGACATTCCATTCATTCGGATTAAAACTATTAAGAGAAAACTATGAAAGACTAGGTTATGATAAAAACTTTGTAATAATGGATTCAGATGACTCATTAACTGTAGTTAAAAAGATAATTAAAGATATGGGGTATGATCCTAAAATATATAATCCAAAGGCTATTAGAAATAAGATTAGTAGTTGTAAAAATGAAATGATATCTCCTGCAATGTACGAACGATACGCAGTAAGTGATTACGAAAAAGTAATTCAAAAAGTATATGAAACATATCAATTAAAACTAAAGAGAAATAACTCAGTAGACTTTGATGATTTATTATTACTTCCAATAGAATTATTTAAAAAGAATAATGATTTATTAGAAAAGTACCAAGATCTATATAGATATATATTAATAGATGAGTATCAAGATACTAATGAAGCACAATATATTCTAACTAAATTATTAAGTGAAAGATATAGAAATATTACTTGTGTAGGAGATGATTCTCAAAGTATATATAGTTTTAGAGGAGCAAATTATAAAAATATATTAAATTTTGAAAAAGATTATAAAGATGCAAAAACAATCCTTCTAGAACAAAATTATAGATCTACTTCAAATATCCTAGATGCCGCTAATGCAGTAATTAAAAACAATAAACAAAGAAAAGATAAAAAACTTTGGACATCTCGTGGTATAGGAGAAAAGATTAAATATTATAGAGCTTATAATGAAAAAGATGAAGCTAACTACGTAGTAAAAAAGATTAATGAATTAATTAATAATGGAGTAGAGTATAAAGATATTGCTGTTCTTTATAGAACTAATGCTCAATCACGTGTAATGGAAGAAGCAATGTTAAAAGAAAACCTACCATATAGAGTTGTTGGAAGTTTTTATTTCTACTCAAGAAAAGAAATTAAAGATTTAATAGCTTATTTAAGATTAATTCATAACTATAAAGATAATGTATCTCTTTTAAGAGTAATAAATACTCCTAAAAGAGGAATAGGATTAAAGACAATAGAAAATCTAACTCAAAAGGCTGACGACGAGTCTATAAGTATCTATGAAGCTATTAGTAGTGGTAAAGAATTAGAATTTAAAAACTTAATAGAAAGATTAAGAGAAGTAAAAGAAAACTTAACTCTAACAGAATTAATAGATAAAGTACTTGATGCTAGTGGTATGAAGAAAGAACTAGAAGATGAAGAATCCCTAGAGGCAGAGGTTCGTTTAGAAAACCTAGAAGAATTTAAATCTATTACTAAAGCATTTGAAGAACAAGAAGGTTCAGTATCTCTAGAAGAATTCTTACTTGAAATAAGTTTAGTAAGCGATGTAGAAGAATATAAAGATGATCCTAATAGAATAAGTTTAATGACAGTTCACTCTGTAAAAGGATTAGAGTTTAATCATGTATTCTTAATTGGATTAGAAGAAGGAATATTCCCTCATATGAATTCACTTATGGAATCAAGTGATGTAGAAGAAGAACGTCGTCTAATGTATGTAGCTATAACAAGAGCAAAAGATGATTTATATATAATTAATGCAAGACGTAGAACTTTATTCGGTAAAGAACAAATAAATCCTACAAGTAGATTCTTAAATGAAATACCAAAAGAACTTCTAGAAACAAACCAACCAGAAGAGGAAAAAGAAGTAAAAGAAAAAGTAGAAGTTGGAGAAATGTTTAGAGAAGAAGATGTTGACTACCAAGTAGGAGACTTCGTATATCATGAAACATTTGGAACTGGTAAAGTAGTAGAAGTAACAAACACATTAGTAAGTGTTGCCTTTAAACATCCTCATGGTATAAAAAAATTAATGAAGAATCATAAGAAATTATCTAAAGTATAATTTCTTTTTATTTGCATAATTATAAAAACATGTGATACACTTAAAATAAAATTAGGAGGATTTTATGAATAAAGATTTAACTTTAGTTATACTAGCAGGAGGAATGGGTAGCCGTTTTGGAGGTTTAAAACAAATAGAACCAATGGGACCAAATGGAGAATTTATAATTGACTATTCAATCTATGATGCAATTCGTGCAGGGTTTACAAAAGTAGTATTCTTAATTAAAGAAGAGAACTTCAAAATATTTAAAGAAACAATAGGAAGTAGAGTAGAACCACATATACATGTTGAATATGCTTTCCAAGGAAAAGAACATTTACCAGAGGGATATGATTATCCAGAAGATAGAACTAAACCATATGGTACAGGACATGCAATACTTTG
>CADALJ010000016.1:0-894 GCA_902788735.1 uncultured Erysipelotrichaceae bacterium
CTAAACATAATACTTTCAAATACAAATTGTTTATCTTTATTAAAATTAAATTCCATTGGATCGGCAAATCCTAATGATTTAGACATAAATGCTAAGATATATTTTAATTCATCATTTGTTTCCATTGATTGTAGGAAATTATATAAGTATACATAAGTATTATATGTATCTTTTGATTTATCTGTAGCTAATTTTTCTTTCAATAAATTAATAATATCTGATAGTAATTCTTGTTCTTTTTTATTGAATCCTTTTAAATCAGAAATTATTTCTTTAGAGGAAGTATCTTTTACACCTTCGTTTAATCTATTTTCTACTTCAATGATATATTCTCCGGTAATTTTAATTTTTTCTAATTCACTAATATCTTCTACATTTAATAAACTTAATAATTTAGCAGCTTTTTCTTTAGGCCAATTAGACATATCATCTATTGCTAGATAGTTATATAGCATTTGTCTTGAAACTCCTAAATATTTAGCCAAACGTACCTTACTTATTCCTAATTCAGTTAATACTGTATTTAATTCTTTCATGTTTTGTATCCTCCTAATATAATTATATATGTTGGAGTGTAAAATATCAAGTGTAAATTGACACTTTTTAATTAAATTAGAAAGATAAGTATTCTTGGAATTAATAATACTTCTATTAAACTACTTATAATCATTAGTATTAATACAAATAATAATATTTTTATATATCTTTTTGTTATTAACTTTAATTTATATTCTTTTTTAAAGAATAATACTTTTATTAGTATTATAGAATAATTTATTGAGTAATAAAGTAATATAAAATAAAGAATTATATTTAATATACTTGGAAGTAAATATATAATTATAAAGAAAATATTAATATATTTTAAATTTATAATAAAAAATATTATTTCTA
>CADALJ010000016.1:903-22574 GCA_902788735.1 uncultured Erysipelotrichaceae bacterium
CCTAATAACCATATAGAAAGGGTCGTTATAAGGTTATTTGAAAGTGTTTTGGTAAATATACTTAGATTACTTATTTTAGACGTTTTTATATTGTTTTTTAAGGTTATTATATTATTAGTTATTTCTTCTTTAATTTGTTTATCTAATGATGCTGAAAGATAAATACTTATAAATACTATTAGAACTGTAATTATTATTAGAATTTTAAATAGTTTATTTTTCTTTAATAACTTCTTCATATTATCACCTAGTAAAATATATTCATAATACTTTGTATTATAATTAAATATAATTTACTTTTTATGACAAATAATTTATAATTATATTTAGAGGTAGATAAAATGAATGATAAAGTTATAAAAGCTGTAGCTGTTGTTATGTTAATTGCTACTATATTAGGATTTTTTAGTGTATTATTATTTTTATAATAAAAAATAAAAGGCTTTTGCCTTTTTTATTTTTTTATGTATGCTTCTATTTCAGGAATTATATTACTAACATTATCATCTAAATTATACTTATTAGCTATATCATTAATTCTATCAAAATTTTTTGATATATAAAGCATTAATAGTCCAGCAATTCTATTTTCCATATATTTATCTAGAATAGCACGATCTTTTTTATCTATATTATATTTACGACATATATCAAGTATTGGCCCATAACCATATAAGTAATTAGTAAATGATTTAGATAGCAATAATACATCTTTATTGGTATCTTTTATTTTTATGTTTTTCCATACTTTCATGTTATGCACCTCTTGGTTTTCTATAATAACATAAAATAGATATTTACTCAATAAAAAAACAATCACTTTAAGAAAGGATTGTTTTGTTTTTCATAACCTAGAGTAGTTTCATCATAATGACCTGGATATAGTTTAATATCATCACTATATTCAAGTATTTTTTTAATAGAATCTTGCATTTCAGCATCACTTCCACCTGGAAAATCAGTTCTACCCATACTTTCTTTAAATATAAAGTCTCCTACTAACATAAAATTATCTTCTTCAAAATAGAATGTTACTGAGTCTTTTGAATGACCTGGAGTAAGGATAGTTTTAAAAGTAAACTCCCCTATTTTATATTCTTTATTTTCTTCTACATTACTTCTTTTAAATATTTTAATACTTCTTTTAGTTAAAAAATTTCTTAAAGCTCCTATATGATCGAAATGAGAATGCGTTATAAGTACTCCTAGTACTTTATTATCTCCTATTTCATCTTTAATCTTATTATATTCATCACCTGGATCTACTACTAGACAAGTACCATTCTTTATTAATAAATAACAGTTTTCATCTAAATATCCAGTAACTATTTTTTTAACTTCCATAGTAATTTCCCCTATTCTTTATCTTCCATGATAATTTTATCAAATTTTAAGAATTATTTCAATAAAAAAAGAAGCTATGCTTCTTTTACTTTGTTAAGTGTTTGACATATTGTGTTTTTATCTATATTTTTAATTTTATAAAATCCTAAATTGGTCATTTCTTTGTATGTAACTTCTTGCATTGACATTGTACTATCTAAACATGTTTTTAATAGATTTCTAACTTTTGAATTACTACTTTCTAATGTACCGTGGACATATACTTCTACAGTACTTTTTAATAGCAATAAATAGCTATCTAAAAATTTTTGATCATTACTCATTTGTTTCACTCTCCAATAACTTTATTAAATCTTTTTGCTCTCTTTCATGATTTTTTAACTCTTTTTTCATGAAATCTATTAAGTTTTCATCTTGAAGACAATTAATATAATCTTTTATATTTTCTATAATTGTTTTTTCATGACCAATAGCATCTTCTACATATAATAATTCTTTTTGTGTCATATTATCCCTCCTAGATATAGTATGGATAATATATTTATTTTTAAACAAAAAAACTAAATTGATTATTTAGTTTTTTCTTTTTCATTTGCAGTGGCTTTTTCTAGAATTCTTCTTTCTTTTTCTTTTTTGATTGTATCAAGTAGTTCTTTCATTTGTTTTATTGGATATTTTTCTAGATTGAAATCTTCTATTTCTTCTTTATAATAGTCAGAATATTCTTGAATACAATCTAAGTACATTGAAGCATTTTCTACTAAATCATGGAAGAAATCTAATTCTAAATCATTTAGTTTATCTAAATTGCCTGCAAACATGTAAAATTTAAAAGCATCAATATTGTTTAGTGAAGTTACTGGGTTGTTTTGATATTTTCTTTTATTACTTTCAAATGCTTCGTCTCTTACTCTTTTAATATCAGCTAATCTTTCGTGATTAGTGTAATCTAATATACTATCGAAACTTTCTAATGCGGCAGTACTAAATTTTAAAAAGAAACTTTTAATATCTTTTAATAACATTCCTTCATATATTGGGGTAAAACGTTTTGCCACTTCGTTTGATTGAGAAGTTTGAAATTCTGCTAATTTTGGTAGTATAGTTTTTTCTTCGTCATTAGGATTGATTGTAGAAATTGCTTTAAATAAAGGTCTTGTGATATATGCAAATTCTTCATCTGATAAATCTTCTAAACTATTTATTATTTCTGATATATTAAAGTTATCTACTCTTGTTCCATAAGTGTATTCATTCATTCCTTCAAAGTTATCTCTGTTCTCTTCATATTTTTTATCAAATATTATATTGAAACCTATTGGTGTATTTTCTCCTATTATGTCATATATTAAATCTATTGAATCTAGTGTATCTATATTATATCTATTAAATAATTTTTTTTGACCGTCTAAGTCTAATAAACTGTTACTTTTTACCATTTAATTCATCCTCCTTAACTAAAACTCCTTTATTATTCTTTTTATATACTCTTTGTTTATTTTTTTCTATTTTCTTTTCTATTTCTTCTCCTAGATCAATTCCTAATAATTCAGATATACCTAATATATAGATAGCTGCATCTGCTAGTTCTTCTCCTACATCTTCTTGTTTCTTTAGATATGCGATATATGCTTCTCCTAGTTCTCCATAAGCTAGGCAAAACTCCATTTCTATATTTGTGGTATTAAATCCGTGTTTTTTCTTATTTTCTATTATTTCTTTTTGGAATTTTTTTAAATCATACATATTATCACCTCTATAATATTTCTTTTAATTTATTAACTATTTCAACGTCGGCACCTAACCAATCTACTGAATCTAATTGGTTTTTAGTTAACCATTTCATTGCTTCGTGTTCTAATCTTTCCTCATCGTGATATACAAGTTCTAAATTATCGCCTAATAATGTAGCAAAGTATGTGTGCATTGTTAGATGGAAAGCGGGATAATCATATTCAACAGTCATGATATAATCGTTTACATCGATTAGGGCGTTTAGCTCTTCTCTAATTTCTCTTTTTAAAGCGTTTTCTTTTGTTTCACCTTCTAAAGGTTTACCTCCAGGAAACTCCCAACCCCCACGGAATTCTCCATATCCTCTTTGTGTAGCTAATATTTTATTACCTTTTTTAATTACGGCAGCTACAACTTCTACTTGTTTCATATTAATCCTCCTTATTTCTTGATTTTTCTATTTCTCTTTTGATTAAAAATTTTGTTAAGATTACATCGGCATCTGCTAGATCATAATCTAATAATTCTTCTATATTTACCCATTTATATTCAGAGTGAGTACTTAACTCAAATTCTCCTTCTATATATTCACATTCATATAGTTTTAAGTCTACGATATGACCAGGATATTCGCATATACTATGAGTTAAATAATCTTTAATATTAGTTTTAATTTTATATAACTCATTAAAAGCTCTTTCTAAAGATTTTTTTTCATCTTCTAATCCTTGTCTTCTTCCTCCAGGAAATTCCCATTTGTTTTTAACATGGTCGTCTTTCTTTCTTTTTGCTATTAAACATTTTCCATCTTTCATAATAAGACCACAGACTACATCAAGTATCTTTTTATTTTCTACTACGTTAGTTACTTCAAATGGTAATCCATTCTTTTTAATTACTTGTTTTAAAAATAAGTTAATTGCTGAAGACATTGATAATCCTAAATCAGTTAGTACTAGGGTTGCATCTTTTTTAACATTGCTATCTATTTGAATATTAATAGCGCTTGTTTTACTTTCCATATTTTCCCTCCTCGAAAAGTATATTATCACCCTAAAAAATAAATGTCAATAGAAAACTACAAGAATACTACAAGAATACTACATTGAATAAAAAACATAAAAAAAGTACTATTTTTCTAGTACTTTTTCTTTTTCTACTACTTCTCCAAAGGTGAAATAACCATATTGCTCATATCCTTCATTATATGTTGCATGTACTTCAACAGGTTCAGTATTTTTAAACCATATATCATATCCGCCAGTTTTTGAACCATAGTCATATGCTGTATTATATGGAATTATTTCGTATATTTCATATCCTTCTGGTATATTATTTATAGCATATCCTTCAATAGAATTAGCGTTTTTAAAAATATTTGCAGATATTCTAACAGATATATAGTGTTCACCTTCGTCAAATACTTTTATTGAATCTGGTTCTACATTTCCAACTATTATATCTGATAGTTCAGTTCTTGTTACTATGTCATCTTCAGGTGTAGTTTCTTTATCTTTTTTTGAACAAGATCCTAGGGCTACCACACCCCCTAAAACTATTCCTAATGTGCTTACAACGGCTATTAGTCGATGCAGCTCTTCTCTTCTTTGTCTTCTATTATAGTCTCTTAATGATTCGTACATATCCATCGCCTCTTAGGTATTTATTATATAGTAATGGAGCTTTGTTGTAAATAAAAACTAGATATTGCTATCTAGTAAATTACTTGGTAGCCTGTACGGAATTCGAATCCGTGAATGTTACCTTGAGAGGGTAATGTGTTAAGCCACTTCACCAACAGGCCATATCAATTGCACATTAATAATTTATCATAAATTATTATTTTTTTCAATAAAAAAAGAAGATTACTCTTCTTCTTTTGGTATACTACCTAAATATTCTTTATAACTTTGTATTAAGTCTTCTGTATGAGCACAACTCATGAAACATACTACTTGGTCTTTATCATAACCTAATTTATAAATATCTTCGTTAGAGATTAATTCCCCACCTTCTATTTTATCTAGTATAGTATTTGATGTAATTCCTGGATAATCCGCTTGACGTTCTCTATTAGAATCTATATCAGTTAAGAATACTTTATCAGCTACTTGTAGTGCTTCTACAAATTCATCAGTGAAGTCTTTAGTTCTTGAATATGTATTAGGTCTAAATACTACTATTAATTTTTTATTAGGGTATTTTTGTCTTGCTGCTTCTAAAGTTACTTTTATTTCTGTTGGATGATGAGCATAATCATCAATAATAGTAACATCTAAGAATCTTTCTATAGCAAATCTTCTTTTAGCATTTTTAAATGTACGAAGGGATTCAAATATCTTATCTTTAGGTACATTTAATTCTCTAGCTATAAGTATGGCAGCACAAGCATCTAATACCATATGTTTACCATATAAAGGTAATTCAAAACTACCATATAATTCTTCTTTTACGAATATATCAAAACGTGATCCTTCTTCTTCTAATTTTAAATTTTTTATTACTACATCATTATTAAATCCAAATCCATAGAATAATACTTTGGTATTATAATTAATTTTTCTACATTCGGCATTATCACCATTAGCTACTACTAATTTAGATGTTTGATTAGCAAATATCTCAAATGTATTTCTAATATCATCTATATCTTTATAACATTCCAAGTGTTCTGCTTCTATATTAGTAATTACAGCATATTTTGGATGGTATGCAGTGAAATGACGATTAAATTCATCAGATTCTACTACAAAGTATTCATTATCAGGAGATACATATCCATCTCCTGCGCCTATAAAGTAATTACAACCTATATAGTCTTCTAATATATGTTTTATTAATGAAGAAGTAGTTGTTTTACCATGAGTACCACTTACTCCAATAGATTTAAATTTGTCTATTACTTCACCCATTATTTCATTATATTTAACTATTTTTAATCCTAAATTTTTTACTCTTTGCATTTCGGGATGATCTAAAGAGAAAGCTACACTATAAGTAACTATAGTATCTTTGTCTATTTCATGATTTGTATCATAAAATATTTCTATTCCTCTTTCATCTAATCCTTTTTGAGTAAATTTATATTCAGAGTTATCATCATAGCCTGATACATCATTTCCTAAATCAAATAATATTTGAGCTAAAGTAGACATACCAGTACCTTTAATACCTATACAATAATACTTCATTTATTTCACATCCTCTAATTAATTATAATATATTCTATGATAAATCACAAGAAAAAGACAAGCTATTCAGCTTGTTTATCTCTTTTAGAATATATACATCCACAATAGTCTTGTCTATATAAATCATATTTTTTAGATAATTCTATACTTCTTTTATATCCTTCTTTTTTCTTAAAGTCTGAATATAAGTAATTTGATTCATACTCTTTGTCTAGGTTTTCACCTATTTCATTTATCCAATCACAGTTTTTATGAGGAGATAGAGTTAATGTAGTGGCAAAGTTATTAAAACCTAGTTGTGATGCGATTTTAGCTGTTTCTTTAAGTCTTAATTCATAACACTTATAACAACGTTTTCCTCTTTCTGGTTCATTTTCTAAGCCTTTAGACATATCTAAAAATACTTTAGGATCATAATCTCCTTCTAGTAATTCTACTTTATATTTTGGATTAATTAGTGTAAGTAATCTTTTTATTTCTTCAATTCTCTTTTGGTACTCATGTTTTTCAGTAATATTAGGATTATAATAGAAAATCGTTACTTTAAAGAAGTTTGCGACACGCTCTAGGCATGCAGTTGAACATGGAGCACAACAAGCATGTAGTAAAAGAGTACTCCCCTCTTTTATATTTTCCATTTGTTTTTCCATTTCTAAATTATAATTCATAATACCACTTCCAGTTTCTAAATTATATCATAAAACTTATATTTTTTAAATATTATTTAGTATGTATCCATTTATAATAACATTTTTAGCTGGTATTTCTACAGTACTTGGAGTAATACCTACATATTTTAATTCTAAATATAAAGATAAAATAATTAACCTATCTTTATCTTTTTCTAGTGGTATTATGCTATCTATTTCATTATTTTCTTTAATACCTGAATCAATAAATTATATGGGGTTTAGTTTTATTAATATTATTCTTTTATTATTATTTATAAATATTGGTTTAATTATATCTACATATACTGATAAATTGATTGGTAAAAGAATAGAAAATAATTCTTTATATAAACTTGGTATTGTATCGATAATAGCATTAATACTTCATAATATACCTGAAGGAGTTACTACATTTCTTACTACTTCAAATAATTTTAGAATAGGTCTTACTTTATCTTTAGCAATAGCACTACATAATATACCTGAAGGTATTAGTATAGCTGTTCCTATATATTATTCTACTAATAGTCATAAAAAAGCCTTTATTTATACATTCTTATCTGGATTTAGTGAACTTATTGGAGGAATACTTTCATATATATTTTTATCTCATTTTATTAATAATTTTATATTAGCAATAATTCTTGGAATAACTAGTGGTATTATGATACAAATATCTTTATTTGAACTTATACCAAATTCATTGAAATATAAAAATTATTTTAATACTTTTATAGGATTTATACTTGGTTTTATTATTATGATTATTTGTGTATTTATTTTTAAAGTATAAAAAAGAGGATTACTCCTCTTCTCTTATATAATCACATGTATAATTAATTTTTTCTCCATAGTTAGTTACTTCTATTTCTTTTTTACATGTATAGTCTTCTACATCGTATTTAATAGTATCATTTATTGCATAATATTCACCATTTAATCCATAAATGAAATGTACTTTATCATCTCTTATTGTAATATTAATTATATCTCCATCTTTATGTTCTTCTACTAAATATAATAATTTCATATTATTAATTAGTTTGTTTATAGTAGATTCATTTGCTTTTATTACTAGTGGATCGTTACCATAACCATTAAATGTAACTAATTTATTTTTCTTTAGATTTTCTAAGTATAAATTAAAGAATTCTTTAGGTCCACCCATAGATTCTTCTGTTACATTTATTACTGGTACGTGGTCTATTTCTCTATTAACTGTATATAGTTTAAAATATTTTTCGGCTATATCTCTACTTACTATTATTTTATTATCTTCTAGACTATTATCAATAATATATTTATATTGATTATCTACACCTAATCCCCAAGATTTTACTACTAAGTTTTCACTATATTCTAATTCCATTTCTTTTGTAATTATATTAAATGGACTATTATCTTCAATAACTTCGATATTTCTAATTTGAAGTACAGTCATACCTAGACTTAGTCCTGATAGTACAACACAAGCTATAAATGTTATTATGCTTAGTGGTACATTTACTTTTTTATTAAATATAAATTTAATTAATAAAATTATTATTTCTATTGATACTATAGTAGCTGAAATTAATAATAAACTAACCCATAAAAATAGTATATTTGCAGTTATTCCTGCAATTGTAATTACAGTAGCTATTACTAAACCGATACTAGTACAAATAGTTCCTAGTACAATGAAGCCTGCCATTATTTTTATAAATATAACTATTATTTGTGCTAATACTTCTAAAAATTCAAATGGTTTTTCATTTTCATTTTTTACTACTACTTCTTCTTTTTTTGTTTCTTCTTTATTTGATACTTTTTCTTCTTTATTATCTTTAATAATAGTTTTAGTATAGTTATTTAAATATTTAATTTTAAATGCATGAATAATTATAATAGCTGAGATTACATACCATAATAGGAAGAAGATATTTTTTAATATTTCTCTAAATGTAAATACAAAATCATTACTTATAAAACTAAATATATTGGCTATTACACTGGCTACACCTTTACATATAATGTTTCCAAATATATGTAATACAAGTAATATTAGTAGCATTACTATAATACATTTTAATCCTTCTATGAATTTCATTTTGGAAAACATATCAACTGTAGTAGTTATGAAATCTAGAAAAGAATTCCATATCTTTTTAATATTATTTCTATTCTTTCTTTGAGTAGACTCAACATCAGTTATTTTATCATTTATAAGATCATCCATAGAACAGTCAAATAAATTGGCTATTTGGATTATTTTATCTGTTTCTGGATAAGTATTATTACTCTCCCATTTAGATACTGATTGACGAGATACTCCTAATTTTTCGGCTAACTCTTCTTGAGAGTAACCATTCTTCTTACGAAGTTCAATTAATTTATCTCCGAACTTCATCTAATCACCTCTTTCTGAACAAAATTTTACATATTTTTTTGGTAGCATTCTATACATTTTGATTTGAAATTATGTAAATTTTTGGTTGCATTTACTATATTTTATACTAAAAAACATAAAAAAAGAAGCAAATTATATCAATTTTGCTTCACTTTGTTCTTTTTCGTATGTTGGCTTGTATTCAATTGGATTATGCATTTGTTCTGGGAATTTTTTTGGTATAGATGGTTCATAAATTTTTATAAATCTATAATGTTCCCCTTGTTCCCATTCACCAGTTTTTTGATTAAATTTGATATAACCAATTGTGCCATCTTTATATAATGCATTAATTATTTTTGCTTTATCTAATGGTATTTCTGAAAAGTCTTTTGCCGTATATACGCTTACACTTTTATGTTTTATTCCATTATTGATTATTTCTTCTTCTATTGTATATGAATATTCTTGTATTTCATCTTGTTTCATTATATCGGATATTTCTATATTTTCAATTATTTCTCGGGATGAATATAAATAAAATTCTTCATTGTATTGCTCTAAATACTTATTAAAATAAATTCTATCATATGAATCCGTATTACGAATCATATTAATCATTGTATCATTTTCTATATTTTTATTGTTTTTGTTGTAGTACATTTTGGCAAGTAATTCATCTATTCTTGTGTGTATTTTATTCATATCTGTGTCTGGATTGGTCATTTTTTCACTACTTGTTTTGAAAAGCTTTAATAATTCATTTGCTTCATCATTTGGCAAATATTTATGTATTTCATTTTTTAATGACTTTGAACTTTCGCTATATATACTTTCAATTATTGGTTCTGGTCCTATTATTTCCATTAATATTTTTGTTCTTATTATCTGCTGTTTATAAGATTGTATAGGATGATTATAGAATTCATAATTACATATTTCTGTACAAGCTTCTAAGATATAATCGTAAGAACTATTGTGATCTTGTGTCATATGGATGAATTCATGAGTTAAAGTATGGTTGTATTCTGTATTATTATTTTCTATGCTATTTAAAATATGAATTACATTACTTTTAGATGTGCTATAATATCCATTTGTATTTGGTTCTTCTTCTTCTTCATAATACTCTATATTGATATCATTCATACAATATCTTAACCAGTAATTTCTATTTATTGAATTGGTATTATCTAATAAAAATTTGAAATATTCTTCATTACATAACATTTCTTTTTCACTATCAGATAGTTTATTAGATGTATTTATTCTATCATATAATTCACTTACTTCTATATCATTTAGACAAACTAGACTTGCATCAATTTTTCTATTTAATGCAGGATCGCCTAATAAAGGTATAAAAAGTGTTGTAGAAGCAATTATTTCAAATACTAATGATTGAACTATTATGCTGTATTTTCTTGGATAATGGTTTTCTTTTTTATCAATTTTTTCTATATATCTAATAGCACTTACACCATTGTTTTTTATAAACATGAAAAAATCTTCTGTTCCATTTTTAAAATATCTTTTATTATTAGCTTCATCTAAATATATATCATAATCATTATATTTTTCTTTATATGTTAAGTTTGATGATAGAATAGTTTTTATTAAATTTCTTATTTGTTCTTTATCTAGAGTTTCTATAGTTTCTTCATTAGTGTGTATAAATGTTAATTCATTAGGAGACTTTGTATTATCAAAGTGTATATAGTAATTATCATTATGACTTGTTTCTCTTATTATTCCTATTAACATAATTTTCTCCTATATTGTTTTTGCTTCGTTTTGCTCTTTTTCATATGTTGGTTTGTATTCAATTGGATTATGCATTTGTTCTGGGAATTTTTTTGGTATAGATGGTTCAAATGGATGTATAATTTCATAATGTTTTATATCACTCCAACTATTTTCTTCTTCACTATAACTCATAGAACCATATGTTCCATCATTGAAATATACTCTTATTTGTAATGAATCTTCTTCTGGTATTGTGGCAAAGTCAGTTGTTTTGCATAAATCGTGTTTAACTGAAGTGTCATAATTGCCTATCATTTGAGGGTATAAGTATTCAAAATATTCTACTTCATCGGAATTAATAACTTCTGATGTGTTTAATATTCCTATTAATTTTCGATCAGCACTGAATGCAAAATCTTTATTATAATTTTCTAGTGATTGATTGAAATATACTCTATTTTTGGCTAAATCATTATATATAGATCTTATTAAAATATCATCTTTTATATCATTACCTGTTTTGTTTTTATACATTTTTGCTAAATATTTATCTATTTGAGCATTTAAACTTTCCGAATCAAAATTTGGATCATTTATAGTGCTTGCTGGCGTACGAAGTAAATATAGTAAATCATTTGCTTCGTCTTCTGACAAGTATTCTTTTACTGCATCTGTAAAACTTTTTGAACTACTTTTGAAATTACATTCTATTACTGGTTCTGGTCCTATTATTTCCATTAATATTTTTGTTCTTTTTACACATTCACTATATGCTATTATGTCTTTTTGATAAAATTCATTTTTTATAATTTCATCGCATGATTCTTTTATATATGAATATAAATTATTGTTTTGTGTTAAATGTATGAACTCATGTATAAGTATTGCATCACTTAGTTCATTATCATCAGTATGTTTATTTAGTATATATATTGTATTAGGGTGTAAAGGATCAGTATAACCATCAGCAATTTCATTTTCTGAACTGTTAAAATATTCTATATTTACATTGCTTAAGTTTTGTCTTAAATTATAATTTCTATTAGAATCAGAATATTCTAATACAAATTCAAAATATTCTTCATTACAAAGAATTTCTTTTTCTTCATCTGTAAGATATTGGGATGTTTGTATTGTATTAACAAGTTCATTTGTAGTTATAGGCATAATTGATGATATGGTTGTATCTATGTTCTCTCTTATTTGAATAGCTCCAGCAAATGGAATTAATGTTGCAGATGATAAAATCATGTCAAATACTATAGCTGAAACTATTATATTATATCTTTTTGATTTACCTTTTTTACTTATTTTTTCAAGACAATTTATTGCACTTACTCCATTATTTTCTAAAAACATGAATAAATTTTCTGTTCCGTTTTTAAAATATCTTTTATTGTTTGCTTCATCTAAATATACATCGTAATCATTATATTTTTCTTTATATGTTAAATTTGATGAAAAAATTGTTTTTAATAGTTTTTGTATTTCTTCTTTTGTTAAGGCTTTTATCTTATTTTCTTTTATCATAATAAAGGTAATTTCAGAATAATTATCTTTTTCTTCTGAATTTATATAATATTCTATATTGTTTGTTGTATCTTTTATAATTCCTAATAGCATATTATTCTCCTTTATTTTTTTGATTGTTCTTCTTTTTCTAATTCTTTATAATTAACTTTATTATAAAGTGTTTTAGGTAATTCGTCACGTACTTCAAATTCTTTAGGTACTGAAAAAGTGGCTAACTTTCTTTTACATAGTTCTTTTAATTCTTTTTCTAAACTATTATTCCATTTATATCCATTATTTAATACTATAAATGCCTTAGGAACGTGCATTTTATATGGATGAGGTATTCCTATTACACAGGCTTTTTTAATAGCAGGATGAGACTCTAATACGCTTTCTATCATAGATGGGTAAACATTAAATCCACTTACTACAATCATTCTTTTTAATCTTTGTGTGTAATATACTATGCCATTTGCAGAAATATAGCCAATATCTCCTGTATGTAACCAAAGTTTTCCATCGTGACGTCTTAGAACTTGTTTAGTTTCTTTTTGATTATTTAAATATCCACTCATTAGAGTTGGACCATTAACTATAATTTCTCCTTCTTCACCGATAGCTTTTTCTTTATCAGTATCAGGATCCCAAATTTTATAAGTATTACCTACCATTGGTATACCGATACTACCAGGTTCATTAGTTCCTGGAAATGTATAACAAGTTGCAGCAACAGATTCTGTCATACCATAACCTTTAAATATATTTACATGAGCACCATGTTTATGTAAGAATTCATTTATTTTTGTTTCGGCAGCTACTGATAAGTAGTCTCCTCCTGAGATAATGTATTTTAATTGTGACATATCGACATTATCAAATTTTTTATTACTCATCATACCTTCCCATAATGTAGGTACTCCTAATATTACGTGGGGACGATCATTTTTCCAAATTTTATAGAATCTATTAGCATCATACTCTGGCATTAAAATAGTTTCTACTTTTAAACATAGTGGTGTATGAATACATACACCTAAACCAAACCCATGAAATATTGGTAAAATAGTTACTATTTTATCTTTAGGACGCACATCTATTACATTAACTGCTGATTGTTGGGCTAAGGCGTTAAAGCTATAATTAGATATCATAATACCTTTAGGTGTACCAGTAGTTCCTCCACTATGAAGAATTACTGCAATATCATCTTTTTTGACATCAGCTTTAAATTCTTTGTTATAAGCTACACCTTTTATCATAAAGTCTCTCCAACTCATAAAGTCTATATCATTTAATTTAGGTCTTTTCATTGTTAAACTTCTAGTTAAAGTATAACCTATAGATAAAGCAAGTGGCATACTTAATTTAGGAGATACTAATATTGTTTTGTATACTAATGTATCTGCGATTACATCTTTAAATTTATCATAATTAAAATCTACTAAGAATAAAAATCTACTTATCAGCAATAGCCCCTATTTTATTACATGCATAAAATACATATAAAGCTTCAGGCATATTAGGTAGACATATAGTTACTACATCTTTTTCTTTTACTCCATGACTTCTTAGTGCTCTAGCTACTGTATCAATATTATCAAAAAACTCATTATAACTAATTCTATTTTCAAAATAGTTTAAAGCTATATAGTCTAAATCATTTCCTACACTATCTTTCATATAATTATAAATTGATTTATTAGTAAATTTTATTTTTCTTTCTTCTCTTGAATAATAGTTTAGCCAAGGTTCGTTTTTATGTCTTGGTTTAAATAACTTCGTAAATAGATCTTTTAATTTAATCATATTTCCTCCTGTATTATTTATATTACTACTATACTAATTATATCATATATTCTTTTCTAATTCATTTAAATAGCATTTACCGCATAAAGGATGATATACAACATTATCGCATGAACCATCTATTACTACTTCTTTACCTTTTAAAGTAAATTTACCATTAACATATCTTGCATTGAATCTTGCTCTTTTACCACAACTACAAATTGTAATTAATTCTTCTGTTTCATCTGCTAGTTCTAATAATCTTTTACTTCCTTCAAATAAATGGGATTGAAAGTCTGTTTTTAATCCATAGCAAATTACCGGTATATTTAAAGTTTTAGTAACTTTCCATAATTCTTCTACTTGTTTTGGAGAAAGAAATTGTGCTTCATCTACTAGAATACAAGATACTTTTTCAAAATCTTTTAAATACTTTTTAAAAGTTTCTCTTTGATTAATTAGTATATCTACTTTTCTTTTTACTCCTATTCTTGATTCTAGAGAATTTCCTCCTTTTGTATCAATACTTGACTTTATTACAATTACCTTTTTATTATTTTCTTCATAGTTATGAGCTACTTGCATTAAAAGTGTTGATTTACCACAATTCATAGCTCCATATCTAAAATATAATTTACTCATATTATCACCATTATCAGTATATCATAAAAAAAGAGACTTAGTCTCTAGTTTTTTTATAAGTATATATAAATGAATAATATAAATATACTAGGAATGCAGATATTATTATTCCTCCTATAATATCAGTTAACCAATGTACTCCTGAAAGTAATCTGCCTACTACTAATACTATCATTAATATATAAGTTAATATATTAAATATTTTTAATACATTTTCATTTTTTATATAATATTTACTAATTAAAAGTGAAGTTGCACATACACAAATTGCTAGTAATGTATGACTTGATGGGAAACTTGATTCTAAAACTCCATCTTCTAATATTGGTCGATAATTTATTACTATTTTATCGCATAATACATATACTATTAGCATTACTACATAGAATATGCCCAAATAAATTAATCTTTTATCTATTTTTTTTAATGATTTATATCTAATTATTTGCATTATTCCTTGTAATCCATAAAATGCACAGTATAAGAATGGTATTATACCTAAATATTTAGTTAGTTTATACCAAAATTCATTATATGGTAATGCATGATGGACTAAGGAATTAATACCTGAAAAACCAACTGCACTATTCTTTGGCCCTATTGTTGCTACATCATAATATTTTACTAATATTGTATATACTATAAATATTATAAATAATATAAATGTTGTTAAAAATAATTTTCTTCTTTTACTCATAAATTCCTCCTATTTTTTACTATTAAAGAATAACATATTTGATATAAAAATACAATTATTAATACATAAGATTATTATTATCTTTTTGATTTCCAACTTCGTTTTTTAATGCTTTTATAATATTTGATACATGCACTTTTTGACCGTTTATATCTACTGTTGAATGACTATCTAATCTAGGCAAAATGTCATAATATAAATAATCTTGAAGTTGTATATTATATCCTTCAGGTGTAGTTATAATACTATGCTTTTCCTCTATAGTTAAATCTTCTATTTTATTTTTAATGTATTCTTCATTAAATTTTTTTACAATACTACTATGTTTTTCTAATAATTTATTCATTCTTTCTTTTATTAATGGGTCATTTTTTATAACTTCATTATTTATATTATTAAGATTAAAATCTCTAAAATCATATATAAAATCATATATAAATGATCTATTACTTATTTGCTTTTCTTCTTTACAATCTAATACATAATTCATTTTTTGATCTATAAAATTTAAAATATTATCTAATAGTTTTAATTGATATAGTGTTGTATTTTTAATTTGCTTTTGACTTACTTTATCATATTCTTTATCATCACAATACTCTTTAAATAATATGGCTTTATCTCTATAGATATTTCCTAGTGATTTAAATAATTTTTCAGAAATATCTTTTTTTGTATTTGCTAAGTTAAGTTCAAATAATCTATTTTTAGCTATTTCATAATTCATATAATTATCATATAATCCTCTGTCTTCAAAACCTTGATTCGTTCTATGTGCTAGAAGATTACTTAAAGATTTTCTTGAACCATCTTCATTATATAAATTATTTAAAACTTTATATTCTTTTAATTCTTCGGGGTGATTTTTAATAATTGTATCCATATATTCTACAACAAATGCATCAGTAGTTTTAGCTGATTTTCCTACATCAATCATGAACTCATATAGATGTCTTCTTTTGTGTTTAAGAGTTTCATTTTCACGCACTTTTTCGGCTAAATCTCTTCTACCCATCGTAGATAATAATACTTTACTATAATAATATCCATAATCTTCAGCATCTAATTCAATTCCTGAATACCTATAATTAATTTTATATACATCGTAATCATTTGATTTTAGGTATTTTGAAAATAATACGTGTCTTGCCATTTCGAATGCTGTTTTGGTATTTTTGTTTTTTGATTCTTTTTCTTGAATGGCATGCCTTACTTCGTGACATACCGTTTTAGTTATCATATGTAATTCATCTGAACCCATACTTTCTTGATTTATGTATACAATATTTTCAAGCTCAAATCCACCTAACTCAGGTCTATCTTTCATTATATGCAAATCTGGAAATACAACGTTTCCTCCTGCATGCTTTGCTATATAAGTACAGAAAAATTTTAATTCTGTTTCATTTAAATTTCTTACTTTTTTATTACTATTTAATATTTTTTTTGCACATTCATCTATTATTGCATTAAATCTAGTATCATTACTTCGTAATTTTATTATTAAGTACGAGTATAATCTATTTTTCTCTTGATTATTTAATACATTATTTTGCATTAATTTTATATATAATTCTTTTATATCTTTAGAACTGAAATATTTATTTCTGCATTCTTTTACTTTTTCGTTAACTCTTTTAGTAATAAATCTATTTAAAAAGTCTTCTCTGATTAATGGACTATCAACAAATAAACTAGGATTATTTGCAAAATCTTTATAATATTTACTTAATAAATCATTGGTTATTTTAGTTTTACCTTTTTCTTCTATATATTTAATTAAAAAGTGTTGAAGTGTTATATATTTACGTCTTTCTTGTAGGTTATATGGATCGGGTATATATGAAATTTTACCAGTTAATATATCTATTATTTCTTTCTTATTATAACTAGTTATATAATTGTTTTTATATAATACACTCACTTCATCACCTTCTTACTATATACGTATTATAACATAAAAAAAGAAGATTTTTCTTCTTTTTTTATTAAATAAATAAGTCAACTATAATACCTATAATTATTCCGATAAAGTATATTAGAGAAAGTATAGCAACATTTTCTTTTAAATTTTTATTTGTTCTAAATAATAATAATATACCTAAACCACTACCTGTTAGTAATCCGGATAAAAGTGTACCTACTGTGATTAGGTTAGATAAATATAATTCTGTAATTATTACACTACCTGCACAATTTGGTATTAATCCTATTAAACTAGCTATAAAGTAAGTTAAAATATTTTTATTTAATAATAGATTTGATAAATTATCTTCCCCTACTTTATATATTATTATTCCTATTAATAAATTGGCTATAAGAACGAAAATAGTTATTTTTAATGTATGAATTATACTTGATACAAATATATTTTTATCTTTACAATGACAATGGTCATGTTCACATAATTCATGTATTTCAGTTTCTTTTTCTTTTCTTTTATATATTAGATCTATAATAAAACCTAATATAATACCTACTAATACTTTAAATCCTACTATTCCTAGTATTAATTTAATATCTGCTTTTTCTCCTAACATTATTGGTAACATTTCATCACTAGTTGATAGAAAAACAGCTATTAATGTACCTATAGTTATAATTTTAGCTGAAAATAAGTTAGCTGCCATAGTACTAAATCCACATTGAGGAAGTGCTCCTAATATTCCTCCTATTAATGGTCCAATTTTCTTGTTTTTTGATAATAATTTTTGATTCTTTTTATTTAATTTATGTTCTAAAAATTCTAATATTAGAAAAGTTATTAATAAATATGGTAATAGTTTTAATGTATCTATTAATCCATCTAATAATACGTCTTTCATATTATTTGCCTCCTATACATTTATTACATAATCCATTTATTATTATGTGTTCTTTATTTGGTATAAATTTATGATTTTTTGTGATGTGAGAAGTTAATTCTTCTATACAATCACAATCTACATGGGTTAGATTACCACAATTATCACATTTTAAATAAAAATGATTACTATGATTACACTCTTCTAAATATTGATAATAAGTTATATTATCACTACTAATAGTTTTATTTATCTTTTTTTCTTCTACTAGTTTATCTACTAATCTATATATAGTAGTTAAGCCTACTTTGTCTTTTACTTCTTCATATATATCTTTAATAGTAAATTCATTTTTCTTTTTTTCTATAATACTTAGTATTATGTCTTTTTGCTTTGTTTTATATATTTCTTTCATAATATCACCGAAATTGAAAATCATTTTCATATTTAATTATACTCATGTTTTAAAATAATGCAACAAAAAAAGTCAAAATCTTTTGACTTTTACTATATATATGGAATTAATCAATATTTTACTTTCTTTTTATATTTATATTAACTCCTTTAATATATGTTTTCTTTTGTTTTGATTTTTAAACCGTTTTCTAATGAATTTACATAGTTGTTTATATTTATTTTTCTATATCCATTTTCTTTTTTATTATAAAAATATATATCTGGATCACCATCATCTATTACTATAGCTACACTAATATATTTTCTTTTACCATTAATATCTTTATATAAGTTGTGTAGCGTAATATTACCTACTCCATTTTCAAAATCAAATTCTTCACTACTAAAAAATTTTCTTAAAATTCTTACATGGTGCCATTGTCTATCTGTATAACCCATATGATTAGTTGGTACTGCATCTATATTTTCTAGAATAATTTTTGCTTTTTCTTTTAAATTATCTATGCCATCTACCATTGTACGAAGTAAATCAATATATTCGTTGGAATAACCCTTTTCTTTAGTAATATATCCTTCTTTTATATCTCTTTCTTTTACTTCTTGCCTAGTAATTATATATTTATTCGTAAAATATGATTCGAATCCAAAATAACTAGTGTAAGAATTTGTCTGAATATTTTTTATATCTTTTTGTAAATCTACACAAAATTTTCTTCCATCTTTTAATTTTATAAAGTTATATGCATGGTTATATCTTATTGCATCACAATTTTCTATAATTGTTTTTATATCTATATCAAATTTTTTTAATATATATTCAAGTATATATGCAGCAGACACGCAAGTAATTTTATTTGTAATCATACATCTATTTAGATCATCTAGATTTTTACTATGTTCATATATAAATGTTCTCATTTCTGAATCTCCAAATGGTAGAAATCTTGTATCAAATGAGAATCTATTACCTAGATCTAAATAAATATTTCTAATAATATCTAATTCATCTGTGTAGTTTTTAATTTTAAATTCTTCTATTTTTTCTTCTACATATCTATCTAAGTTGTTCATAATAAGTTCACCTTTCTATATCTATTTTTTTTGAGTGCTTATAGTATATCACTTATTTTATTATATTCAATATATTTTTTAATAAATTGTTTTATCATCTTTTTCTTTATATTCATTAAAAATCTTTATTGTTTTTGCTCTATCGATACATTTTAATTTTAAAACGTCATTATCCATATTTTTTATATAATCATATATAAAATCATCTCTAAATCCTATATCTTCAGCATCTTCTTTAGTATTACCATAGTATACTTTATCGATATTAGCCCAAATAATAGCAGATAAACACATTGGACATGGATAACATGTAGTATATATAGTACAACCGCTTAAATCATATGTATTAAGTTTTTTACAAGCATCTCTTATTGCATTTATTTCGGCATGTGCTGTTGGGTCGTTATCTTTTAATACTGTGTTATTTCCTTTACCTACTATTTTATTATCTTTTACTATACAGGCTCCAAATGGACCACCTGCATTTGTTTTTAAATTTTTTTCAGCTAAATCATTAGCTTTTTCCATAAATTTATTCATATATTTTTCTCCTTACTTACCACATAATCTATCTTTACAATTGTGACATTGTAGTGCACAATTGGTTTTTTCCATAAATCTTTCAGGATAAATAGCACAAGCTACTTCCCATACAATTAATATTATTAATGACATAATTACTAAACTATATGTCCAAATTCCAGGTATTACTATTAATGGTGTAAACATCATAGCGTGATCCCAGTTAAATATTCTACATGTAGTACAACATTTATTATGCATAAAGAATGTTTTAAATGGACACCATCCAACTACACATATAATATCACATACATAGAAGGCTACTGAGATTAATATTACTACTTGGTATGAAATTAAATGAGTTAGATATAATGTGCTGATTAGTGCTATTACGAATAGCCAAAAAATTGCTACTGAAGTACTACTCTTAGTCATTTCTTTCATATGTAATTTAATTGTTTTTTTATCTAATTCTTTTATATTTGGTATATATCTATGTTTTAAATATTTTTGTGATCCTAAAGGCCAATATTTAGGAACTTTACATAATTGAAGAATCATATCTATCATCCAAATTAACCATATTATATGTAATGGTGAAAATTCTTTTATAAAATTTAATCCTTTAGCTACTTTAAAAGTATTAGGATAAAATATATAAATACCGATCATAATAATAAATATAACTATACGAAATATTAATCTTCGAATATAACTTTTACGAAATTTAGATTTATTTTTCATATACATCACTCTTTTATTATAACATAAAAAGAACTATAATTAGTTCTTTTTCTTTAGACTTCTTAAATACTCTTTTTGATCATTTGTTATTCGATAACTTTCTATTGCTTTTTGTATTGTTTTATTATGAACCCATGTATCTAATTTATTATTTTTTAGATATATAATCGTGTCTTTATATTGTTTAGCTAATGCTGTTGCAAAATACCATGCAATCATCATATTAACATAGTATTCTTTAGATTTAATTTTAGATACAAGTTCTAAATATTTTTTATCAAAATCTTCATCTAAAAAGTAACTCATTAACATACCTATAGCAAATCTAATAGTATATGTTTCTTTTGATTTAATCCATACTTTAATTTCTTTTAATAGATTATCTTTATTCTTTTTGAATACTTTAGGTGACATTTG
>CADALJ010000017.1 GCA_902788735.1 uncultured Erysipelotrichaceae bacterium
TAGCGATAGTCAGGCGCAAAAAAAAGAACTCTTTTGAGTTCTTATTTTTTAAAATGGTGTCCGCGAGGCGACTCGAACGCCTGACCGATCGCTTAGAAGGCGATTGCTCTATCCAGCTGAGCTACGCAGACATATTTCAACTGACAACTACGATTATACAACAAAATATCTTTTAATTCAAGATAAAAAAAGAAAAACTTATCTTTTTATATATTTATAAGTTTCTCCTTCTACTTGAAACATTACCATATTAACATCATAATTATCAAATACTGAATAGCTTATTGTATTTAATATTTTATCTTCTGATATACTATTTTTATTTTTTAATTCTTTTGAAAAGTTTAATATGAGTAAATTATTCTCTTCTATATAATTTAATAACTCAGTATTATCATTTATATAACTAATAAGGCCTTTTTTAGTTTCTTTTAAGCTATCTACTATTATTTCTATTTTTTCTCTTGTATCATTTACATAATTAGTTA
Organism: uncultured Erysipelotrichaceae bacterium; assembly: GCA_902788735.1. Lineage (GTDB taxonomy): Bacteria > Bacillota_I > Bacilli_A > RF39 > UBA660 > UBA3789. The sequence continues at coordinate 489 of CADALJ010000017.1, forward strand.
CTGGTACATAATAGTTATCTGTATCATCTAAATAATAAGTCACTACTTTATTAATATCTTTTCTATTATTGTATAGTATATTTTTATTTATTCCTATATCTTTAGTTAGATTAGTATAATTTTTATAAAAATTATTTTCTACTTTAAATGATACTTCATTAATCTCACTTAATTCTAATAGGGAATAGACTATTCCTGTGATCATTATTTCTTCATTATTAGAATTAGTAAATTCATTAGAGAAGTTTAATACTATAGAATTAGATTCTATATTAAAATCTATTAGTTTAGTGTTTTTGGGAATATATCCATTTAAATTACTAGGTATTTTATTATTGTTAATAGTTAAATAATTAATTATTTTTTTTATTTTTTCTTCTTGTTTAGTACTATCTATAAATACATCTGTTTTTACTAAATAATTATTTTTATTTAATAAATATATTTTATCTGTAGATAGATTAGTAATATCTTCTATTTCTAAATTAGTTCTTAATACTTTTGGTTTACTAGTAGTTGGTATTGTATAAATAGTTAATATTATTAACATAGATAGCGTTGTTACAAATATTTTTCTTATAGCTTTTTTCTTTAACATTTAATCACCTAAATAATAATATGAAAAAGCGTACTAATTTAGCACGCTTATATAGATAATTCTTTCAATTTTATTAACTCTACTACTGCACTGGCCCTACCATTTACTCCTAATTTTTGCATTACATTTGATATATGGTTTCTAACAGTTTTTTCGCTTATTCCTAAACGTTTAGCTATGTCTTTTGTATTATAATTATCTATTAATAAATTAAATATTTCTTTCTCTCTTGGAGTTAGAATCATTATCAATCACCTAAAATATATTATGTGACTGAGTTTTTTTGTTGTATGTATATACCTATTATTTCTTTTGAAATTTTACGGTAATATTCATTCTATTTTCATATTTTTCTTGTATTAAGCGCATTATACTATTGGCTTTTTTCTCATCATGCTCATTAGATATACAAACTGCTTCTATATTATTATTATCTTGTTTTACAAAACAATCTAATTTTAATTCTTTCTTTATATTTTTTTCTATTTTTTCTTCCTTACCTTGAACTTCATTTAAATATTTTAATTGTTCATAGATATTATTCTTTTCTTCTGTACTTAGATTATCACTAGTTAAATCTTTTTGAAGTTTAGTAATAGCAACTTGTCTTTCTTCTTCTAAATTTACTCTCATAGCTACTAATAAGCTTTCTTCCTCTATTTCTTCTACTACTTCTTTTGTTTCTTTATCTTCTATAATATTTTCTACTTTTCCTAATAAATCATTAGGCATTGTGACATAGTATACTCCTAATATTAGAATTAAACTGAATAGTGTTAAAAACCATAAATTTTGTTTGCTTATCATATATCCTCCGATCAATAAAATATATGAAAAAAAAGATTAGAATATTCTAATCTTTTAGTATTAATTATTAATTAATATTAATTAATATTTTATATTATTTCTTGAAAATAATATCTTTCATTGGATCTTTTCCTTGGAATTTAGCATCTTTAGAGAATCCTAAAATACATAAGAAAATTGGTGCTAATAAGATTAAACCAACTGCGAATCCAGTAGATTTACCAAATGATTTAGCTAAACTTACGTTTACTAAAATTGCATAGTAAATCATAGCAGCACTATATGCTAACCAACCTAAAACTGGGATAGCAGCAATAGCAGCACCAAATGTAACAACTAATAACCATTTTTGATTAACTCCAGTTGCTTCCATTTGTAAGTAATCATTAACCATTGGGATAAGTGATTTCCATCCATCGATACCCATTTTCTTGAACATTTTGTATTTAGCAACTAAACAAACAACTGCGAATGCAATCATAATGATATAGAAGAATACCATCATAATTCCTAATCCTGCTAAGATTCCTCCTGCAGCTTCTCCAGCAGCTTGAGTAGTACCATATGTAGTACCATAGTTTCCGTATGAATACATCTATACTCCTCCTTTCATAATTTTTTGGATAGCTTTCATTAAACCAAGCTTTCCATATGGATATGTTAGAGATCCTTGCATATATGCAACATATGGTTCTCTAATTGGTCCATCACAAGATAACTCTATTGAAGAACCTTGAGTAAATGATCCGCTAGCCATAACTACCTTATCACTATACCCAGGCATATCCCATGCTTCAACCCTAGCATTTGAATCAATTGCAGAGCCTTCTTGAATTCCACGAGTGAATTCAATTAGTTTATTAGGATCATGAAATGTGATTGTTTGAACGATGTCAGCTCTAATGTCATCATATTTTGGTTCAACATCATATCCTAATTTTTCTAGTACTCTACTAGTTAGCACTGCAGTTTTTAATGCAGATGCAACTACGCTAGGCGCCATGTATAAACCTTCGAGGATTTGCTTATTTATTCCTAGAGATGGTCCTACTTCTCTTCCTTCTCCTGGTAAAGTCAGCCTCTCTGAACATAATTCTACTAAATCATGTCTTCCAGCTATATAGGCACCATTAGGAGCAATTCCTCCTCCTAAATTTTTAATTAATGAACCAACCATTATATCTGCGTCAACTGAAGTTGGCTCTGCGCAACCAACAAATTCACAATAACAGTTGTCTATCATTATTATAACATCTTTATCGATATTTTTAATAGTTTTTATTATTTTTTTTATTTTTTCTATAGAAATACTTTTTCTAGTAGAATATCCTTTACTTCTTTGTATTTCTATTACTTTTACTTTATTTTCTTTTAAATACTTTTCTATTTTCTCATAATCAAAGTCATCATTTACTAAATCTATTTGTTCATATTTAATATTATATGATTTTAATGAACTAGGATTATCTTTAATACCAATAACTTCATCTAATGTATCATATGGTTTTCCTGTTATACTTAATAATATGTCATTAGGACGAAGTAATGCAAAAAAACATACATTTAAGGCATGACTTCCTGAGATAAATTGGCTTCTAACTAAAGCGTCTTCTGCACCTAAACATTCTGCAAAGACTTTTTCTATTTTATCTCTACCTAAGTCATTATAACCATATCCTGTTGTTTCATTAAAACAACTTTCAGTTATTTCATTTTTTTGAAAAGCATTTAATACTTTTAAACTATTTATTTCACATACTTCATCTATCTTAGTAAACTCTTCTTTACATTCTTTTTCTGATGAATTAATTAATTCTATTACATCTTCATCTATTCCAAATTCTTTATACATATAAATCCCCTCGAGCTTATTATACTACTTATCCATTATATTTTCCACCATCAACTCTAATTATTGTATCATTTACATAATTCGCTTTATTACTTGATAAAAATAATACAACATTAGCTATTTCTTCTGGATTAGCAAATCTATTTAATAATATTTTTCTTTTTTCTTCTGTTATTTGATCTATACTTAAATCTTTATTCATACTTGTTTTAGTCCATCCTGGACAAACACAGTTAACATTTATAAATGGAGCAAAGCTTCTTGCAAAATTATGAGTTAAACTAATTACTCCGGCTTTAGATGCATCATAATCACAACTTTCTGGATAAAATGTATCAATTGCATTGGTACTACTTATATTAATAATTTTACCTTTCTTTTGTTGTAGCATTATTCTTCCAACATATTTAGAACATAAATAAGTTCCTAATAAATTAACATCTAATACTCTTTTAAATTCTTTTACTGTTTTATCTAATAGAAGAGAGTCGCGGGACACTCCAGCGTTATTAACTAAAATATCTATTCCACCAAAATGATCAACAATTGTGTTTACCATATTCTCTACTTCTTCTTCATTTGATACATCACATTTTACTATAAGTGCTTCTACTCCATATTCTTCTTCTATTTCTTTTTTTAGATTTAATGCTTCTTCTTCATGGTGACAATAATTAATTACGACGTTAGCCCCAACACTAGCAAATTCTTTTATACATGCAGCTCCTATTCCTCTATTGCTTCCTGTTACTAACACAACAGTTTTGTTCATAACTTCACCTCTATTTATAATTATTTAAAAAATTATTAATATCTTCCTTAGATTTTATATCTACTATATATGATTCTACTTTTCCTTTATTTATATATATAAGTGCAGGTATATATAATTTTGAATCATTTAATTCTAATTTCATAATAATTTCATTATAATCTTTATTGTTGTCTTTATTTAATTCTTTATATTTAGTATTGTTTAATTCTTTTCTTATATTTTTACAATTATTACAATTTTCTTTTGTTACATATAATAGAAATGTTTTATTATTTCTAATGTCTTTTAATATTTCATTAGGTGTACTAGATAATTTATTTTTAAAAATAAAAAATATAGGTATTACGAATACTAAAGCTACTGATAAAGCAAAAATTGCTTTTTTTAGCATTTCTTTAAATTCTGGATCATTCATCTTATCACCTATTTTCTATCTAAATATATTTTACTATAAAATAAAAAAAAGCACCATAAGTTTGGTGTTTTTTTATTAGATTCTTTCTACTTTAATATAAGCTTCTTCATCATTTAGTTCACATTTATCTGTTAAAGAAATATCTTTTATTAATTCGTCTCCTAATACTTCATTCATAACATAATCTTTATACATATCTAACATTTTATCAATTTTATCTGTACCATTATAGTAAACTTTAATATGGTCTGTGATTATGAAGTCAGCATCTTTTCTTAGTGATTGAACTTTACGTACAAATTCACGTGCAAGTCCCTCTAAGATTAATTCTTCTGTTAGTTCTGTATCAATTACTACGATTGTTTTATTATTTGAAGTAGAAGCATATCCTTCTTTTTGTTTAATAGAAATAATTGTATTTTCATTATTTAATTCAAAGTCTTCTCCATCTAATTTAACAGTTAATCCTTCTTCATTTATCTTAGCTATTTCATTAGATGTTAGTTTAGAAAGTATTCCTTGTAGTTCTTTAATTTTTGGTCCTAGAGTTTTACCTAATACTTGGAAGTTTGGTTTAACAATATATTCTAAGTATTCAGTCATATCAGGCATAAATTTAACTTCTTTTACATTTAATTCTTCTTTAATTACTGGAAGTAAGTCTCCAATGATCATTTCATCTGATTTAGGTAATATTAAATTACTGATTGGTTGACGTACCTTTATATTTGCTTCTTCTCTTGCAAATCTTCCTAAACTACATACATCTCTAACAAGATCCATGCGTTCTTCTACTGCTTCATCTATTAAATTTATATCTTCAGTTGGATAGTCTGCTAGATGAACTGAAGTTTCATTAGTTAATTTTTGATAAATTTCTTCAGTTAAGAATGGTGTGATTGGAGCACATAATTTACATAGAGTAACTAGTGCTTCATACATAGTTAAATATACACATTTCTTAGAGTGAGTTAATTCACTATCCCAGAATCTTCTTCTATTACTTCTAATATACCAATTAGATAAATCATCGTTTAAGAATGGTACTATTAATTTAGCTACTTTATTAAGGTCATATTCATTAAATGCAGCATTAACATCTCTTACTAATTTATTTAATTTAGAGATTAACCATCTATCAATAAGTTCTCTTTTTTCTACAGGTATATCATATTCTCTAGGGTCTACATGGTCTGCATTAGCATACATTTCAAAGAATGAATATGCATTTTTGAATGTAGAAATGTATTTTGAATATACTTCTTTTAATCCTTCTACATCGAATTTTAATGGAGTCCATACAGGAGAAATATTTAACATATAGAATCTTACTGTATCTGCACCATATTCTTCCATTATTTCAAATGGAGAAATTGCATTACCTCTTGACTTATGCATCTTTTGACCATATTTATCTAATAATAAGTCATTTACTAATACATTTTTATAAGAAGATTCTCCTTTTACAAACATAGAAACTACTAATAACGCATAGAACCATCCACGAGTTTGGTCGATACCTTCGGCTATAAAGTCAGCTGGGAATTGTTCTTCAAATAATTCTTTATTTTCAAATGGATAATGGTATTGAGCAAATGGCATTGATCCTGAATCAAACCAACAGTCCATAACATCTTTAACTCTTGTCATTGTTTTTCCACATTTAGGACACTTGATATGAACATCATCTACGAATGGTCTATGTAATTCAATTGTTTCATCTATTTTTTCAATAGCTTTTTCTACTAATTCTTTACGTGAACCAATCATTATGTCATGTCCACACTCACATCTCCATAGAGGTATTGGTGTACCCCAATAACGATTTCTTGAGATTGCCCAATCATTCATATTTTCTAACCAGTTTCCAAAACGTTTTTCACCAACATAATCTGGATACCAATTAATCTTTTTATTTTCTTCAATAATTTCTTTTTGTTTAGCTGTTGTCTTGATGTATAGAGATGGTTTTGAATAGTATACAAGTGGTGTATTACATCTCCAACAATGTGGATAATCGTGATTCATTTTTTGTTTTTTGAATAACTTATCATTTTCTGCTAAGTATTTAATTATTTCTATTTCTAGTTCAGGATCAACTACAAGTCTTCCTTTCCATGGTCCTTCAGTATAACATCCATCTTCTCCTACTGGATTTAGCATTGCAAGATCATATTTTAATCCTACTTCATAGTCATCTTGTCCAAAAGCTGGAGCAATATGAACTATACCAGTACCATCTTCCATAGTTACATAGTTATCACATGTTACTATGAATGATTTCTTATTTTCAGGAACTGATAGAATTGGCATTAATTGCTCATACTCTTTATATTCTAAGTCTTTACCTTTATACTCTTCTACTATTTCATAGTCTTCTCCTAATACTTTATCGGCTAGTGCTTTAGCTACTATGAAATTATATCCTTTTGATAAACATTTTACATAAACTTCATCTGGATTAACACAAAGAGCTATATTAGACATTAATGTCCAAGGTGTTGTTGTCCAAACTAAGAAATAAGTATTTTCTTCATCTTTGGCTTTAAATGGAACATATACAGTATTAACTGTGATTTCTTTATATCCTTGAGCTACTTCATGGCTAGCAAGTCCTGTTCCACAACGTGGACACCATGGAACTATTTTTAATCCATCGTATATATATCCATCATCAAATATTTTCTTTAATATCCACCATTCAGTTTCTATATAGTTATTATCATATGTAACGTAAGGGTGCTCTAAGTCGATGAATTGTCCCATTTCTTTAGTAAATTTAGTAAAGAATTCTTCGTTCTTCCAAACACTTTCTCTACACTTTTGATTGAATTCTTTAATACCATATTTTTCAATATCACCTTTACCGTTGAATCCTAATTGTTTTTCAACTTGAACTTCTACTGGTAATCCATGAGTATCCCATCCAACTTTTCTAACTACTTTATACCCTTGCATTGTTTTATACTTACAAACAGTATCTTTAATTAGTTTAGCTAACATATGATGAATTCCAGGCATACCATTAGCTGTTGCTGGTCCATCATAGAATACATATTTCTTTTTCTTATTCTCTAAACTTTTTTCAAATATTTTTTCTTTTTCAAAATAATCACTATATTTTTTTTCTATTTCATTGATTTTTCCTTGTTCTAGTTTTTTGAATTCCATGTTTACTCCTCCTTAAAAAAACAATACATATCCATAGTATGCTACGAATAATATTAATAATGTTATTCCTTCCTTTTTAGTAATTTTATAATCATTATATGAAAATGCAAATAATAGTACTGATGCTGTTATCATAACAAATAAATCTATATAGCTAAAGTTGATTGTTCCTACTCCTCCAAATAAAGTAGTAGGAAGACCTATAACCATACCTATATTAAATATATTACTTCCTACAACATTACCTATTGCGATATCATATTCTCCTTTACGTGTCGCTGTAACAGATGTAACAAGTTCTGGAAGTGATGTTCCTAGTGCTATTACTGTTAGCGATACTAATCTTTCAGTAACTCCTAATGCTTTAGCTATGAAACTAGCACTATCTACTACAAAGTTACTTCCTAGTATTATTCCTACTAAACCAATAATAGTAAATATAATTGATTTAGACATTGGCAATTTTTTTTCTTCTTGTTCTATATCTATTTTCTTTCTTGAAATTGAAATTAAATAATATATAAATATTGAGAAGAATAATAATATTATAATTCCATCATTTCTTGTGAATGAGTTAGTTAATGTCTTATCAAATGCTTGATCCGATAAGAGTACTGCAAAAAGTGTTGTTATTAACATAGTAATTGGTAATTCTTTTTTTACAGTGTTATTCTTAACAGTTAATGTATGAAATATAGCGCTTAATCCTATAATTAATAATATATTTAATATATTACTACCTATTACGTTACCAAGTACTATGTCTCCATTACCCGAGAATATTGATTTTATGCTTACAGCTAATTCTGGTGCACTAGTTCCAAAAGCTACTATAGTAAGACCTATAAGTATTTTAGAAACTTTAAAGTTAGCTGCGATTCCACTAGCACCATCAACAAATAAGTCTGCTCCTTTTATTAATATTACAAATCCTAATACTAATAAAATTATATTTAGTATCATGCCATCACCCTTTTTAAATATTATGAATAATAAAAATAAAAAGAACTTCAATCCCTAAGGACGAAGTTCTCGTGGTACCACCTTAATTTGTAAGTTTCCTTACCTCTATACTATAACGCGTCACCGTATTTATCTTATCCATAAATCGCAACTTGAAAGTGATTCGAATATTTCTTCATTACCTGTTTTCACCTAACACAGGCTCTCTACAAAATCTAAAATACTCCGTCTTTCGCACTTGCTTTACGCACATTAATATATCACACTTTTTTATTATTTACAATATTTAAATAAAAAAAGAAGATATTAATTATCTTCTAATTCTAATATTTCAATTTCATCTATTACAGCTTGTTGTTGTTCAAAAATAGCTTTTAATTTCTTTTTAAATATCCTCATATTTCTTTCTAAAGTATCTGCTTGTAATTCAATTTTCTCTGCTCTTAAAAGGGCTTCATTAACTATTCTCGATGCATTACTTTTAGCATTTCTTACAATCATATCACTTTCTTCTCTAGCTATTTTCTTGATATTATCACCTGTAGCATCTGCTTGAAGAAGTGCATTATTTAAATTAGTTTCTATTTCTTTATAGTGTTGTATTTCTTTTTTCAATTCTTCTATTTCAGCATTTTGTTTTCTTACTCTTGTGATTATACCTTCTGTTTGTTTTATTACATCACTAACGAAATTATTTACTTCATTACGATTATACCCATTAGCTTCATAACTAAATTTTTCCATATAATCACCTCTAGTGGGTTATTTTATTTTAAAAGAAATCTTCTTCGTCATCCTTACTTTCTTTTTTACCTCTAGCTGATTTAGCATTATCTTCACTGATGTTTCCCTCTACATTAACATTATTAGGTGTACATAGGAAAATTCCTCCACCTAATTTTTGTAGATCTCCACCTATTGCATAAATAGTTCCATATAGGAAGTCTACTATTCTTTTTGCTTGGTCTGGTGTTACTCTTTTTAAGTTAACAACTACAGAACTTCTATTCTTTAAATAATCTGCGATTTGTTGACTTTCTGAATAAGCACGTGGTTCTAGTAACATCATTTTAGAACCAGCTAATCCATTTTGTTCACTATATTCTTCTCTTGAAGTTTTATAGTATGCATCTTCACTTTTTTCTTCAACATTATCGTCTCCGCCACCGAATAATCCTTTTAATTTATCTTTCATATTTTCCTCCATATTATATCATTATATTCTATTAGTAATTTTATCATATTTTTATATTTATTAACAATATATTTACGTATTGTTTACAGTTAATTTTGGTTATTTACATATGTTTGTTGAGGTTGAATAAATCTTGCTTGGGCAGTTTGTTCCATAATTGTACCGACCTCATTTGCTGCAGGTAATTCACTATTATATGCTTTAACAGGATCCTTATACCAAACTGTTTTTAAATCTACATTATTAGATAAAGGCGTTGGATTAGGCATTTCTATATACATTAGTGTCGGTACTTTAAATGCTTGTCCAAATGCTATACAGTTTCCAGATTTTAGATTTTTTAATTGTATTACTATTTCTTCTGATATATTAGGTATCATTTCTTTAATATATTTTAAATCTACCGGATGCACTGTTCTTAATATTATAAAGTTTGCACATTGTGATACACAAGTATCTGATAATTCACTAGGTCTTTGTGTTATAAGTGCTAAAAAAACTCCATATTTTCTTCCTTCTTTAGATATACGTTCAAATATGTTATATCCTAATAAATCAATGTCTTTATCTTTTTGAACATATCTATGTGCTTCTTCTATGATTATGTGATATGCATGAGATCCTCTTGGTTTAGTCTCACTAGCTTTTATGAATAGCATTCTTGAAAGAATTTTAGTAATTACCTTAGCTATTCTATCATCTACATAATTTATATTAAAATTAATTATTTGAGCAGCTGCGCCATTTACAGTTATTAATCTATTAATATATTCATCTCTTGTTACAAAATCCTTATATGTGAAATATTCTTTATTATCACCAGTGGCTAATGTATGAAGTCTAACACTCATTACATTGGCATTATCAAATACTTTATTACTTTTTAATATTCCTTCACTTATAAGAGCAAAATCCATAGCTTCTTCTAAATCATTTAATGAATAGAACTTATTTAATTCTTGTTCTGGTATTTCTAAAGTTTCTTCTAATATATAAGTTCTAACGAATTCAACTACAAGTTCCATTTCTTGCATTTTACCTGTTTGATCAATATATAGACATTGTTTAAATGTTCTTACATAACCCGGTTGAACTATTTGAGTTTCTAGATTTAATGTTGGTGTATTAAACTTAGTTAAAACACCTACTACTTGGTCTCTTATTTTAGTAGAATCTGCTCCACTTAATAATATATCTTGTAAAGCACGAGCTATAATATCATTTTTTCTTTTTATAACATTTTCACTAGTACCTGTAAGTATTGGAACTAATTTTAATGTTTTTTCTATAATTGGTAATTGTGATGGACTATTAGCGTCTAATAATAATGCTAAATCATCTACATCTAATAACCAGATTGGGATTCTAAGTATCTCAGTATCTGGATCAATTATATTGGTTGTATATGTCTTATAATTTAATCTTGGATTTTTTTGATGAAAATTAGAGAATGCATTTGTATATTCTCCGTAAGCATCAAAGAAAAATACACTTGAATTTAATGGTGGATTATTAGTAGCTGTATATAATTTTTGTAATATTGAAGCTACTGCGCTACTCTTACCACTACCAGTATTTCCTAATATTGCAAAATGACTATTAAAAAATTCATTTATATCAACATTTATTCTATATCCTTGATATACATTACTTACACCAAAATTAGTGTATCCCATTGATAATTGTTGTTTGCCATATAATAGTTCTAATTCATCTGTTCTTATAATTCTTATGATTGATTTAAAGGATGGTTTTGCTGTACTACCTAAAGTAAATTGATTATTTCTAATTTCACCAACAATATTAGCATTCATTGTTGTTTGATCAGTATTAACTATTTCAGCTACTACTTTTCTATCGGTTCCGTCTTCAAAAACTATATGTAATCCAATTAAATTAGGCTGTTGATTTATATCTATATCTAATTTAATTACTACATTATTATCAACAATTCCTTGTATCTTACCTAGCATAATCTTCACCCTTTATTCTACTATATAATAGTATATCAAATAATTATTAAAAAAAAAAGAGATTTTTATTCTCTTTTTATTTTATATAAATTGCTCCACTAGCATTATCTCTTCCTTTAAATGGGACTATATAATTTGCAGTAAATTTTCTTTTTAGTGTTGATGGTACTTTTAATTTTTGATCAACATTTACAGCTTCATTTATAATTGCATTTAGTAAATATTCTTTTTTAGTTTTCTTTATTAAACTTTTTATTTTAGTATCAGTAATCATATCAGTAACTCCATCTGTTAAAAGAAAAATTATATCATAATCATTATCTAATATTACTGTTTTAACTTTGCACAATTCATTACATATACCAATACATGCAGTTATTACATTATTATTTGAAAAGAATCTTAAATAATCTTTTTTTACGCCACCATATTTATGATACATCCAAACATCAGAATCATCTTCTGTAACTTGTATCAAATTTTTATTTTTATAAATATAACATCTTGAATCTCCTACATTAAATACTATTGTATTATGATTATTTATTAATGCCATAGTTAATGTAGTACCTAATGTATCTATTCCATACTTTTTTATTAGATTTTTATTTAAACTTTTAATATATTTAGTTAGTAATTCAATTACTTTATCATTATTATTTAGAGTTTCAATATCTTTATTAATAAACCATTTATGTAAATAAAGTATTACATAGTTAGCAGCAACATCACCCAGTGACTTACCACCCATTCCATCAGCAACTATTAAGAGTTTTATATTTTTATTTTTTGGATGTATAACAGATAAAGTTGCATCTTCGTTTTTTTCTCTAATTAAACCTATATCTGTTTTAGTATCAAGTATCTCCAAAAAAATCCCCTCCATCTAAAATAAATTACTTTCATATTTCCAAGCTATAATTCTAAGTACAGCTTTATTTATTACTTCCTCACTTATTATTCCTTCTTTATAGGAATTTAATACTTCTTTATACATTTTCTCAAAATCACTTGTTATTATTAAATCATTTCCTGATTGAATTGCTAAAGTTGCTGCAGATCCATCTTCTACATAACTTTTAACTGCATCCATAGCTAAATCATCTGTAATAATGATTCCTGAAAAATTTAAATTATTTCTTAATTCATAAATAACTTTTTCACTTAATGATGCTGGGTATTCTGAATCTATTGAATTAATTATATTATGAGATACCAATACACATGGTACTTTAGCTTCTATACCTTTTTTGAATGGTAGATAATCATTATCTTTTAAAGTTAAATAGTCTCTATTATCAATAGCTACTCCTGTATGAGTATCAGAATTATTTCCATATCCTGGAAAGTGTTTTAGACATGAATTTATTTTAAATTCATTGGCGTACTCTACCATTTTCTTTATTAATTCACTTGTTTCTTCTGCATTCTTTCCAAATGTACGATTATAAATAAAATC
>CADALJ010000018.1 GCA_902788735.1 uncultured Erysipelotrichaceae bacterium
GTATCTTTAAAAGTAGAACCAGCTACTAATGAATCATTCTTAGTAAGTGGTAGAGGTGAATTACACCTTGGAATTTTAATTGAAAATATGAGACGTGAAGGATTTGAACTTGAAGTATCTAAACCAACAGTAATTATTAAAGAAATTAATGGTCAAAAATATGAACCATATGAAGAATTACAAATAGAAGTACCAGAAGAATCAGTAGGGCCAGTTATTGAACAATTAGGTATTCGTGGTGGTAAGATGGATAATATGACTAACTTTGAAAATCAAGTTAGATTATTATATACAATCCCATCACGTGGACTTATAGGTTTTTCAACAGATTTCATGACTCTAACTAAAGGTTATGGTATTATGAACCATACATTTAAAGAATATATGCCATATGAAAATGTTGATATTGGAGAAAGAAAACTAGGAGTTCTAGTTTCTATGGAAAATGGAGACGCAACAGCATACTCTATAGGTAACCTAGAAGACCGTGGTATCATGTTTATTGAACCAGGTACTGAAGTATATGAAGGTATGATAGTAGGTGAATGTAATCGTGATAATGACCTAGCAGTTAACGTAGTTAAAGGTAAACAATTAACTAATACTCGTGCTGCCGGAAGTGATCACACAGTTGTATTAAAAAGACCAAGACCTATCACACTTGAATATGCTTTAGATTATATTAATTCAGATGAGCTTATTGAAGTTACACCTAACTTTATTCGTTTAAGAAAAAAGATCTTAAATACAGAAGAAAGAAAGAAATTTGATGCAAAATATAAAAATAACTAGAAATAGTTATTTTTTTTTGATTTTTCTTGTATATATAAATTAGATTTTGCTATAATGTAATTATGATAGAGGTGCATGAAAATGAACAATAACGAAGTAAGACAAATATCAGATGAAGAAATAAGAAAAGAGTTAACAAAAGAACAATTACAACAAACTCAAGTTCTAAATTTTCAAGAAGTACAAAAAGCAATTCACTTCGAAAAAGCAACATCTAAAAAACCAGCTCTTATAGTTGCTGTTATTGGATTAATATCATTATTATTTGGAGGTTCTCTTCAAATAGCTACTTCACTAAATGCTAAACCTCAAAATGTTCAAAAAAGAGAAGTAAAAGAAACTATAGAAAAAAGCCAATTAAATTGTATAAAGACAACATTAGATAATCAAGATGGTACAAATACTATTTATAATATAACTTATAAATTTGAAGATGATAGATTAGTAGAAGAAACAAAATTATATAATATAAGTGCTACTGCAGGCAAAGAAGATGGAAAAAAATCTATTGAAAAATATATTAAAGAATATGAAAATCTTTTAAATGAAACTGTTGGATATACTATAGATATATCTTCAACATCAAATACTACAATAGTTGTTAAAGTAGTAATTGATTATAAAAAATTAGATTTAACTAAATTAAATACAATTCAACAAACAAAAGAATTTACAAAAGTAGAGTATAATAAAAACACTTCTTATAAAACTATAAAAAGTGATTCTCTAGAAAAAGGATTTACAGTTGAATAAATAAAAAAATAAAAGCTGCAATTATGCAGCTTTTTCATTTTTCTTTCTATTTCTAATTTCTTTAGCAGAAAGTCTAACTTTAGTACCGTCTTCTAATCTATGTACTTGTAAATTAACATTTTGTCTTTTCTTTGTAGCATTTAAAGCATGAGATCTAATATTTTTTACATTACCTTTTCTTTCTGAAATATTTACTGCCATGTTATTCCCTCCCTTATTTTGCTTAATACACCATAGTTTTGGTCCTTGCTTAATAATATTAACATATCTCCTTCATAAAGTCAAATAAAATAAGGAAAAAATTAATAAAAGTAATTATGAAATGCTATCTAGTCTATTAAAAATAGATGATATAATAAATTTTGCTAAAAATAATAATATCTCTAGTATAGCTCTAACTGATACAAATATGTATGGTACTATGGAGTTTATTAAGAAATGTGAAAGTAATAATATTAAACCAATCATAGGATTAGAATTAGTATTAGATGAATTCAATCTATTATTATATGCAAAGAATTATGATGGTTATAAAAGTTTAATTAAATTATCTACTATTCAAAATGAAAGAAAAATTACTATAGATGATTTAAAAAAATATAATAAAGAAGTTATTAGTATATTACCATTTAAATATAAAGAAAACTTAGAAAATTTAGGTAATATTTATATAGATTTATATTTAGGATTTAGTAATAAAAATGAATTGAAAGAATCACTTCTTATCACAAAAAACATTGTTTTTTTAAGAGAAGCTTTATATTTAAATAAGCAAGATAAAATGATTCTTCCATATTTATATTGTATAAGAGATGGGAAAACTAAAGATAATCTCAATGAATATGAAGTAGATAATTTTGAATTAAATATCGATAATATAAATGAATTAAGTAACGAATTAGGATTAAATAATACTTTAGTAATAGCTGATTCTTGTAATGTAGAATTTCCTGAAAGAGAAAATTTATTACCTATATATGATTGTGATGATCCTAAGAAATATTTATTAGAATTATCTAAAAAAGGTCTTTCTAAAAGACTAAATAACGAAGTAAATGATACTTATAAAAATAGATTATTATATGAGTTGAATGTAATTAATGAAATGGGATTTTCTAATTACTTTTTAGTAGTGTATGACTTTATAAGATTTGCTAAGAAAAATAAAATATTAGTAGGTCCAGGTAGAGGTAGTGCAGCAGGTAGTCTTGTAGCTTATTCTTTAGGTATTACTGATATAGATCCATTAAAATATGATTTATTATTTGAAAGATTCTTAAATCCTGAAAGAAAAACAATGCCTGATATTGATACAGACTTTCCAGATAATAAAAGGGATTTAGTAATAGATTATGTAAAAGAAAAATATGGAGAAAAAAGAGTAAGTGGAATTATAACATTCGGAACACTAGCTGCTAAACAAGTAATAAGAGATGTATCACGTGTTTTAAATATACCAACATACAAAGTAGATGAATTAACTAAATATATACCTAATATGTCTCATGAAAAGCTAGAAGATATTTATAATAATAATCCTAATTTTAAAGCCAAAATAGATAGTGATAGTATACTTACTGATATGTATAAAATAGCTATTAAATTAGAAGGATTCCCAAGACATACTTCTCAACATGCTGCAGGAATAGTAATGAGTAGAGTAGATTTAGATGAAGTAATACCTCTAACTAAATCAGATAATATGTATCTAACAAGTTATTCTATGGAGTATCTTGAAGATTTAGGATTATTAAAAATGGACTTTCTTGTTTTAAAGAATCTTACTTTAATTGATAATATTATTAATGATATTAAAGAAATAGAAGGGGTAGAAATAGATTTTAATAAGATACCGTTAGATGATTTAGAAACACTAAAAATATTTACTGAGGCTAACACAAGTGGAATATTCCAATTTGAATCTACTGGTATGAGAAATTTCTTAAAAAGATTAAAAGCAAATTCATTTGATGATATAGTAGCTGCAATTGCTTTATTTAGACCAGGTGCTGCTTTAAATATAGATTCTTATATTAAAAGAAAACATGGCGAAGAAAAGATAACTTATTTAGATCCATCGCTAGAAAAAATAACAAAGAGTACTTATGGATTCTTAATATATCAGGAACAAATAATGCAACTAGCTAATGTCTATGCTGGTTATAGTTTAGGAGAAGCAGATATATTAAGACGTGCTATGTCTAAAAAGAAAAAAGAATTATTACAAAGCGAAGAAGATAAGTTTATAAAGAAGAGCATGGAAAATCATCATTCTATGAATCAAGCAAAAGAACTATTTAATTTAGTATTAAACTTCGCAGGATATGGATTTAATAAATCACACTCAGTAGTGTATTCTATTATTGCTTATAAAATGGCTTATTTAAAAGCACACTTTAAAACAATATTCTTTGCTAATTTACTAAGTAATGTAATAGGAAGTTCTACTAAAACAAATGAATATATTATGGAATGTAAAGCTAATAATGTAGAAGTAGTAAAACCAACCATTAATAATAGTACAAGTAAATATATTGTTAAAGATAATAAAATAATATATCCAATATCTAATATAAAAGGTTTAGGTGTAGTAGCAACTGAAACAATAGAAAAGGCAAAATCTAAAGGAGAATTTACTGATATATATGATTGTTTTAGTAGGTTATTCATAGAAGGAATCACTAAAAAAGTATTTGAAGACTTAATAATGGCCGATACTTTTAAAGAATTTGGTATTAATAGAGCTACTTTAATGTATAACCTAGATAGTTTATATAATTATGCAGAATTAACTAAAGATATAGATCCATCACTAGTAGCTAAACCAGTAATAGAAAATCAAAAAGAATATAATGATGAATATCTATTAGAAAAAGAAAAAGAATTATTTGGATTCTACTTATCAAATCATCCAACAACACAATATAGAAAAGATAATCCATATTGTATAACGCTAAATAAAGTAGAAGAAAACTTTAATAAAACAGTAGATGTTTTAATAGTAGTTGATAAAATTAAAGTAATTAATACTAAGAAAGGTGAAAAAATGGCTTTTCTATCAGGAAGCGATGAAACATCTAGTTTTGAATTTACTTTATTCCCAAAGATATATATTGAATTTCAAGAAATAGAAAAAGGAGACTTATTAAAAATAAGAGGCCATGTTGAAAAAAGACTTGATGAATACCAAATAATAGTAGAAAAAATAAAAAGATTAAAGGATGATAACAATGAATAAAAAGGAAAATATTTATAAAATAACTATCATTGTACTTTTATTAGATCAATTTATTAAATATATGATTAATAAGTTTATGGATATAAATACAAGTATAAAAGTAATACCTAATTTCTTTAGTATATTCTATGTAAGAAATAAAGGAGCAGCTTTTTCTATATTAGAAGATAATACTATTTTAATAATATTAATAAGTGTTATATTCATAGTAATATTAGATTACTATATAAGAAAAGAAAAAAACTTTACTAAATTAAGTGTAATATCACTAGGTATGATAATGGGTGGAATATTTGGTAATTTAATGGATAGAATAATCTACCATAGTGTAATAGATTATTTATCATTTGGAAATTTTCCAATATTTAATTTAGCTGATATAGGAATAACTGTAGGTGTAGGTTTATTAATAATTAGTGAATTATTAAAACTTAGAAAGGATAAAGAAAATGATAGAAGCATTCAAGAAGTATTACCAAGAAGAAAAAGAAATACTAAACAAAAAAATAAATAATTATAATGAAAATTTAATAAAAGAAGATAACTCTATTATTAAAGAAAATATGGAGTATTTTTCTAAACTAAATACTAATGGAAAATTAGTAAGAGGTATATTAGTAAATTTAGGATACCATCTTTTAAAAGACAATAAAGAATATAGTACGTCGTTAGCCTTAGCTTATGAAGTATTTCAAACAGCTATTTTAGTTCATGATGATATTATAGATGAAGATGAAAAAAGACGTGGAGTAAATACAATACATTTTGAAAATTATAATAAATATAAAGAGTATGATGAAACCTCTTCAAAACACTTAGGAGATTCAATAGCTATTTGTATGGGTAATTTTGGATTATTTGAATCAATTAAAATAATAAGTACTGCATATAAAGATGATCCTAATTTAAGCAAAGTATTAAATAATTTTATAGATACAGCATTAAACACAGTAAGAGGAGAAATACTAGATGTAGTACTTCCGTTTGAAAGTAAAAATAAGTTGGTTGATTTAAATACATTAGATAAATCTATTATGGATATCTATCGTTTAAAAACAGCTTATTATACAATAATAGGTCCAATGTCTGTAGGTTTGATTTTAGCTGGAAGTGATGAAGAAAAATTAAAAGATATTTCTTCATTTGGAGAAAAAGTAGGAATAGCCTTTCAAATACAAGATGATATATTAGGAATATATAGTGATGAAATGGGTAAAGTAATAGGCTCAGACATAAAAGAATTTAAACAAACTATTCTTTATTCTCATATAGCTAAAACAGAATATATAAATGAATTAGAAAAGTATTATGGTAAAGAAATAGATACTAATAGTATTAATAAAGTAAGAGAATTATTTAAGATAAGTGGTTCTCTTGATTATGCGGTTAATATGATGAATAAATTATATGATGAAAGTATAAATGAATTAAACAATATTAATTGGATAGATTTAGATAAAAAGAATATCTTAATTGGATTTGTAGAATACTTAAGAAATAGAAATAAATAGGTGATAATATGAATTTACTAGGAAGTAAAACATTAGAAACAGAAAGATTACTACTTAGAAAAACAGAAGAACAAGATTTAAAAAAATTATGGGAAATATTATTAGATAGAGATATAAGTAGATATTACTTAACTTGTAAAATAAATGATAATTGGGAAGATGAAAAGAAGTGGCAATATAAAAAGTTAGAAAGAACTGCTAACCCTGATATGTTTTGTTGGACTATTGTTAGAAAAGATAATAATGAAGTAATAGGACAAATTACTGTTCAAGACGGAGCTACTATAGATAAATCTATAAGAGATATAGGTTGGTTTATATCTAAAAATAATCAAAGAAAAGGTTATGCTTATGAGGCGGCTAGTAAAGTATTAAATTATATGTTTAAAGAAGTAGAGATAAATAAAATAGAAACTTCAGCAGCTATGATTAATCCTGCTAGTTGGAGATTAATGGAAAAATTAGGTTTTAAGAGATTAGAAACTACTCATAAAAATAAATATTATTTTATTGAAGAAGAAGTAGACTCATATGAATATGAATTAACAAAAGAAGAATATGAAGGTGTAAATAATGGATAGATATAAAAGTACTAAAAGAGCTAGTATCCTAGGAATATTAGGAAATGTATTTCTATTAATAATAAAAGCTATAGTAGGATTTATTAGTAATAGTCAATCTATGATAGCAGATGCATTTAATAGTTTTGGTGATGTGTTTTCTTCGATAATGACTTATATAGGAAATAAAATTAGTTCTAAAGAACCAGACGAAGACCATAATTTAGGTCATGGTAAAGCTGAATATATCTTTTCATTTTTAATTAGTATAGTAATGATTTTAACTTCAATTACTGTTATTAAAAATGCTATTGTTACTTATATTGATAAAACACCAATTAAGTTTAATTATTATTTAATAATAGTATGTATTATAACTATAATAATAAAATTTTGTTTATTCTTATACACAAATAAAATATATAAAAAAGATAAAAATATTTTAGTAAAAGCAAATAGTAAAGATCATAGAAATGATTGTTTAATTACTATCTTAACCTTAGTATCTTCTATTTGTGGACTATATGGATATTCACTTATAGATATTATTATTGGTATTATTATATCTATATGGATAGGCTATACTGCTATTAAATTATTTATAGAAAGTTACGATGTATTAATGGATAAGTCTATAGATGATTCTACAAAAGATAGAGTAGTAGAAATTATAAATAGACATGATGAAGTAATTAAATTTAATCATTTTAATTCAACTCCAGTTGGTTATAGATATCAAATATCATTTACTATATTTGTAGATGGCGATTTAAGTACTTTTGAAAGCCATGAAATAGCTAATAAATTAGAAAGAGAAATAGAAAAAGAAATAGATGAAGTATATCTAACAGTTATACATGTAAATCCAAGTATAAAAAATAAGAAAAAATAGAAAAATATGTTATAATAAAAATGATTAGGGATGTGTTAATATGGAACTAGAAAAATTATTTGATGAAAAGCAAGAAAACAAATTTGATATTAAATCAAGAAGAATTAGTATGCTTGATAACTATGGAGAAAATTTTTGCGAAAACAATTATATTACTAATCCGGCAATTGGAAGAGATAAACAAATAAAAGAAATGATTTTAATTTTGTTAACTCCTGATAAATCAGCAGTCTTAATAGGTAAAC
Organism: uncultured Erysipelotrichaceae bacterium; assembly: GCA_902788735.1. Taxonomy (GTDB): domain Bacteria; phylum Bacillota_I; class Bacilli_A; order RF39; family UBA660; genus UBA3789. The sequence goes on from CADALJ010000018.1 coordinate 7,992, forward strand.
CTGGTGTTGGTAAAACTGCTATTGTAGAAGGACTTGCTTATCGTATTCAAAAAGGTGCTGTACCTGATATATTAAAAGACTATCAAGTAATTAAATTAAATACTGCTGCACTTTTAGGAACAGACCCAATCACAGGAGAATCAAAAGTTCAAATCTTAATTGATGAATTAAAAGATAAATCTAAATTAATTTTATTTATAGATGAAATTCATACACTTATGGGGACTAAGGGTGAGGCCATGGATTTTGCTAATATGTTTAAACCAGCATTAGATCGTGGTGACATCAAAGTAATAGGTGCTACTACAATAGATGAATATGAAAGATATATTTTAAGAGATAAAGCTTTTGTAAGACGTTTTCAAAAAGTAGAAGTCCAAGAACCTACAAGAGAAGAAAACATTGAAATTTTAGTAGGAACACTTCCTAAAATAGAAAAAAGAACTGGTGCTAAAATGATGTATACACCATTTATACAAAAGAAAATGATGGAGTTTATTACTGATATAACTAGTGAATATAAAAGAATATATGAGATAGGTTCACGTTACCCAGATGTATCTTTAACTATTGTTCAAGAAGCATTCTCAAACGCACTATTTGATAATAGATATGAAGTAAATGTAATAGATTTTAAAAAAGCAATTGTTAGTAGTAAAAATATTTATCCAGATGTTATAAAAAAATCAATACCTATATTTGATGAAATGTTTAAAGACCAAATAGCTGAATATCAAAATGAAATTGGAAGAAATGTAGAAAGACTATCAGATGATTTTGTAGAATAATAGGGGTGAAATATATGAAATGTGTTAAGTGTGGAAAAAAGCTAAAAAACAATGAAAAGTTCTGTACTTACTGTGGATATTATAATGATGAAAGTGAAGAAAAAAATTGGACTGACAACGACGAGTTAGAAGAAGATTTAATAGATGAAAACTGGTATGATGAAGATGTAGATGAAAAAGATGATGAAATAGAAATAAAACCAGTAAAAAAAGGAAAAAAGAAAAAAGAAGATAAGCCTAAAAAAGTTAAAAAAGAGAAAAAAGAAATTAAAGAAATAAAAGAAATTAAGATAAAAGAAGATAATGAATTATATGATCAAAATGAAAGATATATAGAAGCGTATATTGGAGAAGATTATAAACTTATTAAGAAAAGTCCATTTAATATTTGGGCATTCTTACTTAACTGGATGTATGTCTTATATAGAAAATTATATATCACAGGAGTTATAGGTTTAGTAATAACTGCTATAGTTGCATTTTTCTTTACTAAGTATTTTCTTATATATTTAATAGTAGTAGTATTAATATTAGGATTTGGATTTAATCCATATTATGTATTTATAGTAAAAAGAAAAGTAAATAAAATGTTGGTAAAATATGAAGGTACTGACTCTTTCTCATTAGAAAATATGTGTAAAGAATTTGGTGGTGTAGATACATTTACTGCATTAATTATATATTTATTGTTTTTAGTAACAATAGTATTAAGTATAATTAAACCAATGATAAATACAAATCATAATACTAAATTTTGGAAAGAAAATAGTGAAAATAAAGCAAATTGTATTTCTATGACTAAATTAATATTTAAAGAAGAAAAATCAAATTATGATAAAATCACAGAGGCTCTTTGTAAAATAAATAAAACTAATAAAACATATGAATTATATTTAAAAACAAAAAAAGATAATAAAGTATATTATGTATATTATGAAACAGAAAATGATTATTTAGTATTTAAGTATAATACGGAATATTTAAATTCACTAAATAAAAGAGAAGCTGAGAATAAACTTACGGATTCAGAAAAACAAATGCTAAGAGATATAAAAGCAATAAAACCAAACTATGAATCTATTTATAAAAAAGCAAAAGATGAAGATAAACAAATAGAGAAAAAGACTAATAAAGAAGAAAAACTGAATTATATATTTGATTATGAAGAATTAATAAGATAAGAGATTTTGAAATCTCTTATTTTTTTGATATAATGAAAATATACTAATAGTAAGGAGTGTATACCATGTGTGGAATAATAGGATATATTGGAAAAAGAAATCCAGTAGAAATATTAATAGAAGGATTAAAAAAATTAGAATATAGAGGGTATGATTCAGCAGGAATTGCTTTAAAAGGTAATGATATAGAAGTAATTAAAAGTGTAGGAAAAATATCTAATTTAGAAGATAAAATTAATAATAGTAATATTATTGATTCTAATATAGGTATAGCTCATACTAGATGGGCAACTCATGGAGAACCAACTGAGATAAATGCTCATCCTCATACAATAGGAAATATCACTTTAGTACATAATGGAATAATAGAAAATGCAAAAGAATTAAAAGAAAAACTACAAAATAAAGGTATTAAATTTAATACAAGTACTGATACAGAAGTAGTTGCTGCATTAATTGATTATTATTATAAGGGAAATACCAAAGAAGCAATTGAAAAAGCAATTAAAGAACTAAAAGGAAGTTATGCTTTAGCCATAATTAATAAAGATGAAGATAAACTATATGCAGTAAGATGTGAATCTCCATTAATACTAGGAATAGGGGAAGAAGAATATTTTGTAACTAGTGATATAGGAGCAATTCTTCCATATACAAAGAATTATGTATTATTAGGAGAAAACGAAATAGTTACTCTATCAAAAGATAATTATATTATTGAAAAAGATGACACTAAAGTATTTAGAAAAGTAGAAATAAGTAATTTATCTATAGAAGATACTAGTCTAAATGGATACGATCATTACATGATGAAAGAAATAAATGAAGAACCAATCCTCGTAGATAACTTAGTAAAAAAATATATAAATAATATAGACAAATTACCAGATCTAAAGAAATATAAAAACATTCATATAGTAGGGTGTGGTTCAGCGTATTATGCAGGAATGATTGGTAAATATTTATTTGAAGATGATGGAATAAAAGTAGAATGTGATGTTGCTAGTGAATACCGTTATCGTAATATTATTTATGATAAAGATACATTAGTAATATTAATATCTCAAAGTGGAGAAACTGCTGATACTATTGCTGCTATGAGAAAAGCAAATGATAGTCAAGTCGACACCTTAGCTATTGTTAATGTAGAAAGTTCTACTATAGAAAGAGAATCAACTTATAGTGTATTGATAGAAGCAGGCAAGGAAATAGCAGTTGCTACTACTAAAGCATTTATCCTTCAAGTATTAATATTATCTTTATTATCATATAAGATAAATCCAGATGATAAATATAAAGAAGATATAAAGAAACTTCCTCAACAATTAAAAGTATTATTAGATAAAACAGGATTCTATAAGAAATTAGCAGATTCGATTTATAAACATGAAGATGTATTCTTTATGGGAAGAAAAGTGGATTATGCTATTTCTATGGAAGGAAGTTTAAAATTAAAAGAAGTATCTTATATTCATAGCGATTCATACCAAGCAGGAGAATTAAAACATGGTACTATATCACTTGTTAATGAAGGTACAATAGTATTTGCAATAGTAACTGATGATGAAATAAGAGACAAAACAATTTCCAATCTAGAAGAAGTAATATCTCGTGGAGCTAAACCTATATATGTAGGAAATGTAGATGTTAATTATGAAGATAAAATAATAATTCCAAAAGTACATAAAAAATTACAACCAATCTTAGCAGTTCCGCCACTACAAATGATTGCCTACTTTGTAGCATTGAAAAGAGGATGCGATATAGATAAACCTAAAAACTTAGCTAAAAGTGTTACAGTAGAATAAGCAAAAATAAACATTCTTCATAAAATATATAGAAAGGAGAATGTTTATGTATTATGGATATCCATACCCAACAAATCAAGATAACGGTTTTGGTGGTTGGTGGGCAATATTTATAGTAATTATCATTATTTTCTTCCTATTCTGGGGTTTTGGAAATAATAATAACACTAATCATTGTCGATAAGAGAAAGGAAAGTCATTTGACTTTCTTTTAATTTTATGATAAAATGTTGAAAGTTTTATGGGGGGATTAGTATGACAAATAATAATGATAATTTGAGAATAAAAATACTAGCAACAACAACAGCTATAGTTGGTTTAGCAGCAGGTTTTAAATTAATCTATACGAGTAAGCAAGCTGATGCTGCAGCAAGAAAAATAGATACACAAAAACATATAGCAGAAGATTCTCTAGTAGCATATGATTCTACAACAAATAAACTAACAAGAAATAATGAAGAATATAATGTTGAAGATATAAAAGTTATAGGAGATAAAACAGTATACTTCGTAAGTGATTTAACTCCAACACCTACACCAACTCTAGTAGTAGAAGAAGAAAAAGAATACTCAAGATACATAAATATAGAAAGTGATGAATACATTGCTTCAGAAGATGGTGTATACCATGAAGTAGAGTCTAAATTAAATTTAACATTCTATTCAGTTAATGAAATAATTGCTTTCTACTCTAAAGTATTTCAATTAAATGATGAAATGGTAGCTAGTAAAATATATGAATATATAAAATTAGATGAAACAGCATGGGAAAATGATAATTACTTAAATGGAGAATATTATGATTCAAAAGAACAAGCAATTGCAATGACAATAGCTGATATATCTAATTATCCGGCAGATTATGGATTTGATGAATATGAATTAGCTACAGAAGATTATGAATTAAGTCAATATGAACCAGAAGAACTAATTTATAAGTTTTCTGATGTCATAGGAGTAAATCCATATATAGCAGAAGCTATTGCATGTGGAGAAAGTGGTCCTAGATTAAATTCAGATAACTTTGAAATACGCTATAATGTAGGTGGATTAAGAAGAAGAGCAGGGGATCCGCATCCAGCTACTTCATGGGGATTAGCTATATATAAAAATGAAGCAGAAGGATTATATAGATTTGTAGAAATACTACATGATAACTTCTTTGTAGGTAGAGATGATGGTTACGATAGAATAGTAGCTATGTCTTATTCATACTGTGAGGATGGAGCGTATTGGAGAAATCTAGTAGGTAGTATCTATATAAATTTAGTAGAAAATGGATATAGTTATTATTATGATAATTATAGTTATGAAAGAGATTTAATATATCCAGAAGAAGTAGATAATACAAAAATAAAATAGATTCAAACTGAATCTATTTTTTATGTTTTAAATATTTTTTTAATACATCGTAATCAATACGTTTTATTTTCTTTATAGAATATTCTTTTTCATTTTCTTCTTTAGATAACTCAAAAAAACTATATTCATTACGAGCATTTATTAATCTACGAAAATTATAATTAGAATCAACATATGTTTCATTGTTAGTAGAAAAATTAGAAATACCTAAAACTTCTTCCATTAGAAATGAAGCATCAGAATAATAGTATTTAGCATTACTGTTTTTTAATATAGTTCCCATACTTCTAATCATTTCAGTATAATCATCACCAATAATTAAACTCTGATAATCATCAACACTTTTATTAGTAAAACCTAAACTAGAATCAATTTCAGGTATAATTAAATCTTCTTTTTCAACACAAGATGTAAAACCTCTTGTAGGAAGAGATAATTTAACTCTAGCTAAATCTCTATTAGTAGCATCAAGTATCCATTCTTTATTCATATACTCTAGTATAATATAGCTATGGCCTTCTCGATCTTTTACTACATTACATTTAAGATTAGTAAGATTTTCTATTAGAGGCTTTAATATGTATCTAGAAAAACTATGACATACAACACGTTTATCTGTAATATTTTCTATATTAAATCTTTTTCTTAATATTCTATTACGTAATTGAGTATCATCAAATAAATCAGTAAAATAAACTCTAGAATCAAATGAAAATATTTCACAACATCTTAAATAAATATATCTTACTTTTTCAAAATCATTTAGATGAAGTATACTTAATTCTTTACTAAGCTGTTCAACAAGATTCATACTAATCCTCCTTAATCGGTGAAACATATCATAGCACAAATGATATTTAAAAGCAACTAAAAAAACACGCTAGATAACGTGCTTTGTTTTTAAACTGGGGCCTCAATTTAACGCGTTTACGAAAAATCGGCACAAATCTACGAATTAATTTTCTCAATTGCTAAATAAAATATAACACAACATTATGACATTTGCAAATGATTATGATTTGTCGTATTTATAAAAACCTTCCCCAGAGGATTTCCC
>CADALJ010000019.1 GCA_902788735.1 uncultured Erysipelotrichaceae bacterium
ATCATATTTAATACTATTCCATTTATTGAAATAGTTCCTTCTACTATATCACGTGTTGTTCCCGCAATATCAGTAACTATTGCCTTGTCTTCTTCTAATAATGCATTTAATAGAGAACTTTTACCTACATTTGGTTTACCTATAATAGCAGTCTTAATACCATCTTTAATTATTTTGCCATTAATAGATTCTTTTAATATCTTATTAATTTTATCTTTTAAATTAGTAATTTTAGGTATTAAAACATCATTTGTGATTATATCTACATCATCATATTCTGGATAATCTATATTAACATTTATATTAGATATAATTTGAACCATATCACTTCTTAATTCATTTATTAGATTAGAAGTTTTACCATTAATACCATTCATAGCCATTTTTCTTTGTATATCAGTTTTAGAATCAATCATATCCATTACTGATTCTGCTTCTAATAAATCTATTCTTCCATTTAAGAAAGCCCTTTTTGTAAATTCACCTGGTTCAGCTAAGCGGCACCCATTTTCTAATAATAATTCTAATACTTTATTAGTAGGAGCAATACCACCATGAGTGTTTATTTCTACTACATCTTCTGTTGTGAAAGTTTTTGGTGCTTTCATAATAGATACTAATACTTCATCTACTATAATATCTTGATCTACTATATGACCATAATTAATTGTGTGAGATTCTACTTTAGTAAGATCTTTACCTTTAAATATCTTATTAACAATACTAATTGCTTCAGGTCCTGATACTCTTACTATTGAGATTGCACCTATACCAATACTTGTTGAAATAGCACAAATTGTATCTTCCATGGTATCCCTCCTTTTTGACTAATGTATTATAACATACTTTATTTATTTTGACTACACATTACTCCATATTATTATAATTTTATCATTATTATTGATTTTATAATTTATTTTTTTATAGAGTAGGGTGTAAATAATGTAAAAAAAAAGAAGATTATTTATCTTCTTCTTTCTTTGGTTTAATTACTACATAACGATTAGGTTCTTCTCCTTCACTTTCTGTATAAACTCTTTTGTTGTTTCCTAATATATTATGAATAATTCTTCTTTCATAAGAATTCATTGAATCTAGTTTTGCTTCTACACCAGTAGTAGCAACTTCTCTAGCAATTCTTTTAGCAAGTCTTTCTAAATTATGTTCTCTTTTTTCTTTATATTCATTAACATCTATAATAAATTTATAATTTCTACCTAATTCAGTATTTAAATATCCATTAACTATAGTAGTTAAAGCTTTTAAATTTTTACCATTTTTTCCTATTAATAATGCATCATTATCTGAGAATATTACATATTTAGGTACTTCTTCTTTATTTTTTATTTCAATATTTACTGAGTAACCCATATTTTTTAATAGATTTACTAAGTAATCTTTAATATCTTTAACAACTTCTCTTTTTTCAATTACTTCTATTTCTACTTTTCCTTTTTTAAATAGACCACCTTGAGTTACTTCTATTTCTTTAATGAATAAGTTTTCTTCAACCTCTTGTAGTTCTTCTTTTGCTAAATTAATAGCTGCTTCTTTAGTTTTTCCTACATATCTATGCTTTTCCATTTACTTCTTTACTCCTTTTAATTAATATATTTTGAACAACTGTAAATAAATTAGATGTTACCCAATAAATTCCTAATCCTGTTGGCATGAATATACCAGTTAGAATAATCATACCAGTCATCATAAATGGCATCATCTTCATTGATTGATCTTGCATATTACCTGTTGAATTCATCTTGAATGAGAAGAATGTAGTAGCTCCTATTAAAATAATTAATATTAAATATACATACCACATACTTGATGTAATACCAACTGATGGAGTAGTTCCTAATTGTAATCCTAAAAATTTATCTTCAAATATAACTGGAGTTCTTTGTACTGCTTCAAAGAATGCTACAAATATTGGTAATTGTAAAAATGCAAATAAGCAACCAGACATTGGATTCATATTATATTTTTTATAAACAGCCATTATTTCTTGATTTTGTTTCATCATTGATTCTTGGTCTTGTTTACCTTCATATTTCTTTTGAATTCTATTTATTTCTGGTTGAGCTTTTTTCATCATTTCACTTTGCATAGCTGTTTTTCTAGTAATAGGGTAGGCAATTAATCTTATTGCTAAACTTATTAATATTACTGATAAACCATAGTTTTTAACTAATCTTCCTAATACTAATAAAATATAAGTTAATGGTTTTACAAAGATTGTTGTCCATAATCCTTCATATTTACCTGAATTAATTTTGAAATCTTTACATTCTGGTAATTTTTCAATATTAACCTTATATTTTTTATAAATTTCAATATTTTTCTTATCTGTTGGTCTACAAAGAATATTTTTTGTTAATGTTTGACCTGTTTCTTCATTTTTAACTGCTTTTTTCTTACTATCTGTTAATGTTTGAGTACAACCTGTAGTTATTAATAATAAGAAAATAATTATTATTATCTTTAATTTATTATTCTTTTTCATGATATTATCCTTTCTAATCGTGATTTAATAAAGAAAATAATTCTTTAGTTAATAATTCATAATCACAATCAATTGCGTCTTTCCTTAATATTATAATATAATCTTTGTGATTTATATATAGTTTTTTATAATTATCTACAATAGATCTTATTATTCTTTTATATTTATTTCTAAATACAGCATTACCTAATTTCTTAGTTACAGATATTCCAAAACGATCATATTTTAGATTATTATCCTTATTATATATAACAAAGTATTTGTTTTTATAACATTTACCTGTTTTTATAATATCATCAAATTGTCTTGTAGTTTTAACTATATATAATTTTCTCATAATATCATTCCTTTAAAGTAAAAAACCACTATTAATATAATGGTATTTTATTTGCAAAGACTTTTACGTCCTTTACGACGACGACGATTTAATATATTTGTTTTTTTACGTGCAAAAAATCCTAATCTTTTAGATTTTTTATGATTATTTGGTTGATAAGTTCTTTTCATTAGTTCCACCTCCAGTCATAAATCTACATTATTATAATAAGAATTAATGGTTTTTGTCAATTAAAACCTTTATATTTAATTTATTTTTTATTTTTCCACAATTTTCACAGGTATGTGGATAAGTAAAAGTATATATGTGAATTATAAATTTGTGGAAAATGTGGAAAAGTTAGTTTTTTATTTATTTTATAATGATTTGAATTGTTGAAAAAATTGTCGAAAACTGGTGGATAACTTTTTTTATTAAAAAAGTATTTTTTTTTTAAACAAGATACTGTAGAATAATCGTTAATAAAAGGCATTTTATCCTATAAGAAATAGTTATATAAAAAAATTAAAAAAGTATTTGCTTTTTTGATAAAGTAGGGTAGAATAATTCTTGGAAAAATTAATCTTGTGGGGAGATGGTCGAATATGAATACAGATATTGTATGGTCTAATTTATTAAATGAACTTAAAGACGAACTATCTTCTCTAGCTTATGATACTTGGTTTAATGAAACTAAGTTATATAAAGTAAATAATAATATTGCTTATATAATAGTTCCAATGCCTATTCATAAGAGACATTTAAATGATTTTTATGGTGAAATAATAAAAAATAAATTAACTAAATTAACTAATTCTAATTATGAATTAAAGTTTTATTTACAAGAAGAAATAGAAGAAGAGGAAAAACCTAGTATTATTGATAATATTAGTAATAATGATACTAAAGAAGAAAATAATTATATAAAAGAAAATTATAATGTTAATAATAATTTAATAAAAAAATATACTTTTGAAAATTTTATAGTTGGTAATACTAATAAATTTGCATCTACTGCAGCTTTATCAGTAGCTGAAAATCCTGGTAATATGTATAATCCTTTATTTTTATATGGTAATTCAGGACTTGGAAAAACACATTTGATGCATGCTATTGGTAATTATATAGTAGAACATTCAAATAAAAGAGTACTTTATATTACGTCGGAACAATTTAAAGATGATTTTACTAAGGTATATAAAAAAGATGATAATGGTACTAATTTTAACTATATGGAGTTTTTTAAAAATAAATATAGAAATATAGATGTATTATTAATAGATGATATTCAATTTTTAGGGGGAGCTACTAAGACACAGGAAGAATTCTTCCATACATTTAATAATCTATATAATAATAATAAACAAATTATTATTTCATCTGATAGATCACCGAATGATTTAAAATTATTAGAAGATAGATTAAAAACAAGGTTTACTGAAGGTTTATCTGTTAATATTTATCCACCGGATTTTTCTTTAAAAAAAGAAATACTTAAGAATAAAATAAAAGCTGGTGATTTTGAAGGAGATATCCCTGAAGACGTTATTGAATATATTGCTAATAATATAGGGCCTGATGTTAGAAGTTTAGAAGGTGCAGTTACAAGACTTCTTGCTTATTCAGCTATGTGGGGTTCTAAAGAAATAAATTTGAATTTAGCAATAGATGCTTTACCTGATTATATAAGTAAAGGTATGGGAGAAAAGAATGATATTCAGAGAATTCAAAGAATTGTTGCTGAATACTTTCAAATATCTGTTGAAGATATAAGAAGTAAGAAAAGAAATGCAAATATTTCTAATCCTAGACAGATAGCAATGTATTTATGTAGATGTATGACTGATGAATCTTTTCCAAGAATTGGAATAGAGTTTGGTGGAAAAGACCATTCTACAGTAATGCATTCAGTAGAAAAGATTGAAAAGGAAATAAAAGCTAATAAAGATCTAGCAAATCAAATAGAAAAATTAAAGAAGGATATAAGTACTGTGTAAAATTAATAATTATTAACAAGTTATCAACAACTAAATAATTAACAAAAACTTTGAAAAATAACGAAAAATGTTGATTTTTAACTTTTTCCACAGTAATAATATAATTAATAAATAAGAAAGAAGGAATATATATGAAATTTACAATTAAAAGAGAAATTTTACTTGAGGCATTAAATAAAGTATCAAAAGCAATATCTACAAAAAATCTTATACCTGTTTTAGCTGGTATTAAATTTGAATTAAAAAAGAAAAAATTAGTTTTAACTGCTAGTGATAATGATATTACTATTCAAACTACTATTGAATCAGTTAAAGAAGAAGATTTTAAAATAGAAAATGAAGGTAGCATTATTATTTCAGGTAAATATATATTAGATATAGTTAGAAAATTACCTGATGAATATATTAATATAGAAGTTATTGATGATTTAAAAATATTAATTTATACACAAAATAGTGAATTTAATTTAAATGGTATATCAGAAAGTGAATATCCTAATATTGGATTAGAAGAAAGTAAGAAAAAAATTGATTTAAAAGCTAATGTATTAAAAAGTATTGTTTATCAAACTGCATTTGCTTCTTCTAATGAAGAAAGTAAACCTGTTTTAACTGGTATCAACTTTAATATAGTAGGTGATATATTAGAAGTTAATTCAACAGATTCTTATAGATTAGCTAGAAAAGTAGTAAAATTAGATAAAGTAAGTGAAGAAAACTATAATATAGTAATACCTAGTCATAATTTAGTTGAGTTTACTAAAATATTAGATGGAGAATTAGAGGATGTTGAATTACATATCTTTAATAATAAAATCTTATTAAAAGCTGGTAATTTAAAATTTGAATCTAGATTAATAAATGGTACTTATCCTAATACTTCTAATTTATTACCAGATGATTCTTTCTTAGTAATTAATACAAATCTTAATGATTTCTATAATGTTATTGATCGTGTTAGTATTTTAACTAGTGATAAAGAAAAGAATATTGTTACTTTAGAAACTGATGGAAATACGTTAATTCTTAGAAGTAGTTCTGTAGAAGTTGGTAGAGTAGAAGAAAAAATGATTATTAATAAAAATAATGATGAAAATATTAAAATATCATTTAGTGCTAAATATATGATGGAAGCATTAAAGAGTTTTTCAACAGAAACTGTGGATATTCATTTTGTGGGTGAAATTAAACCAATATTAATTAAATCAAAAGAAGATGAAACTCTAACTCAATTAGTTTTACCTATAAGAACATATTAAAAATAGAGGAATTATCCTCTTTTTTTGTGGAAAAATATAAATAAATATTAATATTTTATATAAAACGACAAATATTGATAAATTTCGACTGAAAATTTTGATAAAACTATGTCGAAAACCAATAAATAGGTTTTCTAGGGGGATTTATATGAAATATGAAATAAGTAAAGGGACTTTAGCTATTTTGCCTAATGAAAAAAATAGTAGTGTAGTATATGAAGATGATGAAAGGTATATTATTAAAGAAACACCATTTCAAATAATGGAAGATTCTTGTAAGTATTTTGGTAGTACTTATGAAGGGAGAAAAGATGGTGCTAAGGAAATGTTAGGTGCTGAGTATAAAGTACCTATAGTAGTTGAAGATAGTAGTAATTTAATAGTTTTTCCTACAACTTCACCACTTTCAGATGATTGTGTATGGATTAGTTTAAAAAGAGTAGAAAAAATAGAAAAAATTGATGCTAATAATACAAAAATTATATTTGATAATAAGACTGAAATAATAGTAGATAGTTCTTATAGAACAATAGAAAATCAATTATCTCGTGCTTCGAGGTTAGATTTAATACTTAGAAACCATAAAAATAGTTAATTTTAACTATTTTTTGTGTTTTTTTAGGGCATTTATGGTATAATGTTAGTGTATGTATAGGAATACGACATTAGGGGAAAGGTGATTATATGGGTCGTTTAATGAGTTTTAAATGAAAATCACTAAAATTAACTTAGTTGGTTTTAGAAATTATTTAAACACAACTATTGAATTTGGAAACAATATGAATATATTTGTTGGAGATAATGCACAAGGTAAGACAAATATACTTGAAGGAATTACAATACTAGCACTTACTAAATCACATAGAATAGGAGTTAGTCCTAATATTATTATGTTTGATAAAGATAAATGTAAGTTAAGTGGAGTAGTTAAAAAGAATAGAGTTGTTTCTAAATTAGAGATTGAAATTACTAATGAATTAAAAAAATTAAAAGTAAATAAGACTCCTATAAAGAAAGTTGCAGATTATATATCTTATTTAAACGTTATTATATTTACACCTGATGATTTAGAAATAATAAAAGGATCTCCTAATGTAAGAAGAAATTTATTAAATATTCAATTATCTCAAATATCTAAAGAATATTTGAAATATTATAATGAGTACAATAAATTATTAAAAACTCGTAATGAATATTTAAAAATATTATTTAATAATAGTATTGCTGACGCTACATATTTAGATATTATTACTGATAAATTAATAGAAAAAGCAGTTTTAATTTATCAAAAAAGAAAAGAATATATAGATTATATAAATCTACATATTAATGATTATTATAATGAAATAGCTAATGATTGTGGGTTAGTAATAAAATATGTTCCTAATATAAGTATTGAGGAATATGATAGTGAAAGTATTCGTAAAAAATTAAAACATACATTAAAAAAGAATTATTTAAAAGAATTAAATTATGGTATGACTATGTATGGTCCTCATAGAGATGACTTTTATTTTGAATATAAAGGTTATGATTTAAGATATTATGGATCTCAAGGGCAACAAAAGTTAGCTATTTTATCTTTTAAATTATCTGAAATACCTATATTTAATGATTATTGTGGTACATATCCAGTATTATTATTAGATGATATTTTTAGTGAACTTGATATTAAAAAGCGTAATAAGTTATTAAAAATAATTAATAATGGTGAAATACAAAGTATTATTACTACAACAGATTTAAAAAATATTAATAAAAAGTATTTAGAAAATTCTTATATTTATAATGTAAAAAAAGGAAATGTGGAAAGAAAGTAGGAATCAAAAATGAATGAAGAAAAAGTAGAAAAAGAATATGATTCATCAGCCATTCAAGTTTTGGAAGGATTAGAGGCAGTTAGAAAACGTCCTGGTATGTACATTGGTACTACTAGTTCTCGTGGACTACACCATTTAGTATGGGAAATTGTTGATAATGCAATAGATGAGGCTTTAGCTGGTTATTGTAGTCATATTGAAGTTACTATTTGTAAAGATAATAGTATTATTGTTAAAGATGATGGACGTGGTATTCCAACTGATATCCATCCAAAAACTGGTAAAAGTACTGTTGAAACAGTTTATACAGTATTACATGCTGGTGGTAAATTTGGTGGAGGAGGATACAAAGTATCTGGTGGACTTCATGGTGTTGGTGCATCAGTAGTTAATGCACTTTCTGATTGGTTAGAAGTTAAAGTATATCGTGATGGAAACGTTTATTATCAACGATATAGTCATGGTGGACATCCTGATGCTGATTTAAAAATAATTGATACTTGCGATAAAGATAGAACAGGAACTACAGTTCATTTTTTACCAGATGACGAGATATTTACTGAAACTACAGTATTTGAATACGATATATTAAAAAACAGATTAAAAGAATTAGCTTTCTTAAATAAAGGTTTAAGAATTAGTTTATATGATGAACGTGAAGCTGATAAAAAAGATTCATTTTGTTATGAAGGTGGCCTTGTTGAATATGTTGAAATGCTTAATAAAAATAAAGGTCCAATTCATGAAACTATCGTTGATGTTGCTGGAAAAGAAAATGATATTAGTATTGAAGTAGCATTACAATATAACGAAAGTTATAATGAAAGTGTTTATTCGTTTGTTAATAATATTACTACACCTGAAGGTGGTACTCATGAAGATGGTGTAAAAAGAGCATTAACAAGAATTCTTAATAAATATGCTACTACTAACAATATTTTAAAAGAAAAAGATGATCCTTTAACTGGTGAAGATGTTAGAGAAGGTATTACAATGATTATTTCTTGTAAACATCCTAATCCACAATTTGAAGGACAAACTAAGACTAAATTAGGAAATAGTGAAGTACGTGGTATTGCTGATAAGATATTTAGTGAATCATTTGAAAGATTCTTATTAGAAAATCCAGATCAAGCAAGAATTATATTAGATAAAGCTATGACAGCAAGTAGAGCTAGAGTAGCTGCTAAAAAAGCTCGTGAATTAACTCGTAGAAAAGGTGATTTAGATGTTACTAATTTCTATGGAAAACTTTCTGATTGTAAGAGTAAAGATGCTACAGTATCAGAAATCTTCTTAGTCGAGGGTGATTCTGCAGGTGGAAGTGCTATCAAAGGTCGTGACTCTATGACTCAAGCAATTCTTCCATTACGTGGTAAAATATTAAATGTTGAAAAAGCTAGACTTGATAGAGCTTTAGGAAATGAAGAAATCAGAACTATTATTACTGCTTTTGGCACTGGTATTGGTGAAGAGTTTGATTTATCTAAGTTAAGATACCATAAAATTATTATCATGACAGATGCTGATGTAGATGGTAGTCATATTCGTGTACTTTTATTAACATTATTCTATAGATTCTTTAGACCAATAGTAGAGGCAGGACATGTATATGCTGCTCAACCTCCATTATTTAGAATTACACATGGTAAAACTCGTAAATATGTGTTAGATGAGGCTGAAAGAGATGAATATCTTGCATCATTAGGACCTAACGTTAAATATGAGATAGCTCGTATGAAAGGTTTAGGAGAAATGGATGCTGAAGAGTTAAATGAAACAACAATGGATATTAAAACAAGAGTTTTAAGACAAATTACAGTAGAAGATGCTATAGCTGCTGATGAAGTATTCTCTAAATTAATGGGTGAGGAAGTTGAACCTCGTCGTGAATTTATTGAAACTAATGCAACTTATGCTAATTTGGATGTTTAGGAGGGTTTAGAAATGGATAGATTAGAAAAAAATAACATAGTTAAAGAAATTCAAGATTCATTTTTAGATTATTCCATGAGCGTTATTACTGCTCGTGCGATTCCTGACCTAAGAGATGGATTAAAACCTGTTCACAGACGTATTTTATATTCAATGTATGAATCTGGTTATACTCCTGACAAACCTCATAAAAAGAGTGCTAGAATTGTCGGAGACGTTATGGGAAAATATCACCCACATGGTGATAGTTCAATTTATGAAGCTATGGTACGTATGGCACAGGATTTTTCATACAGATATATGTTAGTTGATGGACATGGTAATTTTGGTAATATTGAAGGATATGGCGCTGCAGCAATGCGTTATACTGAATCTCGTCTTTCTAAGATTTCTCTTGAATTACTTAGAAATATTAATAAAGATACAGTTAATTTTAATCCAAACTTTGATGAAAGTGAAAGAGAACCTGAAGTTTTACCTTCTAGATTTCCTAATATATTAGTTAATGGTACTACAGGTATTGCTGTTGGTATGGCTACTAATATTCCACCTCATAATTTAGGTGAAGTTATTGATGGATGTGTAGCTTATATTGATAAACCTGATATTGAATTAGATGAATTAATGCAATATATTAAAGGACCAGATTTTCCTACAGGTGCAATAATCCTTGGAAATAGTGGTATTCGTAAGGCTTATGAAACAGGTCGTGGCACTATCACAATCCGTAGTAAAGCTAGAATTGAAGAGGAAAATGGAAAACAATTAATTATTATTGATGAAGTTCCATATGGAGTAAATACTTTAGAATTAAAGAATAAAGTAGCAGAGCTTGTTCATAATAAGATAATTGATGGTATTGCAGATTACCATTCTGATTTAAAAGATGGTATTAAGATTACTATTACATTAAAAAGAGATGCAAATGCTCAAGTTGTTTTAAATAAGTTATATAAACATACGCAATTTCAAACTACTTATGGAATTATTTTCTTAATGTTAGACCAAGGTGTTCCAAAAACATTAGGTTTAAAAGAAATTATTTCTAAATATATAGATTATCAAAAAGAAGTTATTATTAGAAGAACTAAATTTGATTTAGATGTTGCAGAAAAAAGAGTTCATATCTTAGAAGGATTAAAAATAGCTTTAGATAATATTGATGCTGTTATTAAGGTAATTCGTGGATCTAAGACTGATGAAGATGCTAAAAATGGCTTAATGAATGGTTTTGGATTAGATGAAATTCAAGCTAATGCAATTCTAGAAATGAAATTAAGACGTTTAACAGGATTAGAAAGAAGTAAGATAGAAGACGAATTAAATGAATTAATGAAAACAATAGCTGAATTAAAGGCAATATTAGAGTCTGATGCTAAGGTGTTAGAAGTAATTAAAAATGAACTTTTAGAAATTAAACAAAAATATGCTGATGAAAGACGTACTAATATTGATATGACAGCAATTGAATATATTGAAGATGAATCTTTAATACCAGAAGAAGAGGTTATCATTAATTTAACTAAGAATGGTTATATTAAACGTCTTAGAACTGATACATATAAGACTCAAAACCGTGGTGGAGTTGGAATTAAAGGTATGACAACAAATGAAGAAGACTTCGTAGAACATTTAATTACAATGAATACACATGATTATATATTATTCTTCTCTAATAGAGGTAGGGTATATAGAATGAAGGGTTATGAGGTACCAGAATTTTCTAGACAATCTAAGGGATTACCAATAATCAACTTATTACCATTAGAAAAAGATGAGAACATTAGTTCGATAATAAGTGTTAAGCAAAATGATGATTTCGTTAAATATTTAATGTTTGCTACTAAGAATGGTATAGTAAAACGTACTGCTATTGAGGAATTTGATAACATTCGTAAGAGTGGTAAGATTGCTATAGTATTAAAAGAAGATGATGAGTTAATTAGTGTAAGAGGTACTTGTGGAAAAAATGAAATAGTTATAGGTGCAAGTAATGGACGTCTAGTTAGATTCAAAGAAGATGAAGTTCGTTCAATGGGAAGAAGTTCATCTGGTGTTAAGGGAATTGAATTAGATGGAGCTCATGTAGTTGGAGCTGAGGTAGTTGATCCAGGACATATGGTATTAATTGTTACAGAAAAAGGTTATGGAAAACAAACTGTAATTGATGAATACAGATTAACTCATAGAGGTAGTAAAGGTGTTAAGGCATTAAATGTTACTGATAAAAATGGTCAAATGGCATCATTAAAATGTTTAAATCCTGAAGCTAAGTTAGATTTAATGATTATTACTGATAGTGGTATTATTATTAAATTACC
>CADALJ010000020.1 GCA_902788735.1 uncultured Erysipelotrichaceae bacterium
GAATAAATAGAAGAAGGATTATGAAAAAATAAGATTTCTCTCTTTTTGTCATAACACCACCTCCTTACCATCCAACCGAACCCACTGGCCTATTGAAAGAAAAAGCATCTTCAAACTACCCTCTACTATATTATTAGAAGAAAAAATAATTTCTTCCAAAAAAATTGAAATTTTCTTTATTATTTTTTATAATGTTATTGTAAACTTTCACGTGCAGCAACTGAAAGTTGGTAAAAAAAATAAGTAATTATATATATACTTATCTTACGAAAGGAGAAAAGTCTAATGAAATTTGCAGACAATCTAAAAAAAATAAGAAAGAGAAAAAACATATCACAAGAAGAACTTGCTGACCTCGTTGGAGTAAGCCGTCAATCTGTTTCTAAATGGGAAACAAGTGAAGCATACCCTGAAATGAATAATATACTTGAATTATGTAAGATATTTAAGTGTAATATTAATGATTTAGTAAATGATCAAATGGTTGACTTAGATTCATTAGACGAAGAAGTTAAGATGAGTATAGTTAAATTAAAAAAAGAAAAACAAAAACAAATGAAAGGTATAAGTAAAGTATTATCTTTAGTAGGTAAAATTACTTCTATTGTATTAAGAGTAGCACTTGGTTTCTTAGTATTAGCCATGATACTAGTACCATTTGGATTTCAATTTTTAGATATAAAAGATGGACATTTAACTACTAAAGATAAGAAAATTCAAATAGTAGAAGTAGGAAAAAATACTGAAATTAGAATAGGAGATCACGTAGTAGCAGCTGATATGAAAGCAAAAGATATAAATACTATGGCCATAGCTATTGATCAATTTGGAGAAACTGGAGTAGTTATATTATTAGAACTTGGAATGATTTTCTTAGGAGCATTCATAATAGTATTAATAAAATCCCTAGAACATTTGGAATTATTATTTAGAAATATAAATGAAGGAGATACTCCATTTACTCTAGATAATGTAGACCATATTAAGAAGATGGCTTACCTAATGATTACTTGTATTATACTTTCTTCTATTGGACAAACTATTCTAAATATACCTCTTAGAGGACAAGTAAATTTAGAATTAAATATCCTAAATATAATAGAAATATTATTCTTATACTCAATGAGCATAGTCTTTGAATATGGACATGAAATTCAACTAGATTCTAAAGGCAAAATGTATGATGAAGAAAACTAAAAAGAAGATTTAAATCTTCTTTTTTTTATGCTATAATAAATACGTTATAGGAAGGAGTGTTTCTATGAAAGAAATGCTAACAAAAGAAGAGGTATTACACGTAGCTGATTTAGCTAGAATTTCTTTAACTGAAGAAGAAATAAAAAAATACCAAGTAGAATTAAAAAAATTATTAGATGATGTAGAAAAAATTAATAATGTTAAAGGGTATGATGATGATATCCTAATAGCTTGTTGGGAAAATAGTGCAGAATTACGTAAGGATATTGCTGGAGATATGTTAGATCCAAAAGAAGTAGTAAATAATGCACCTAGACATAGTGGAAATTATATTGAAGTACCTGTAGTAATTAGTGAAGGAGAAGGTGCTTAATATGTATTTAAATAAAAGTATTAAAGAAATTAATGAATTATTAAAAAATAAAACTATTAAGCCAATAGACTTAGTAGAAGAAGCCTTCCAAAATATAGAAAATAATCGCGAATTAAATGCCTACATCACTTTAAATAAAGAAGAAGCTATAAAAAGAGCAAAAGAATTAGAAGACAAGGAAGTAGATAATCTTTTATTTGGACTTCCTATTGCCGTAAAAGATAATATCATAACAAAAGGTTTAAGAACTACATGTGCATCTCACATCTTAGATAATTTTATTCCAATATATGATGCTACAGTAGTTGAAAAAATCAATGAAAAAAATATGATCATAATAGGTAAAACTAATATGGATGAATTTGCTATGGGTTCAAGTTCTAGAACTAGTTATTTCGGAGCCCCTAAAAACCCATGGAATAAAGAAAAAATATCAGGAGGATCTAGTGGTGGATCTGCAACAACTATAGCGTCACGTGATTTGCCATTTGCATTAGGTTCCGATACTGGTGGTTCTATCCGCCAACCAGCAAGTTATACTGGTATTGTAGGTATGAAACCAACATATGGTAGAATATCTCGTTTTGGACTAGTTGCTTTCGCATCAAGCTTAGACCAAATAGGACCAATGACTACTAATGTTTATAATAATGCATTACTTCTTAATGCTTTAGTAGGTAAAGATGAAAAAGATTTAACTTCAGTAAGAAGAGAAGATGAAGACTTTACAAGACTAATAGGTGAAGATATAAAAGGTATGAAGATTGCTGTACCTAATTATTTTATGAGTGACATTGTGTCTAAATCTATTACTTCTAAAGTAAAAGAAGTAATTGAATTATTAAAATCTAAAGGTGCAACAGTAGATTATATAGATGTAGATTACTTAGAAAATGCAGTTACTCTATACCAAATTATAGCTATGGGAGAAGCTAGTTCTAACTTAGCAAGATTTGATGGTATTAGATATGGGTTCTCTTATGAAAATCCAGAAAATATAGAAGATGTTTACTTAAAAACTAGAGCCGAAGGATTTGGAGAAGAAGTAAAAAGAAGAATTATGGTAGGTAGCTACTTATTAAGTGGAGAAAATGCTAAAGTTTATTATAATAAAGCGTTATCTATTAGAGATGATATGAGAAAAGCTTTGAAGAAAGTATTTGATTCTTATGATTTAATCATAGGTCCAACTACAACTACAACTGCATATGATTTAACTGATCCTATGGATGATCCATCTAAATCATTTATGGATGATGTATTAGTAATACCAGTTAATATGGCAGGACTTCCTGGACTTAATTTACCAATAGGCTTTGATGATAATAAAATGCCAATAGGTATGCAAATAATTGGTAATTCTTTTGAAGAAGCAAAAATTTATAAATTAGCTAGTTACTTAGAAAAAGAATTAAATCTAAGTTTAAATCCTAATGGAGGTGAAGATAATGAGTAATTATATTCCTACAATAGGTGTAGAAGTACACGTAGAATTAAAAACAAAAACAAAAATCTTCTCTAACTCTATTAATGGATATGGAGAAATGGCTAATTCCCTAACTAATGTAGTAGACTTAGCTTATCCAGGAAAAGCTGCAACTATATTAAATTGTAAGATTAGAAGAATAATGCACTTTGATAGAAAAAATTATTTCTATCCAGATATTTCTAAGAACTATCAAATTACTCAAAACGCTACTCCAATAGGATATGATGGATATGTTGAGATAACTAAGTCAACAGGAGAAAAGAAAAAAGTATATATTGAAGAAATGCATATAGAAGAGGATACATGTAAAAGTGCTCATCGTGGTACTAAAACACTTCTAGATTTTAACAGAGCTGGAGTACCTTTAATAGAAATAGTTACTAAACCATGTATGTCTGATGGAGAAGACGTTAAATTATATCTTGAAAAATTAAGAGAACTATTATCTTTTGGAGATATCTCAGATTGTAAGATTGAAGAAGGTTCAATGAGAGCTGATGTTAACGTATCTATTCGTAAGAATGAATCTGATCCATTAGGTACTAAAGCAGAAATTAAAAATATAGGTTCTATTTCTAATGCTAAATTAGGTGTTGAAAAAGAAATAGAAAGACAAACTAAGATATATGATGCGGGAGAAACTTTTAAACCTCAAACAAGACGTTTCGATGATAAAATAAATGATACAGTATTAATGCGTGTAAAAGAAACAGGAAACGATTATAGATATTTCCCAGAACCAGATATTCCATATGTAATATTAACTGATGAAATGATTGAAAGAGCAATTAATTCTATTCCAATGTTACCTGATGAAAGAAGAGAAAAATATAAAAAATTAGGTGTATCAGATATTAATACTGAAAAACTAGTAGCTAATAGAAGTTTAAGTGATTACTTTAATACACTTTTAGATGAAAAAATTAATCATCAAATAGCTAGTAATTTATTATTAGGAGATATCAGTGGTTACTTAAATAAAAATGAAAAATTAATTACTGATACAACTCTTTCAAAAGAAAGATTTATTGAATTAGTTAATTTAATAGATAATAATACATTAACTAGTAAGAACTTAAAAGATATTTTAGATATCGTACTTGAAAGTGATAAAAGTATTCAAACCATCATTAAAGAACAAGGTATCGAAAATATTACAGATGACTCTGAAATTAGAAACATTGTAAAAGAAATAATTAATAATAATCCAGAAAGTGTTAATGATTATAAGCAAGGACATGATAGAGCAATTAAATACTTAATGGGACAAGTAATGAAAGAAACAAAGGGTAAAGCTAATCCTAAAATGGCAATGGATATTTTAACTGAAGAATTGAATTAATCAATTGAAAAAGATATATATATAGTGTATAATATTTATTATATTAGGATGTGATAATAATGAAAGATATTTTAAGATTTATAAAGAAACACTCACGTATTATTGTGGGATTAATAATAGTTATATTTTTAGTAATTATAGGTATAATGGCAAAGAACTTTTTCTTTCCAAACGATAATGACGTATATTATGGAACTAGATTAGAAGGAATCGAAAAAGTAAAAATAACTGATAAGAAAAAAGAAGAATTAAAAGAACATTTTAAAGATTCTTCTAAAAAGATTACTATAAGACTTGCAGGAAGAATTATATATTTTGATATTAAAGTAAATGATGATGTATCAGTAGATACTGCTAGAGAATTATCTAATAAAACATTAGAAAAACTATCAGATGAAGAAAAAGCATATTATGATATTCAATTTATAATTAGTAATGATAAAGATAGTGAACATTTTCCTATAATAGGGTATAAACATCATACTAAACAAGGAATTAGTTGGACAAAAAATAGATAGGAGAATAGTATGAAAAAGAAGTTAATAATAATAATTCCAATACTAATAGCTATTGTAGCATTTGTATTCGTATATCGTTATTATAATAAAGAAGATAAAACAACAACATTAACTATTCAAGAAAAGAAATGGGTTGAAGCTAATAAAGACCAAACTTATGATTTTGAAATAGTAAATGACTATCCATTATATGGAACTAATGGTGAAGGAGTTATCTTTGATTTTATAAATGATTTTGAAGAAAAAATAGGTATTGAATTTAATAAAATACCATATTTGAAAACATCTATTCCAACTACAGATGGATTTAGAATTAGTATTTTAAATAACGATGAAAAATTATCTAAAAAAGATTTATTCTTATTTAATGATAACTATGTAGCTGTTGGTAAAACATATCAAAGAATTAATCATATCAAAGATATGAAAAATATGGTATTTGGTGTATTAAAAGAAGATGTAGAAGAAGTAAGTTTCTATCTAAAGAGCGGAACTAATTTATCTTATAAATCATATGATAATATCTCATCACTATATAAAGCGTTAGATGATGAAGAAGTAAATATGATTGTAGTACCTAATATTATGTACTTAGACTATACAATTGAAAAAGACAAATATTCAATTAACTATTACTTTACTGAAATGAAAAAACAAATTGTTTTAACATTAAGTGATAATAATAAGGAATTAAATAATATAGTTACTAAGTACTATAATAAGTGGAGACAAACAAACTATATTAAAGAATATAATGATGCATACTTAAACTATTACTTAGATAAAAATGAATTAGATGCTAAAACAAAAGCAAAGTTAGTATCAAAAAATTATGTTTATGGATATGTTGAAAACTTACCATATGAATCAAAGGTAAATGGTAAAGTTGCAGGTATTGCAGGAGAATATATTGATAGAATATCAAGACTTGCAAATATCAATTTTAAATATAAAAAGTATCCTAATAAAAAAGCTTTACAAAAAGCTATAGATAAAGGAGAAATAGATGTATATTTTGATTATTACAATTATGGTAATGATAAATATACAGCTACTTTATCAACATTTGTTGAAGACTATGTAGTATTAGGATATCAAGAAGATAATCATATAATTAATTCATTTGAAAGTTTAAAAGGAAAAAATATTGCTATGTTAAAGGGTGATTCCTTATATGCATACTTTACTAATAATTCAAGAGCTAATATTAAAGAATATAGTAATATTGATGAATTAATAAGAAAATCTAATGATAGATTAATAGTTGTAGATAGAGAAATATATGCATACTATCAAAACAATAAATTTAAAAATCTAAAATTACTATATCAAGATACTATGATGAATGATTATAAATTCATGGTTAAAAATAGTAATGAAGCTTTCTATGATTTATTTAATTATATAATTAATACTAATTCTTATTATAATTATAGAAATTCTGGAATAGAAAATTTAAAAGCATCTATTCTAAAAGATTCTACTTTAGAACAAATATATACAGTAGTATTATTAATTATATTTGTTCCACTTATAGTAATAAGTATTATATATTTACTTTTAAAGAAAAATAAACAAGTTAAGAAAGTTAAGATTGAAGATAGACATAAATATACAGATATGTTAACTTCACTAAAAAATAGAAATTATTTAAATGCTAAGATGAAAGAATGGGGTTCATGTGAAGTATTCCCTCAAGCAATCGTAATGGTCGATTTAAATAATGTTAAATATGTTAATGATAATTATGGTCATGAAGAAGGAGACGAACTTATCATTAAGGCAGCAGGTATTCTAGTAAATACACAACTTGAAAATAGTGAAATTATTAGAACTGATGGTAACGAATTCTTAATTTATTTAGTAGGATATAGTGAAAGACAAATTGCAACTTATACTAAGAAATTATCAAGAGAAATGAAAAATTTACCACACTCATTTGGAGCTGCAGTAGGTTATAGTATGATTACAGATGAAATAAAAACACTAGATGATTCAATAAATGAAGCAACATTAGAAATGATCACAAATAAAGAAGAATATAGATAAAAAGGTGATTGGATGGAAAAAGCAAGGAATTTTACTAAAAAAATATTCAAATTGTTGATGAAGCCAGAGATGCGAATATTACCAGGGCACCTTGCTTTTTTTCTTGTTATGACACTTATTCCAATAGTTGCCCTAATTGCCACGATAGCTGCTAATTTATCAATATCTACTGATTCAATTAGAGTTGCTATTAATAGTTCAGTTCCACCGCAAATAGCTAGTATACTTAATAGTATTGTAGCTGGAAATGGAATTAACTTTAATATTATAGTATTTTATGCATCAGGTTTTCTTTTAGCTTCTAATGGAGCATATTCAATGATTAATACATCTAATGAAATATATAAAGTAGAACCAAATAATATAGTAAGTAGAAGATTAAAAGCAATTACTATGACATTTGTCTTAGTTGGAATATTTATATTTTTAATAATGGTTCCAATATTTGGTAGTAACATATTTGATATTTTAAAAGAAGTAACTGGCAATAGTGTAATAGTTCGTATTATTAGAGAAATGCTAGTAATATTAAAATACCCATTAATATTAGTAATTTTATTTATATGTATTAAACTCATGTATGTAATAGCTCCAGATAAAGAAATACCTGGAAAAACTACAAATAAAGGAGCACTATTTACTACAATAGGGTGGGTATTATCTACTGAAATATTTGCCTTCTATATAGAAAAGTTTGCAAGATATGACTTATTCTATGGAAGTATTTCTAATATATTAATATTATTGTTATGGATATATTTATTATCATATATATATGTATTAGGAATGGTAATAAACGCAAGTGAATATAATGGAGAACTAAATAATTAGTTCTTTTTTATATTGATTGAAAAACATAGTATAAAATGGTATAATTATAAAGTGAGGTATTGATATGAAAATAGTAAAAAATACATTTAACAAAATAAAAAATGAAATTTTAAAGAAACTTAAAGAAATAAAAACTGAGCATTTAATTAAACAATATATAAAGAATAATATACTATTCTTATCATTTGTTATATTAATGGTTATTAATGCTACATTATTAAGATTTTTATGTATGCATTCAATTAATAATTATCTATCATTTAAAGCAATTTTGGCTGATACAGTAGTATGTGTATTTATAGGAGCATTTGGTTATTTATTTAAACCTAAAAATAGATTTGCATATTATATGACATTTACTATATTTTTAACAGCAATATGTATGATTAATTCAGTATATTATACATTTTATACATCATTTGCATCTATCTCAATGCTTTCACTAACTCAATATATTGGTGATGTAGGAGATGCAGTAGTAGAAAATGTACTACAATTAAAAGATCTAGTATATTTAATAGCTCCTATAACTTTAATAATCATTCATATAAGATTAAAGAAAAAGAATTATTATAAAAAAGTAGAATTAAAAACAGAAAGAAAGAAAATGACTATTAAAACACTTTCTACTGCAGGAGTATTATTAGTATTATTTTTAGTTACTCTAACATCATTAGACGTATCAAGATTCTTTAAACAATGGAATAAGGAATATATTGTAATGAGATTTGGTATTTATATATATCAAGCCAATGATGTAGTTACATCAATTCAACCTAAGATTAATTCAATGTTTGGTTATGATAAAGCTAAAAAAAGATTTAATGATTATTTTGAAGATAGAAATGAGTATACTTCTGATAATGAATATACTAATATATTTGAAGGTAAAAATGTAATAGTAATCCATGGTGAAAGTATGATGACTAATGCCATTGGATTAAAATTTAATGGGCAAGAAGTTACTCCAACTTTAAATAAACTATCTAGTGAAGGAATGTATTTTTCAAACTTCTATTCACAAGTAAGTGTTGGTACTAGTAGTGATTCAGAATTAACATTTAATACAGGACTAATGCCTACAAAGAGTGGTACTGCATTTGTATCATATGCTGATAGAACTTATATAGGGATACCTTCATTAATGGAGGAAAAAGGATATTATTCATTTAGTATGCATGCTAATAATGCTGATTTCTGGAATAGACGTGCAATGCATAAAAACTTAGGGTATGCTCACTTCTATGCTAAAGCAGAATATGATGTACAAAAAGAAAATATTATTGGATTAGGATTAAGTGATAAAGAATTCTTCCGTCAATCAGTAGAAAAACTAGAAAAAATTAATTCTGAACATGAAAAATGGTACGGTATGGTAATGATGTTAACTAATCATACACCATTCTCTGACGTAGAAAAATATGGTGAATTTGATGTTAATATAAAAGAAACAAATGAAGAAGGGGAAGAAGTAGTTTATCCATATATGGAAGGAACTAAATTAGGTAATTACTTTAAATCACTTCATTATGCAGATGAAGCTTTAGGAGAATTTATTACTGCATTAGATGAAAAAGGATTACTTGATAATACAGTATTTATTCTTTATGGAGACCATGATGCAAGACTTCCTAGAAAAGATTATAATTTACTATATAATTATGATAAAGAAACAAATAGCGTATTGGATTCAGAAGATCCTAACTATAAAGAATATGACTACTACCAATATGAGTTAGGTAGAAAAGTACCATTTATTATATGGACTAAAGATATGAAAGGAACTAACTTAAACTTCACAAATACTAATGTAATGGGTATGTATGATGTAGTACCTACATTAGGAAACATGTTAGGATTTAAAAACAAATATGCCTTAGGTCATGATATCTATAATATTAAAGAAAACAATATAGTAGTATTCCCTAATGGTAACTGGGTAAATAATAAATTATATTATAATAGTCAAAAAGCAGAATATAAACCTCTAGTAGAAGATGCTATTTCAGAAGAAGAAATAAATTCTAATACAGAATACACTAATAAATTATTAGATATTTCAAATGATATAATAGTATTTGATTTATTAAATAAAGATAAGGATAAAGAGGGAAGGTTAAATAATGAAATTAAAGAAAAAAGCTAAGAGATTAATAATAGTACTTTTAATAATAATAGTAATACTATTAGGAATATTATTTTTAAGTGATAAAATATTTAATAAAAATAAAACACAAGAAGTAAAAATAGTAAATAAAATAGATAAATATGGATATAATTTAAAAGATACAAAAACAAAAAGATATCATAAAATGTTCGATGAATTAAAAAAAATTCTTTCAGCTAAAGAAGTAGACCAAGAAGAATATGTAAAAAAGATATCTGAAATGTTTATCTATGATTATTATTCATTAAATGATAAATCATCTAAGACTGATATTGGTGGAGTGGATTTTGTATATAATGAAGCATTAGAAAACTTCTTATTAAAGTCAGAAGATACATATTATAAATATGTAGAAAGTAATATTTATGGTAATAGAAATCAATCTCTTCCAACTGTAAAAGATATTGAAATAAAAAGTGTTACTCAAGATATATTTGCTTATAATGATAAAACAGATGAAAAAGCCTATATAGTAGAAGTAACATGGGATTATACAGATAGTGAATTTTCTAAATACCAAACAAGTGCTAAACTAACATTTATTCACGATGAAGATAAGTTATGCTTAGTAGAACTACAATAGTAGTTCTTTTTTTTGTATAAAAAAAGAAGATTATTCATCTTCTTTTTCTTCTTTATCTTCAGTATTTTCTTTATTATCTTTATTTTCTTCTGTTTTATTACTTGTAGTATCTTCTTTTTTATCATCATTTTTCTTTTCACAATTTTCATCTTTTTCGTCACATTCATCTTCATCTTTTTCAATCACTTTTTTATGTCCAGAAAGTTTTAATACTAAAGCATCTTTTATTAAATCAACACGCTTACTTGCAGGATAACTTTGTTCTATAACAGTACCACCTTCACCATCAAATTTAACTTTAATACCTAATTTATTAGCAGTAGCTTGAGCTTGAGCTTCTGTATCACCAGTGAAATCAGGTAATAGGGTATATTTAAATCCATAATTGTATCCAGCACCGATTATTTTCTTTTCATAAGGTTTATTTATAGAAAAACTAAACTCTGTTATATCTTCATGATCTTTTAATTCTAGATTAATTTTCATAGCATTAATTAAATCATTTCTACTGTTTTTATTAGGAACGTAATCCCATAAAACCATTCTAGCTCTTTCATCATAAATCATTTGTCCATCCCCATCAAGGAATAACTGTTGAATATTTATTAATTCCGCTTCATCGCTACTTAAACTCTTTTTAATAATATCTTTAGCTACATTATAGAAAGATAATATTTGTTTAGTAGTTAAGTTAGTATCTAAGTTATCAGAAACAGTATTTAATATTTCAATAAACTTAGTAACATCTTTGATATTTTTAATTTTATCAATAAGTGCTTTTATAATTTCTTGTTGGTGAGCTTCTCTACCAAAAGTACCATTAGCAAGTTGTTTTCTATTTCTTGCAAATACTAAAGCTTCTTCACCCATTAAAGTTTGATGACCTTCTTTAATACATACTTGTTCAGCACGGCTTGAATCATCAGTACATAATTCTTTAGGAACGTCTACTTCAACACCCCCAACAGCATTAACAAGTTTTACTAGTCCTTTAAAATTTATCTTAGCGTAATAATCAATATTAACATCTAAATAATTCTCAATTGTATTTATCATACAATCATTTCCATATGCCGCAGCATGTGTAATTTTATTTTCAGGTCTACCACTCCAACAAGCTATAGGTACATAACTATCTCTTGGTATAGATAACATAGTAGCATTAAGTGTTTTAGGATTAAATGTAATAAGTATTAACGTATCACCATTCGCAATAGCATTTTTACTTAACACTTCATCAGTAGAATCAATTCCCATTAATAAAATAGTAAATGGTTCTGTAACATCCTTACCACTAGAAGCTGTTTCTATTTTAGAAGTAGCAGCTTTCTTCATAAGCTTATCTTTACTAACTATAACTTTAACATCAGTAGCTATATTTTCATATCCTGTAATAGAAGAAAACATACTAACATAACTATCTGGAACAAATATAGCCCCAATTTCATTACTATACATATCTACTAACATAGAAGTATAATCTTCATATTCAACAATCTCATTTTCATCTTCTAAGTTATTATCTTTAATAATTTCTTTAGGAATAATATATCCTTCAGGAGATTTCTTATCACTTAATATACCAATCTTAATATTTTGTATATCTTTAACTTTATCAATCTTATTACTGCTCATCACAATTAAATCAGATGTATAAGTAATCTTATTTTTATTTAAATTATCTATTTGACCATAGAAATAAGAAATTACAATTCCGATTCCAGCACAAACAAGTGAAAAAATAAATAGAAACATTAAATAAACAACTTTAGGTCTTTTCTTATTTCTAAATTTAATAATAATTAGAATATCTATAAGTATAAGTATACCTATAACTATATATCTAACTAAATTTTCTATTGAACTTAATAAAAATATTTCATATATCGCAAATATTGAAGCTCCAAGAGCTATAATACTAAATAATTTAATAATGAAACTAAGAAATTTTTTATTACCCTTATTTTGCATATCATTTCCTCCAACTCTACTATATAATTATAACTAAAAAGCATACTTTAATCAAGTTAACAAATTAACTTTAAAACATCTTGTAAAATAATGTAAATAGAAGAGAAAAACTAAATAAATATACTAAACAAGAATATATTTATTGATATAATATAATTACAATGATAATGGATAAGGAGGCGTTATATGAAAAATAAAAAACTATTACTAATAATTTTACTTTCTTTTATATTTTTCGGTTATAAAAATGTTTATGCCTTCGACTTCAACAATTATAAAAATCGTGATCTTTGTGCAAAATATGAAATAGCAGGGTTCCATGCTGATGGAACTATAGATACAGTAGCTTGTTATGAAAACTTTGATGAAGCAAAAAAATTCATGAAGGATAATGGAGCTAATGACTTAGCTTTATTAAATGAAGTAAATGGAGAGGCTAAAATAATAGATGCTAATGTTGGTATTATAGATTTATCTGTTAACCCAGAAACATTAACATATTTCTATACAGATAAAGAAAACAACTGGTCTTACACATATATGGATAATGGTTCATTATATGGTGGGGTAGATGGAGCATTACTAGATGGTACTTGGTCTAATAGACATGGATGGGTAGCTAAAGTAAGAATAGGTAATTTTACAGGATGGATTAAATTATCCACATATGAAATAGTTCCAATCACATGGGTTAAATCAATAAGTTCATATACAGTAACTGATTCTGAGATAAGACATAACTATGTAGCAAAAATTCAGAATTATTATAATGGTTCTGCAGGAAATACTATTGGACCTAAACCAGAAATGTTAAATAAAGGTACTTATTATAGTTATGATGGACATTATTTTTATACAAACATAGAAACAATGATTAAAGATTATAGAAATGGTAACTATAATAATTCTGTAAATAAAGATAATGTATACTATAACTATTATATGTATTTATCTAATCATACTAGAACATCATATTCTAGTATAAACATTGATGAATATATAAGAAATAATTTAGGATATTATAGAGATGCATTTGGTACAAGTGCTGGAAGTGGAGCATCACGTTTATATGGAAAAGGAACATTCTTCTATTATGCTCAAGAAAAATATGGTGTAAATGCTATTCTTTCATTAAGCTTAAGTAGAAATGAAACAGCAAACGGAAGAAGTTATCTAGCAATAAATAAAAATAATGGTTTTGGACTTAATGCAGTAGATTCTAATCCAATAAATGGTGCTAACTGGTATGCTTCATTTGCAAGTAGTATTTTAGGCTATGCTTCTAAATGGGTAACATATGGATATGCCCATCCAGCAGATTGGAGATACTATGGACCACAATTTGGTGATAAATTAAGTGGAATGAATGTTAAATATGCTTCTGATACATTTTGGTCTGAAAAAATGGCATCAAATTACTACTATTTAGATAAATCATTAGGCCTACAAGATTATAACTACTATCAATTAGGAGTAGTTAATGGACCTACAGTAGCATATAAAGAACCTAGCACATCATCTAGACAAATCTATACTTATCCAGAAAAAGAAGATGGGGTAGTTATAGTAGATGAAGTAACACAAAATAATGAGAAATGGTATAAAGTAGTAAGTGATATAAATATTGATTCCAATGGTAATGAAAGAACAAGTGGAAACTATAACTGGAATGCTTATGTATATGTAAAAGCTTCACAAGTAAAAAAGATTAATAAAGGTAAAAATGGATATATTTCACCTAATTCAGTATTTGAATATAAAGATAAAAATTATGAATATGACTTACATGTAGAAAACACAGAATTAAAACCACAAGTAGCTATAAGTATAAAAGATACAGATTATTATTTTGATAGTACTTTATCTTCTAAAACAGGATCTACTTTATTAAAAGATAGATATATCATGGTATATGCAACAGCATTAGAAAATAATAATCCAGTAGCTTATTTAGTAACTAGTAACTATCAATATGATCAAAAACATTGGATATCTTCTGATGCAATTAGATTTATTGATAATACATATGGTAAAGTAAGCGTTAATTTAGATTGTAATTGTTATACATGGGTAAACTATAATACTGATGATCAAGAATACTCTATAATAAGTGGATTATATACATATACTTATGTACCAATATTAGACTCATTAAAAGTAGGAAATGATACATGGTATAAAGTACCAGTTAATTTAACAGGTGATAATAATGTTTATGGTTACACATTAGCAAGTAATCCTGTTGTAACAATATCTACATCAAAATCAGTAGCTATTAATGCTAAACCAATCATAAAAGCAAGTGATAAAACAATTGATGAAAATACTACGTTTGATCCTAAAAAAGATGTAACAGCAACTGATGCTGAAGATGGAGATCTAACAAGTAAAATAGAAGTAAT
Source organism: uncultured Erysipelotrichaceae bacterium (assembly GCA_902788735.1). Lineage (GTDB taxonomy): Bacteria > Bacillota_I > Bacilli_A > RF39 > UBA660 > UBA3789. The sequence continues at coordinate 14,923 of CADALJ010000020.1, forward strand.
AGAAAATACTGTTAATAATAAAACAGCAGGAGTTTATAACGTAACTTATAAAGTAGTTGATAGTGCTAATCAAGCAGTTACTAAAACAATTAAAGTAACTGTAAAAGTAAATAATGCTCCAGTAATAAATGCAAGTGATAAAACTATACTAGTAGATTCTTCATTTGATCCTAAAAAAGATGTAACAGCAACTGATACTGAAGATGGAGATCTAACAAGTAAAATAGAAGTAATAGAAAATACTGTTAATAATAAAGTTGTAGGAGAGTATAAAGTAGTTTATAGTGTTACTGACTCTAAAGAAAAGAAAACTACTAAAGAAATAAAAGTAGTAGTAAAAGAAAAAGAAAC
>CADALJ010000021.1 GCA_902788735.1 uncultured Erysipelotrichaceae bacterium
TTGCTACTAGGAGCCTTACCATTACTTACACTAATAACTACTGTAGTACCACTTGATACCTCACTTCCTGCACTAATAGATTGAGATAATACTTTATCTTTAGTATCTGTACTATTTTTATAGACAACACTATAATTTAATCCAGCATCTTCTAATTTACTAATTGCTTTATTCTTTTGTAAACCAACAACATTAGGGACTGATTTCTTTGCTCCATCACTAATTATAACTTTAATTGAATCATTATTCTTTATAGTAGCACCATTTTTATATGAGTAACTAATTACTTTACCGGCTTCTACTGTATCACTAAATTCATGTATCTCTTCATATTTAATATTATATTTATTAGCCCATTCATAGAAATTATCTAAAGAATCAAACTTAGGCATCTTTAAATTACCTCTAGATAATATAACTTTAACAACGCTACCCTGAGAAATAATATCTCCTTCACTTACATTAGTACTAATAATACCATTTTTCTTAATAGTATCATCATAATCATCACTAAAACTTAATTTAATTCTATTTTTAATAGCCCATTCAGTAATACTAGTTATATTCATATCTTTTAAATTAGGTACCTTTATTTTTGGACCCTTAGATATAGTAATAACTATTTCTGTATCATTAACTTTAACTTTTTCTCCCATAGCTATGCTTTGTTTAACTGCATAACCTTGTTTTATTTTACTATCAAATTCTTCTTTAAATTTATATTTTAATTGATGCTGCTTCATGTAAAATTCTACTTCAAATTTACTCATGTTTTTAAAATCAATTAAACTAACTTCAGTAGTATCTAATTCTTCTCCATATGAGAAAGTAAGAATAAGTTCATCATCTCTTTTTAAATTACCACTAGCACTTTGATTAATGACTGTATCTTTAGCCATATCACTTTGAATAAATTCAACTGAAACATTACTCAAATAATTATCTTTAATGAATTTTAATACTCGTTCACTATCCCAACCAATCATACTAGGAACTATTATCTCTTTAGAAGGATTAGCCCCTTCACTAANNNNTAGCCCATTTCATAACTTCAGTAATACTCTTACCAGTGAAATTAGGAACATTACTAATAGAAATAATACTATTATTACTAATCATATTAAATATAAAATAACTAATTAATAATAAACTACCAATAAGTACCATATTCTTATTATTACGTTTATAAGTCATTGATAAAACTACAAACACTATAGTAAACAAAGTAATAATTAAACTACTTATTAAACTAATAATAGATGTAGATTTAATAACTATAAATATAAATGACACTAAACATAAAATAAATAATATAATAGAAAATAAATTAACTATAGGATGTTTATTTATCTTTTTATTATCTTTTTCATTTATATCTTCAATCTTATTCAATGCTACTTTTTCTTCTACTGCAACTTCTTTAGTAGTGTTTTTTTCAGTAGAAGTACTTTTCTTTTTAGTTGTCACAATAACACCTCCGTTATTATATAATTATATAATAAAACCAATTATTTTAGAAGAAAACAATGTAAATAAAATGTAAATTTACAATATAAAATAAATTACTTTTTTTTACTTGTATTCCTACCAATTTGGTAGTAAAATAAAAACAGGTGATGAAATATGAAAATAACCACTAAAGGACGCTATGCAGTCGCAGTTATGTTAGAACTTGCCTCTAACTATGATAAAGAAGAGTTTTTATCATTAAAAGATATTTCTGAAAAAGAAGAAATATCTTTAAAATATATAGAAAAAATAATGTTAGATTTAAAGAAAAAAGATTTCTTCATCACATCTCGTGGACAAGATGGTGGATATAAATTGAAGTATTCACCAGATAAATATCGACTAGGAGATATTATTAATGCTGTAGAGAAAGAATTAGCTCCAGCTAGTTGTGTAAAGGAAGAAAATTCTTGCCCTAAACAAGGTATATGTAAAACATATCCTATATGGAAAGATTTAAATGATGAAATGACTAAGTATTTAAATAGTAAAACATTAGCTGACTACGTGAAAAATAAATAGGAAAGGAAGTAATAATATGAGTTTATTAAGTATAAAGAATATAAAAACAATCGCAGAAGATGATCATGAAAAACAAATACTAAAAGGTCTAAACCTTGAAATAGAAAAGGGCGAAATACATGTAATAATGGGACCTAATGGTAGTGGTAAATCAACTTTAGCCAATACTATATTCTCATCACCAAGATACATAAAAACAGAAGGAACTATCACATTTGATGGAGAAGATATCACAAAAGAATCTACTGATAAAATAGCTAAAAAGGGGATATTTATGTCATTCCAATCTCCAGAAGAAATTCCAGGTGTATCTTTAGCTAACTACTTAAAAGCAGTTAAAACTAGTATTGATGGTAAGAAACCTAGTATCTATGAATTTATCCCAGAAGTAGAAAAGATTTTAATGTAGGATTCTCAGGTGGAGAAAAGAAGAAAAATGAAATACTTCAAATGTTACTTTTAAAACCGAAGTTAGCCATATTAGATGAAACAGATTCAGGACTAGATGTAGATGCCATTAAAACAGTAGTTAAAGGAATTAATCTTTATAAAAATGAAAACAATAGTGTATTAATAATTACTCATTCTACTAAGATATTAAATGGATTAAATGTAGATAAAGTTCATGTATTAGTAGATGGTAAAATAGTAAAAACTGGTGATTATAATTTAGCTTTAGAAATTGATAAGAATGGTTATAAAGAATATCTAAAGTAGGTGAAGTTATGGCAAAAACAAACGTTGATGAATACTTAGATAATGAAACCAGAAATATATATAATACTAAAACAGATAATAAAATATTAGATATAAAGTATGGTCTAACAGAAGATATAATAAGAGAAATTTCTAAAGAAAAAGAAGAACCAGCTTGGATTTTAGATATAAGATTAAAAGCACTAGATTACTTTTATAAATTAGAAGATCCTGATTGGGGACCCGATATAAGTTATTTAGATATTAATAAAATAGCTACTTATGTAAAAAGTATAGATAAAGAAAAAAGAACTTGGAATGAAGTTCCAGATGATATAAAAAATGTATTTGATAAATTAGGAATACCGGAAAGTGAAAAAGAGGCACTAGCTGGAAGTGGAGCTCAATTTGATTCTTCAATAGTTTATCATAATCTAACAGAAGATTTAAAAAAGCAAGGTGTTATTTATACTTCATTTGATGAAGCTATTAAAGAATACCCAGAATTAGTAAAAGAATATTTCACTAAAGCAGTACCAATTATGGATCATAAATATATAGCACTTCATTATGCATTATTCTCAGGAGGAAGTTTTGTATATATTCCAAAAGATACTGAATTAGATAGACCTCTTCAAAGTTACTTTAGATTAAATGCTAAAGGAGCTGGCCAATTTGAACATACCCTTATCATAGTAGATGAAGGAGCTAAGCTACAATTTATTGAAGGTTGTTCTGCACCAGGATATAATGAATTAAACCTTCATGCAGGTTGTGTAGAATTATTCGTTAAAAAGAATGCTTTTCTTAGATTTTCTACAATAGAGAATTGGTCTAAGAATATGTTGAATTTAAATACTAAAAAATGTTTTGTAGAAGAAAATGGAAAAATAGAATGGATAATGGGTTCATTCGGATCTAAAGTATCTATGTTATATCCATTAAGTGTGTTAAATGGTGCTAATGCTAAATGTGAATTTACTAATATAAGTTTTGCTGGTGCTGGTCAAAACTTAGATACAGGATTAAAAATAATTCATAATGCCCCACATACTACTTCAGTAGTAAATTCTAAATCAATTTCTAAAGATGGTGGAATATGTACATTTAGAAGTAATACTTTGGTCAAACCATCTGCTAAGAAATCTTCCAGTCGACACAATAGAATGTGATGATGTAGAATTTGCTCATGAAGCAACAGTAGGAAAAATATCAGATGAAGCAATTTATTATCTAGAAACAAGAGGCATGACAGAACTAGAAGCTAAAGCACTAATCGTAAGAGGTTTTGCTGAACCAATAGCTAAAGCTTTCCCAGTAGAATATGCTGTTGAAATGAATAGATTAATAGAATTAGAATTAGAAGGAACTATAGGGTAGGTGATAAATAATGTCAAAATTAAATAGCTTAAGATGTAAAACTACTAATGGTTTCAAAGTTAATGATTTAGATATTACATTAGATATTAATGAATTAAATACAGATAAATTATATAATGTTAATGGTATAGAAGTAAAACAAACAATTAAAAATGAAAAATTAACTTCTAAAATAGGATTAACATATTCTAAATATTTAGAATTAACAATAACTGTGGATAAAACTTACTCAAATCCTATACTTGTTAATTATAATTTTTCTAATAGAGATTCACTTGTTAGTAAAGTAATAATTAATTATAAAGAAAACTCATCTTGTGATTTTATTTTTAATTATAAATCACTAGATTCCAATAAACATTTTAATTACCTAGTAGAAGAAATAAATACTTGCAAATATTCTAATGAATCTATTACTTATATTAATAATTTAAATAATAATAGTACTAATATAATGTCATTTAATGATACTGTAGTAGAAGAATCTACTATTACTCATAATTTAATAGATATAGGTGGAAATATTAGAATATATAATAGTGATTTAAGACAATGATTTAATTGATATTAATTATGATTTGAAAAATAAAGGTATTTCTAGTATTAATAATTTACAAGTAGAAGGATGTTTAAAAGATAATTCTAAGAAAGTATTTAGAGGAATAATAGACTTTCTTGAAGGCTGTACTAAATCCACAGGTATAGAAAATGAAAACTGTGTATTACTAAGTGATAGTTGTATATCTCGTTCAGTTCCTATACTTTTATGTCATGAAGATGATGTAATAGGAGCTCATGGAGAATCAACAGGTAAAATAAATGAAGAAAAATTATTTTATCTAATGAGTAGAGGATTATCTAAAAAAGAATCTGAAAAATTAATAGTATTATCTAATTTTAATAAAATTATTAATGAAGTAAAAGATGAAACTATAAAAGAAGAAATATTAACCATAGTAGAAAAATTAGTATAAAGAGTTTATTAACTCTTTTTTATTTGATATAATTTTAATAGGTGGTTGTATGGAAAAATTTATTAAAAATAATATTAATAAAATAATCTCTATATTTATACTAATAAGTCCTATATTAGACTTACTAACTGGTATATGTATACATACATTAAAAATTAATTTAACTATAGGCATTATAGTAAGAGTATTATTCTTATTATTTATAACTATAGTAACTATATTTATATTTAAAAAGAAAAAACTAATTATTCCATACTTAATAATAGGATTATATTTTATTTTTTATACACTAGGTATTATTATTTATAAAAATAGTATTGGATTATTCTTTGAAATACAAAACTTAGTAAAAGTATTTTATTTTCCAATTATTTTCTTAGCACTATATTCTATTAAAGATAAAGTAGATATAGAGAATAAAATATTAATTAAAGTGTTATTCTTATACTTAATATTAATCTTAATACCTACAGCATTTGGTATAGGATATAAAACATATGAAATAACTAAAAAAGGTACTTTAGGATTCTTTAATTCAGCTAATGAAATAAGTGGAATAATCTCTATTCTTACACCAATAATATTTATTATGTTTAAAGATAAAAAAAACATATTATTAAAAATATTATTAGGAGTAGCATACTTAATAGTAATACTAATGATGGGTACTAAAACACCACTTTTATCTTTATGTTTTACTATAGGAGTATATCTAGCATACCTAACAATAGAAAGTATAAGAAAAAAGAAATATAAAAGAATAATAATTACAATTAGTATATTAATTATAGGAGTATTTGGACTTATCCTAATACTTCCAAAAACTAATTTTTATAAAAACATAAAAACACATTTAGATTTTCTAGAAGTGGAAAATATAACTGATATATTTAAAGATAAAAAATTAATAGATCACTTTATATTTAGTCAACGACTATCTTTTTTAGAAAAAGAAAATAAACTATATAATAAATCTAATTTATATTTAAAAACATTTGGTATAGGATATTTAAAACCTAATGGTGAAGAAACTAAAATGATAGAAATGGATTATTTTGATATATTCTATCATCATGGAATTATAGGTTTTATTATTTACTTTAGTATAATAATTTATTTAATAATAAAAAATATTAAATTTAACAAAACCTTTGAAGGATATATGTATAAAACAAGTTTCTTACTAGCAATTATTTTATCATTCTTTACAGGTCATATAATAACTGCTCCTTCAGTTAGCATAATAGTGACTATTTTACTATTAAAAATATTTAATAGTAAAGAATTAAATAAAGATGTATAATAAATATCAATTAAAGAGAGGAAGAAAAATGTTGAAAACGCACAAAAACATTATTAAAAAAATTATTGGTTTTAGTATTTTGTTATTTACTATAATTATTGCAGTAATTGCTATAGTAAATGTAAAAAAAATAGATATATTACCAGATAAATATTTCTATTTATTAATAATAGGAGAAATAGTATTTAGTGTAATTAGTGGTGTTTTATTAATAAAAACAAAGAAAATTATATGGTTAATATTAGGAATTATATTAATTATATTTATGAATATTGGTAATATTTTATTAGCAAGTTATGTTCATAAAACTAATAAATTTATAAATAAAACATTTAAAGAATATATGGTAATATCTACTGACTATGTCTTAGTAACAAGTAGTAGAAATAATATAAATAATATAGATGATTTAGATAATAATCAAAATATATATTATTATAAATATTCTAGATATGTAGATTTAGCTATAAAACAATTAAACAAGGGAAAATACATATCAACTGATAGTGTTAGTCATATACTTAGCTCTATAGATCAAGATCCTAATAATTATTTATTAATAAGCAAAGCAGACTATGATTATATAATAGAATCAACAATACTTTATAATAGAGATAATTATAAAGTAATAAAAGAATTTACTGTAGAGTATAAAGAAGAAGTAAATAATGAAGTAAAGGATAGTTATACTATTTATTTAAATGGAACAGATTTTACTGGAGTTATGAGAGATTTTAATCTATTAATAACTATTAATACTAAAACTAAAAAAATATTAACTACATCTATTTTAAGAGGATATTACATAGATGTGCCTGCTTATAATACTAAAGATACTTTAATGTGTTTAGGTGCCTATGATAGTAATGTATCAAAAGAAGCATTAGAAAAATTATTAAATACAAAAATAGATTATGTAGTAAATGTTAATACTAATTCATTAGTAGATATAGTAGATACAATAGGAAAAGTAGAATTTTGCTCTGATTATAGTTTTACTACTACCCATATATTAACCACAAATACATATAATGATAAAAATGGAACTAAATTATATGTAGAAAAAGGTTGTAGAGAATATAGCGGAGTAGAAGCATTAGCTATTGCTAGAGAAAGATTAAATCTAAAAAATAATGAAAGAGGAAGACTTGAAAATTGTCAAAAACTTATAAGTGGTATTATTAAGAAAACTATGACTACTACAAATTTATTAAATTTTGATGAAGTATTAAATAGTTATACTGGTTTATATACAACAGATATGAATAGAAATGTTTTAACAAAATTAGTGAAATCATACATAAGTGATTATAATAATTATGAAATAACTAGTATAAACTTAGATGGTAGTGATGGAAAGGCATTAGGGCATTTAGGAACTGTAGAAGTAGGAGTAACATTCCCAGATGAAAATATGGTTAAAGAAGCAAGTGAAAAAATAAATAAAGTAATAGAAGGTAAATAATGAAAGAAAAAATAAAAAATAATAATAAAATTTATATAGGAATATTTTTATTTCTACTATTAGTATTTTTATTAAGTCCAATCTCAGGAGATGATTGGGGTAACTACATAGAAGGAGCAAAAGGATTTTATCATATGATAAGCCAAGCAGTAGGTATGTGGTTTACTTGGGAAGGTAGACTTATAAGTAGAATATTAATAAATATACTTACTTATAATAAATGGCTATGGAATATAGTTAATTCAATAGTTATTGTAGGAATAATTTACTATGTCAATAAAATAGTTAATTTTAAAAATAAAAAGATAATGATAGTATTAACTTTTTCTACAATTCTTTTTATGAATATATTTACATTTTCTCAAACAATTACATGGTTAGCAGGAAATATTACTTATTTATTTGTAATACCTCTAATATTAATATATTTCTATGTTATTTATAATAATAAATATAATAAATACACTAACATTTTATTAGTAATACTAAATATAATAATTCCTATGTTTATAGAACATATGGCGATTCTTTTAATACTTTTAAATATTTATTTTATAGTAAAAGATTATATTAAAAATAAAAAAATTAATAAAAAAATATTATTATTTTTATTAATCTCTATTTTTAGTTTTTTAACTATGTATTTTTCTCCAGGTAATAGAATTAGAAGTTCTATGGAAAACTTAGAATTTAATAAATTATCATTATTTGGAAAAATAATATATAACATTCCTAATTTTATTTTCTATACTTATAAAATTAATTACTTTTTAATTATTTTATTAGTAATAGGTAATTTCATTTTAATTAAGAAGAGTATAAATAATAAATTAATTAGAATAGTTTTATATTTACTAGAATCTATATCTATTTTATTTACTGTGATATATCTATTAAATAGTTTTAATATAAATATTATTACTATCGGCAATGATAATATATTTGTAATAATATATTTTATTATATTAACTATTATTAATTTAATATTATTAATTAAAAATAAACAAGAATTAGCTAGTATATTTTATTGTATGGGGATTGTCTCAAATTTAGTTATGTTAATGTCTCCTACTTGGGGTTATAGAACTAGTCTAGCTACATATTTATTCTTAAGTATTTGTTATTTAATAATAATAGATAAGTGCTATAAGAAAAATAAAATAATAGAATATTCTATTATTCTAATGACTATTTTAGGAATGTTCTTTTATCTAATATTTTATATTAGTATTTATAGAACTAATTTAGCTAATGAAAAAATGATTAAAGAAGCAAATAAAAATAATACAAGTAGGATAGAATTAATTGCCTATCCAGGATTTGCTCCATGTAATATAAATCCAATAGATCAATATCATTTGAAAAGATTTAAAGAGTATTATAAAATAAAAGATGATACAGAAATAGAAATAATTAATAGAAATTGGAAATATATAATTTTCTATTATGAATAAAGGAGTGAAAATATGTCTAAGAAAGAAACTATCTCAATAATAGTACCTTGTTTTAATGAAGAAGAAGCTATCCCGGTATTCCACAAAGAAATAGACAAGATTAGTAAAGAAATGGATAATTTAAATTTTGAATTAATATTTATAGATGATGGAAGTAAAGATAACACATTAAGAGTTCTAAAAGAATTAAATAAAAAAGATCAAAGAGTACATTATATTTCTTTTACTAAGAATTTTGGAAAAGAAGCAGGCATGTTAGCAGGACTTAGAAAATCTAGTGGTGATTATGTAGCATTTATGGATGTAGATTTACAAGATCCACCAGAAATGCTAAAGACAATGTATCATTACTTAAAAGAAGATTATTATGATTGTTGTGCACTATACACTAAGAGCCATGAAGGATATAATATTATTAGAAAAGGATTAACAAATATATGGTACAGATTGATTACTAAACTGGCTAAATCTAAAGAAAAACCAGGAGCAAGGGATTTTCGTTTAATGACAAGACAAATGGTAGATTCAATCCTTTCAATGAATGAATATAATCGTTATATGAAAGGAATGTTTGACTATGTAGGATATAATACTAAGTGGATAAGTTATGAAGCCCCTAATAGAAAAGTAGGTAAATCTAAATTTAATCTAAGAAAATTAATTAAATATGCAATAGAAGGAATAACATCTACTTCAACAGCACCATTGTTACTTTCTACTTATATTGGATTATTTTTCTGTTTAATAGCCTTTATTGCTGTAATAGTTATTATCGTAAAAACAATAGTATGGGGTGATCCTGCAACAGGATGGCCATCAATGGCTTGTATAGTATTATTTGTAAGTGGAGTACAATTATTCTTCTTAGGAGTAATTGGTACTTATATATCTAAGATCTATTTAGAAGTAAAAAATAGACCTATATATATAATTAAAGAGGAAGAATAGATAATGAAAAGTGATATTAGTATAATAATTCCGGCATACAATGCCGCATCATATATAGAAGATTGTATAAATTCAGTTATCTCTCAAACAAAAAAAGAATTAGAAATAATAATTATAAATGATGGATCTACTGACAATACTTTGGAAATTGTAAAAAAATACAAAGACAAAAGAATTAAACTTTTTACTACCAAAAATAATGGTATAGGAAAAACTCGTAATATGGGATTAAAAAAAGCCCAAGGTAAATATATATTCTTCTTAGATAGTGACGACTATATAGCTAAAGATGCTATGGAAAATCTTTATAAAAAAGCAATAGATTTAAAAGCTGATATTGTAGTTGGTAATATGCTTAGATTAAAAGATGATAATAGTTTAACTAAGGATGAAATTAATTTTTCAGAAGGTAACTTAGATAATAATAAAACACAAATATTTGAAATACCTCTAGGTCCTTGTGGAAAATTATTTAAAAAAGATATATTAACTGTTAATTTTTCGGAAGAGTATAAGTATGAAGATGTACCTTTCACTGCAAATGCTATAAAGAATTCTAAAAAGACAATAAAATGTAATGATTATATATATTATTACAGAATCCATGATAATAGTGAAACAACATCCATGGATAAAAGAGTATTTGATATTTTAGAAATATTAAAACAAACTAATAGTTTTTTTAATAAAAGTATTTATGATGAATTAGAATATCTAAATATCCAATTACTATCTAGATACAATCTTCAACAAAAAAATCAAAAAGATAAAAAATTAGCAAAAGACTTTTTAAATAAATCATTTGCTCATTTAAATAAATACTTTCCTAATTGGAAGAAAAATAAATATTTGAAAAAGAGAAATATTTTAAAAAGAATTATAGAAACTCATAAATCATTAATTAAATTGTATTGGCACTTTTAAAATGTAGTCAAAAATAGAGTATTGTGTTATACTAGATATTGCAAGGAGGATAAAAATGATAAAAAGTACTTTGATAAATGTTAAAAAATACTCATTCTTAATCCAACAATTAGTAATAAGAGATTTCAAAGTTAAATATAAAAGAAGCGTATTAGGAATTGTATGGAGCCTATTATACCCAGTATTGATGATGGCTGTCATGGCTGTAGTTTTCTCACAAATGTTTAAGTTTAAAGTAGAGGGAATAAACTACTTAGTATATTTGATGACTGGTTTAATAATGTTTAATTATTTTAGTGAAGCATCAAGCTCAGCTATGATATCAGTAGTAAGTAACTTTTCACTAATAAATAAGGTATATATACCTAAATATATTTTCCCAGTATCAAAGTGTTTATTTGTATTAATTAACTTTGTGTTAACACTTATTCCATGGTTAGGAATTATTTTATTATCATATGTAGGGTTAGGACAATATACATGTCACCTTAATATATATTACTTGATTTTACCTTATGTATTTTTATGTTTATTCTTATTTACTATGGGTATGGGATTACTTTTATCGTGTATTTCAGTTTTCTTACGAGACATAATATATATTTATGGAATTATAATAACAATTTGGAATTATTTAACACCAGTATTCTATAGTGTTGAAATACTTCCAAAAGATTTACAAACTATAATGGGATTTAATCCATTATATAGATTATTAGATGCAGCAAGACAAATAGTATTATATGGTCAAGCTCCATCATTAATGAATTTAATTATTATTGGTCTAATAGGTATAGTATCATTAATAATTGGCGGATTAGTATTTAAAAAGAATCAAAATAAATTTATTTATTATATATAGGAGGTGCCGATTTGATAAAGTTAGAAAATGTTTCTATGAAGTTCAATTTAGGTGTAGAAAAAGATTTTTCTTTAAAACAAGCCTTTATAAACATACTTAGTTTTAAAAGAAATAAAAAGAAAAAAGATTTTTTTTGGGCTTTAAATGATATTAACTTACACATTAAACCTGGAGAAGTAGTTGGACTTATTGGATCAAATGGAGCAGGTAAATCTACACTTCTTAAAATAGTAAGTGGTGTAATAAAACCAACAAAAGGTAAAGTTATAGTAAATGGAGTAATATCACCAATGATTGAATTGGGTGCAGGATTTGACCATGAGTTAACTGCTAAAGAAAATATTTATTTAAATGGTGCAATCCTTGGATACTCTAAAAAGCTAATTGATGAAAAGTTTGAAGAAATAGTAGAATTCTCAGAATTAAGAGATTTCTTAAATGTCCCAATTAAGAATTTTTCATCAGGTATGATTGCTAAATTAGCATTTTCAATTGCTACAATTGTTAACCCGGAAATATTGATAGTTGATGAAATACTTTCCGTAGGGGATATTAAATTTCAAGAAAAGAGTAAAAAGAAAATGATGAGCCTAATTAAGGGTGGAACAACAGTATTATATGTTTCACATTCATTAGAATCAATCAAAGAATTATGTACTAGGGTAGTGTGGATAGAACATGGAAAAATAGTTAAAGTAGGAGACACAGAAGAGATTTGTGATGAATACTATAATAAACAAATGAATTAATGGAGGAAAGAAATATGAATAGTTTTAAAGGAAAAACATTATTAATCACAGGAGGAACAGGATCATTTGGACATGCCGTATTAAAGCATTTCCTTGATAGCGATTTAAAAGAAATAAGAATCTTTTCAAGAGATGAAAAAAAGCAAGATGATATGAGACATGAATTACAAGCAAATCATCCTGATTTATATTCAAAAGTTAAATTTTATATTGGAGATGTAAGAAATATCCAAAGCGTACAAGATGCAATGGTAGGAGTTGATTATATATTCCATGCCGCTGCATTAAAACAAGTGCCATCTTGCGAATTTTATCCAATGGAAGCTGTAAGAACAAACGTAATTGGTACTGATAATGTACTTCATGCAGCAATTGCTGAAGGCGTAGAAAGAATAGTTTGTCTTTCAACTGATAAAGCTGCATATCCAATTAATGCAATGGGTACATCAAAAGCAATGATGGAAAAAGTTATTTTTGCAAATGCTAGAGTTGCAGCACAAAGAGGAAAAACAGTTATTTGTTGTACTAGATATGGAAATGTTATGGCATCACGTGGTAGTGTTATTCCATTATTTGTTGAACAAATTAAGAATGGTCACCCAATCACAATTACAGATCCTAACATGACAAGATTCTTAATGAACCTAGATGAAGCAGTAGAATTAGTACATTTTGCTTTTGAACATGCTAATCCAGGTGATTTATTCATTCAAAAAGCAGATGCATCAACAATAGGTGATCTTGCAAAAGGAGTTCAAAAACTTTTTGGTGATACAGGAATCAGAATAATTGGAACACGTCATGGTGAAAAATTATATGAAACATTAATGACAAGAGAAGAAAGACTTAGAGCTGAAGACATGGGAGATTATTACCGTGTTGCTGCTGATAATAGAGATTTAAATTATGATAAGTTTGTTGTTAAGGGTAAAGTTGAAACAATGGCTGATGAAGCATATACATCACATAATACTAAGAGACTTGATGTTGATGGAGTAGTAAAAAAATTATTAACTACAGACTTTGTACAAGAAGAATTAGCAAAGAAATTAGTTGCTTCAACAGAAGAAAAGAAAACAGTAGATAAATTAGAAAGTATAGGAACAGATATCTTAAAAGCTGATAAAAATAAAGATAATAAACTTAGTAAACAAGAAGTAAAAGAAGCATTAAATAAATAGTAGGTGAATTATGAAAGTATTAGTAACAGGTGCCAATGGTTTTATAGGTAAAAATTTAGTAACTCATTTGAATGAAAATGAAAATATTGAAATTATAAAGTTTGATAGAAATGATGATTTTAAGTTAATAGAAGAAAATATTAAAGATATTGATTTTATATTTCACTTAGCAGGTGTAAATCGTCCTGTAGAAACTAAAGAATTTTATGAAGGTAATTTTGATTTAACAAAGTCATTAGTAGATTTAATAAACAAAGAAAACCCAGAAGTAAAATTAATGATTTCATCATCTATTCAAGCAGCATTAGATAATGATTATGGTAAATCTAAAAAAATGGCTGAAGATTATATTAAAGAAAATATAAAAAATAGTTATGTATTTAGATTCCATAATGTTTTTGGTAAATGGTGTCGTCCAAATTACAATTCAGTAATAGCCACTTTTTGTAACAATATTGCTAATGACTTAGATATTAGAGTAGATGATCCAAATAAAGAATTAGAGCTTATTTATATAGATGATATATGTTATACAATGTTAGATCTTTTAAAAGGTAATGAAAAAGATATTGAACAAAAAGATGGAATTTATTATATTAATCCTAGATATAAAGTAACATTAGGTAAAATAGTTGAAATGTTAAATGAATTTAAAAATGATATGAATTCAATTTATATACCAAGTACAGGTGATGATTTTACTAAAAAAATGTTTGCAACATTTGTATCATATATACCATTAGACAAAGATATGACAGAAACTGTTAAACATACTGATGAGAGAGGCTCATTTACAGAATTAGTTAGAACATTATCTGCAGGTCAATTTTCAATTTCAACATCAAAGCCTGGTATAGTTAGAGGTAATCATTACCATCATACTAAGATGGAAAGATTCATTGTTGTTAAAGGTAAAGCTAAAATTACATTTGAATCAATATTAGATGGTTCAAGAGAAGAATTCATTGTTGATGATACTAATATTAAAATTATCACAATCCCAGTAGGATATTCACATAATATTGAAAATATTGGTGATGATGAAATGATACTTTGCATGTGGTGCAATGAATTGTTTAATGAAGAAAAACCAGATACATATAGAAAAGTAATTAAATAATAGTTAATATTATTTAATTTTTTAAAGGAGATAAAAATGAAAACAGAATACGAAGATATTAAATGGAAAGAAAATGGGAAATTAAAATTATTAATAATAGTTGGGACTAGACCAGAAATTATTAGACTTTCAGCAGTTATAAAAAAATGCCGTAAATACTTTGATTGTATTTTAGCACATACTGGTCAAAATTATGATTATAATTTAAATGGTGTATTTTTTAAAGACTTGGAATTAGAAGAACCAGAAGTATATATGAATGTAGTTGGAGATGATCTTGGTTCTACAGTAGGAAATATTATTAATGCATCATATAAACTAATGAATCAAATTAAACCAGATGCCTTATTAATATTAGGAGATACTAATAGCTGTTTAAGTGCTATTCCAGCAAAAAGACTTCATATTCCAATTTTTCACATGGAAGCTGGTAATAGATGCAAAGATGAATGCTTACCAGAAGAAACTAATAGAAGAATTGTTGATATCATAAGTGACGTTAATTTAGCATATTCTGAACAAGCACGTACATATTTACATGATTGTGGATTACCAAAAGAAAGAACATATGTTACAGGCTCACCAATGGCTGAAGTATTAGAAAATAATTATGAAAAAATTAATGCTTCTAACATATTAGAGAAACTTAATCTAAAGGCAAAACAATATATATTGTTATCTGCACATAGAGAAGAAAATATTGATACAGATGAAAATTTCTTAAGTTTATTTAATGCTATAAATAAACTTGCTGAAAAGTATGATATGCCAATTCTATATTCATGTCATCCAAGAAGTAAAAAGAAAATAGAAAAGATGAATTTTAAGTTAGATCCTAGAGTAATTCAACATGAACCATTAGGATTTCATGATTATAATAACTTACAAAAAAATGCTTTCTGTGTAGTGAGTGATTCAGGAACATTACCTGAGGAAAGTTCATTCTATATATCTAAAAATGAACCAATCCCAGCTGTATGCATTAGAACAAGTACTGAAAGACCAGAAGCATTAGACAAAGGAGACTTTGTTTTAGCAGGAATCAATACAAAAGATCTACTAAATGCAGTAGAAATTGCTGTTGA
>CADALJ010000022.1 GCA_902788735.1 uncultured Erysipelotrichaceae bacterium
AAAAAAGAATTTGAAATATTCAAATTCTTTTAGACATTTATTTAAATTTAATATACTTATTATATTCAATTAACAAGTTTATTCACTTCTTAAAGCTTCTACTGGATCTTTACGAGACGCTATCTTAGCTGGGATAAATCCTGCAATTACTGTTAAAAGCACACTAATTATAATTAAGATAATTGCTCCTGATATTGGAAGTGATGCTATACCACTAATATTAACTATTGCTTTAACAATAATATTAATTGGAATATTAAATAATATAGTTACTACTATACCAAGTATTCCTGCAGCTAAACCTTCAATTAATGTTTCTGCATTAAATACTCTTGAAATATCTTTTTTACTTGCACCTACTGCACGTAATATTCCTATTTCTTTAGTTCTTTCAATTACAGAAATATAAGTAATTATAGCTATCATAATACTAGATACTATTAAACTTATTGCAACAAAGGCAATTAATACAGTACTAATAACATTTACGATGGTTTGAACACTACTCATCATTATACCTACTATATCATTATATTCAATTTTATCAGATTCTTTTTTACCTTTATTATATTTTTCTATTATCTTAGTTATTTTTTCTTTAGAATCAAAATCTTTAGGATAAATATTAATTGTATCAGGATTATCTATTTCACTAATTCCTAGTTTTAATAAATTATCTTCATATGTAGCTGTAGCATTTTCTGAATATGCTTTAATATACTCTGCAAGTTCAGATTCAGACATATTTTGCATAGTCATCATTTGTTCATAAGATAGGCTACTCATATCAAACTTATTATTTTCTCTAAATGCATTACCAGTAAATACATTTATTTCTTTATTTGAAATTTGCTCTTTTACTATTTCTCTTTCATTTACTTTTTCTACTAAATGCTTCATTAAACTATTTTTATATAATACTGAACCTACTTTAGTATTAGATGATACTGCTTCACTATTCTGTTTAACAATACCAACTATTTCTATTTCTTCTGATTCATTTATTATTTTCTTCATATATTCAGTATCATCTGATTTATTAATCCATACATTATTTACTTTTTGATAGAAATCTGGGTTAATTACTAATTTGTATTTTAATCCAATTATTTCATCTGGTTTATATGAAACTTTTTCAAATTTAACTTCTTTACCACTAATCATATTATTAAATTGTTCTTTTAAAGTATCTTGAGAAAGTATTCCTAAACTATATAAAGTATAATCTGGTACTTGATTATTTTCATCTACTAGTAACATTACTTCATTATAATTTTTAGGGTATTTACCAGCTACTAAGTTATATTGTTTTTTGATTAGTTTATCATTATCAATCATTTCATAGAATACATCATTATCGCTCATCATTCCACTATATACATTTGAAATACCATTAGTTCCCATACCAATAGAATCAAGTACTGTAGTTGGGTTAACTCTTAGTACTTCTTCCCCTGGTTTATATAGTGTTAATGTTGTATTATATCCATATTGGATACTTGTTACATACTTATCTATGTCTTTATTTTTTTCTAAATATGCTTTGAATTTAGACATATCTTGGATTCTAGCTGATGCTGAGAATGATTCAAACATACTACCCATTATATTATAAGAATAAATCTTATCATCATTGTGTTTTTCTGTTTGCATATTACCAGCTAAAGCTTTTATTACTTCTCCATAATTAATTGATGCTTTTTGAATTTGTAGTGGATAAGAACTAAGTGTTTCTTCTTCTGTCTTATCAATAAACTTATTAATACCATGAGCTAAACTTAGAATTAAAGCTATACCAATAATACCAATACTACCTGCAAATGCTGTTAGAATAGTTCTTCCTTTTTTAGTCATTAAGTTATTTAAAGATAGTGAGAAAGCTGTTAAAAAGTTCATTGAAGTTTTCTTGTCTTTCTTTAAATCTTCTTTTTCTTCTTCATCGGTATATGGATTAGTATCACTTATTACTTCTCCATCTTGGACTCTTATAATTCTTGTTGAATAGTCTTCAGCAATTTCTGCATTATGTGTAACCATAATAACTAATCTATCTTTAGCTATTTCTTTTAAAAGTTCCATTACTTGACGTGATGTAGCAGTATCAAGTGCTCCTGTTGGTTCATCGGCAAGTACTATTTCAGGATCATTTACTAAAGCACGAGCTATTGCAACACGCTGCATTTGTCCACCTGATAGTTGTGATGGCTTTTTCTTCATATGATCTTTTAATCCAACTTTTGCTAAAGCTTCTTTAGCACGACGAGTTCGCTCTTTCTTATCTATTCCTGATAAAGCTAGTGCTAATTCAACGTTAGCTAAAACTGTTTGATGTGTTATTAAATTATAACTTTGAAATACAAATCCTACTCTATGATTTCTATATGTATCCCAGTCTCTATCATTATACTTTTTAGTACTAGTACCATTAATAATTAAATCTCCTGAATCATAATGGTCTAATCCACCTATTATATTTAATAAGGTTGTTTTACCACTACCACTAGGTCCTAAGATAGATGTAAATTCACATCTTCTAAAATTTATACTAACTTTATCTAATGCTTTTTGAGTAAAACCTTCTGTTTTATATGTTTTTGTAATATTTTTTATTTCTAACATATTACCCTCCTTTATACCCATACAATATTCTATCATGAAATATAAAAAAATAGTACAAAATGCAAAAAAAAGAGAAAGCACTTTACTTTCTCTTACGAATTTGAGTTTTCTTTTGAATATAATCCTTGATATACTTTACTTTTCTCTAATAATTCAGAGTGTGTTCCACTGTCAACTAACATACCTTTTTCAATAATATTTATCTTATCAGCATCTACAATAGTTGAAAGTCTATGAGCTACAATTATAACTGTATGTGTTTTAACTAAATCATCAATAGTCTTTTTAATGTATTCTTGACTTTCATTATCTAATGCACTAGTTGCTTCATCAAATAAAATTATTTTTGTATTTAATAATAGGGTTCTTGCAATGGCTAATCTTTGTTTTTGACCTCCTGATAAGTTTATTCCACCTTCTCCTATTATTGTTTCATATCCTTTAGGTAAACTCATTATATAGTCATCTATATATGCTTTTTTACATACTTCTCTTATTTCATCTAAAGTTACATCATCTTTAACTAATTTAAAATTATCAATAATACTTAAATTGAATAAGAATGGTGATTGTCTAATAATAGAAATATTTTCTCTTAAACTCTTTTCAGTTAAATCCTTAATATTAATACCATCTATAGTAATAGAACCACTATTACAATCAAAATATCTTAATAATAAGTTAAATATAGTACTTTTACCATTACCACTACGTCCTACTACAGCAATCTTTTTATGAGGAGGTATTTTCATAGTAAGACCTTTAAGTGTATAATCTTCTTCTTTACTATATCTAAACTTAACATCTTTAAATTCTATTACACCTTTAGCATTAATAAGGCGCTTTCTACCAAACTTTTCATCTTTATATAATTCGTTATTAATAATTTCACCAATTCTTTTTAAAGATACAGTAACCTTATTATAATTAACTCCAAAGTCACTAATACTTTCTACTACATCATCTATTCTCCAAATATATGATTCAATTACCATAAATAATGAATAAGCTATTTTACCTTGAACTACAAAATAAGCAGCAGTTACAAGGATAATAAATTGTAGGATAAAGTAACTTAAGTTATTTAAACTAAAGTAAGTGACTTCATATTTTTTAATATCTTTAGTATGACGAAACATTTCATCTAATATACCAAATAAGTTTTTTCTAATATTTTCCTTAATACCTAAGGATTTTATTTCTCTTATACCAGTAATATTCTCAGTAGCTACTTTAACATAATTATCTGACTCTTTCTTTATACTTTCATGAGTCTTTTTAATTTTAGGGAAGAATTTTGCAGAAATAAATCCCATAATAATTCCAAATATTAATATTTCTAAACCTAATATCCAAGATGTAGAAAATGCGATTACTAATACTACTACAAGTATAATAGATTTACATATTAATCTAATCATCTTTTGTAGTAATTGCATTATTCTATCAGGATCTGTATATAATCTATTAATAAATTCTCCTACTCCAATTTCCTCGAAAGAACGAGCTGGAAGACAATCTATCTTTTTATATAAATCTTTACTAACGTTCTTAGTAAATTTGATTTCTAAATAGTTATATAAACTATCTCTAGGTATTTGTAGTATTGAATAAAATAATATATTAATACTAGACATTATAATTAGATAAAATACAAAACTATTAAAATCATTTAATACCAATTTTTCAACAGCCAAACCCCAATAATATACTCCTAATAAAGAAGGTAAATAACTAAGTACGACTAATAAGATATATAAAAATAATCTTACCTTTTCATCTTTTAAGTATTGGAATAATATTTTAAAACTTTTCATTTTTTTCATACTATTCACCTCTTTATACAAAATAAAAAGTCACCTAAGTGACTATTTTTTTACGCTAAAACGACTGAGAATACAATTAAATTCCCATTATAGTCACTACTAAAAATATTATTGTTTTCAAATTTGATCATATTCTCACTCCTTTCCTCAAATTCGCATTAATCATATCACAGTATATTTTTTATGTCAACATTTATTGGTTAACAAAAAAAAATAAAAGGTTACCCTTTTATTTTGATAATTTATATATGAAGATTGTTTTATCTGCATTACTACTTGTAAATCCTTTATAGTTTTTACTTAAGTTTATTAATGTTTTTATATTATAAGAATAATTATTTATTTTACTACCATAATTACTTAGTTTTTTAATTCCTTCATTATTTAGTTTAGTAATACCTTCTAATAGTTCTTTATTACCTTCACTTAACTTAGTAGAACCTTCTACTAATTTATTAGATCCTTCATATAACTCATTTAAACCAGTATTTAATTCTTTACTTCCTTCACATAATTTAGAAATACCTGTAGTTAGAGTAGTTATTTGTATTTTAAATGTATTAATTACTTCATCATTTACTGCATTGATATCATTAACTCCTAATACACCACAAAGTACTTTTGATATTACTTCATTAGCAGTTGTTAATTTAATTGAAGCTGTTGGAAGCATTTTTAAGTTAGTTTCTGCTTCACTAATACCTTTGGCATATTCAGATATACCATTTTCTATTTGGATTTTTTGACCCTTTAAAGTTTCAAGTGTTACTTTTTGTTCTTCTGTAATTACTTCTTGTGGTATTTGTTCTAACATAGTAATAGCAGTATTTACTTCATTTAATTTATTTTCTAGTGATGTTTTTTCCCTAGTTGCATTATTAATTCCTTCTGTTAATTGTTCTTCTGTTATTCCTTCTTTAATATTATTTAAAAGTGCTTCATTTTCTTTATATGTTTTATATAATTCATCTACTAAAGTAGTTAGAGAATTTATTTTACTACTACCTTCTTCTACTTGACTTAATCCTTTATATAATTCATCTGAACCATTTAATGCTTTTTCTAATCCTTCGTTTAAAGACTTTAATCCTTCATTTAAACTATTATTACCTTCATATAAAGTATTAGATCCTGACTCTAATTTATTTACTCCATCTTGTAATGTATTTAATGAATTAGTAACAGTACTTATTTTATCTAAATTAGAAATATCTACTTCGTCTAATAATTTAGGTGTAATCACAAAATATATATCATTCATACTAAATTTATCTGTATCATATGAAATAGTTACTTCATCCATATTTCTTAATTCATAAATATTAGTACTTTCATATAAGCCTGGTGCAGATATTGCAGTTACTATGGATTTATTACCTGTATTAATAACTTTACCTGTACTTACTTCTACATTTGAATTATTTTTTGTATTTATCATACTAATAGTACTTACTACAAATGGTGTATACATACCACTATTATAATCATAACTATCATTTTTAAATTTAAATACTTCTTTTATATTTCCTTTTTTACCAATAATTTCAGTTAAAGGTTTTTCTTCATTATTTAGATAATATTTTGCAGTTACTTTGATTGGTAATTCACTATTTAATTTACCTTTATAATAAATATCTTTACCAGTAGATTTCCAAGTGATTTTATTAGTATCTCTTGAGAAAGTTTCTTCACCATTAATATTTTTAATATTTTCTAAATTAGTATAATCAATTACTTCTCCTTCAGTTAATTTACTTAGAGATACATTTATATCTGTTTTTTCTACTTCACCAGTATTTTTTAATGTTGTGTATACTGTTTCTGTTTTAGTTAATGCAAAAGTATTTAATGGATTAGATAATATTAATACTAATGCGATTAAACTTATTTTCTTATTTAATTTCATTTTATTTACCCTCCTTAAATTTAGTTGTTTTTAAGATAAATCCATCAAATATTAATAATAGAGATGGAAGAATTATTACAACTACTAACATTGAAATAATAGCGCCTCTTGCAAGTAATGTACAAATTGAACCAATCATATCTATTTTTGTATAAATACTTACTCCTATTGTAGCTGCAAAGAAACATAGTGCTGAAGTTATAATAGATGGTACAGTTACTTTTAATGTATCTTCTATTGCTTTTTGTTTTTCTTTCTTTTTCGTATGTCTTTCTTCTAAATAT
The DNA here is from genome assembly GCA_902788735.1 of uncultured Erysipelotrichaceae bacterium. Lineage (GTDB taxonomy): Bacteria > Bacillota_I > Bacilli_A > RF39 > UBA660 > UBA3789. The sequence goes on from CADALJ010000022.1 coordinate 6,636, forward strand.
GTAGTAGACATTAAAATTGCATAATCAATTGTTGCTCCTAACTGGATAGTTCCTACTACTATACTTGCGATAAATGGAAGTTTTACTCCAGTGTAGTATGATATTGCCATATTTACAAAAATACCAAATTCTATTGCAAATATTAGTACTACTGGTAATCCAATTGATTGTAGAACTAAAAGCATTACTATAAATATAACTATAATTGATGTATAATTAACCATTTTGAAATCATGATCTGATATAGTTACTAAATCTTTCATTAAAGCCCCTTCTCCAGCAACTATTCCTTTTTCATCATATTCTTTTACTATTTTTTCTACTTCTTTTACTTGATTATTTAATTTATCTGATGCTATTTCATATTTTGAATTCATAATAATTAATTGATATTTAGGATTATCTAGTAATTCATTTAATTCTTTAGGTAATAGACTAGAAAATTCATCACTTACTAATGTATTAGGTGCAAGTACTAAGTTAATGCCTTTAACCTTTTCAAGTTTCTCAGTTAATTGTTGTACTTTGTTTCGATTAACTTCTTTTCTTAATATTACTATTTCAGGAGATGTTATATTAAATTTTTTAGCTAGATTAGTATCGGCAACATGGAATGCTAAGTTACTTGGAAGTGATTCATCTAGTTTATAATAAACCATACAGTTTTTATTACCAATATACGCTGGGATTAAAAGTATTAAAAATACTACAAATATATATTTATAATATTTACTTGAGAATTTTTGTATTCCTTTAAATTCTGGTAATAATACTTTATGAGTTGTTTTTTCTATTACTTTATCGAATACTAATAGAAGTGCTGGGAAAATTGTTAAAACACAAATAAGTCCCATTAATACTCCTTTAGCCATTACAAGACCAATATCTGTTCCTAATGTTAAATCCATTGTACAAAGTGCTAAGAAACCGACAAAAGTTGTTAGGCTTGATCCTATTACTGATTTAAATGTTTCTACTATGGCCATATTCATAGCTTCTTTATTACTTTTTCTGTTTTCTTTTGCTTGTATATATTTATGATACAAAAATATTGAAAAGTCTGTTGTAACTCCTAATTGTAATACTGCTGCAATTGCTTTTGTTATATATGATATTTCTCCTAAGAAAATATTTGTTCCCATATTATAAATAATAGCTATACCAATATTACCTAATAATAAAAATGGTATTATATATGAGTCTGTTGTTATAGTAAGAACTAATAAACATAATGCTACTGCTATTACTACATAGATTAGTATTTCTTGATTGGATAAGTCCATTGTATCTACTACCATGGCTGTCATACTACTAATGCTATTAGCATCACCTACTGTTTTTCTTAAATTTCTTACTGCTTCAATCGTTTCATCTTCTGAAGTTGAGCCATTAAATGTTACCATTATTATACTTGTATCTTTATCATATAATTTATCTTTTATTTCATTTGGTAACATATCTTTAGGAATAGTTGTATCAAGTACATCAGCTATACTAAATACTTTATTTACTCCTTTAATTTTTTTTATTTTTTCTTCTAATTTTAAAACTTTATAATTATCTTTCATATCTGTCATTACAAAAGCATAACTACCAATTCCAAAATCTTTTGTTAATATCTTTTCACCTTTAATAGTATCTATATTATCTGGTAAATATACTAAAATATCATAATTAATTCTTGTGTTGATATAACCAATAATTGCAGGTACTAATAGAGCTAAACCGATAATTAAAATTAAAATATGTCTTCTTGTAATAAAATCTGCAAATTTTTTCATATATTTCCTCCTTCTTTGTAATTATTATGCAAATGAGTAAAAATATGAAGTTACATTTTTAAAAAAATGTTTATTAAACTACGTTTTTATTTATTTTGTTTATTATTTAAACAACATTTGTGGTTTATCTTTACTTTTGTTGGAAAAACAACTATAATCTATATTGGTGAAAAAAAATGGATAAAAAAGAAGATTTACGTGTACGTAAGACAAAGACTAATTTATATAAAGCTTTAATAGAATTAATGGAAGAAAAATCATTTGAAGATATTAAAGTTATTGATATATGTAGAGTATCTTTAATTAATAGATCTACTTTTTATGATCATTTTAATGATAAGTATGAATTATTAAATTCATTTATGAATGATTTAAAAAATGAACTTATTATTCATTTAAGTAAGTATAAGAATACTCAAGTAGATAGTATTAAAGAATATTTTATGATTATAGTTAAGGAATTATTCCTATATTTATCTAAAATAATTAATACTTACTCTATTCTTTCTATAATAAAAAAGAACTACAATTCGGTAGCTCATGATATGATGTTTGAAGCTGCATATAATTCTGTATGTGAGGAATTAAATGAACATTGTATTAATCATTCTAATATTCCTAATGAGAATATTGCTTTATTTTATGTTAGTGGTGTTATTACGTTGTTAACTTCTTCTATTAAAAATCCTAATAATGTGAATGAAGATAAAATATTAAATGAATTAGATAAATTAATTCCTGAACTTGATTATTTAGAATTAAAAAAATAGGATTCAAATCCTATTTTTTTATTTAAATAATAAACTTGTAAGTAGTCCTTTAGTTTTTACTAAAGTAGTTAATTCTTTATTATCCCATACACATCTAATGGCAGTATTTAAGATATCATTAGTTTCGCCTGGTACTAAATGATATTTACTTCTTGGGAATGTATAATCAAAGAAGAATATTGGTATTTGCATTTCATAATCTATTGTAACCATTTCATCATTATATGGAGCTATAGGTAATTCTTTTTTAATACCATATAGTGAAGTTATAAATAAAGAATGCTTATTAACACAAGTATTTACTACATTTCCTAAAGCTTTATCTATTACTTCTAATCCTGCTTTTAATTCATTAACTGTTTTTGATACATCCATATGATAATCAAATATTATTAAATTATAATTAGTACCATCTATTAAATTAGCTACATATGTAGGATTAGATAAATTATTATCATCCAATACTACAAAGTCTACATTAGGACTTTTAACATGATTTAGGCCATTTACTAAGAAATTAATATAATTAATATTTTCATTCTTAGTAACTATTAATGCTTTTAGATTAGCTTTAGCCAATATATTAGATAAACTATTTTCATATATAATGTTTTCTGCAAAACAAGTTATATTATATTTAGTATCTAATCTAATTAATGAATATAAATTCAATTTAAAATCATCTTTTTTAAATACTCTAGGAGCATTAGCATATAGTGCATCGATATATTTATCATAATTACTCTTACGTGTATTAAAGAATAGTATTGAATCATTATCTTCAATATTACATCCATTAGTTGCACTAAATCCTGGAGCTATACATGGTCTTATATTAGAATTCATTAAATCTTTTAGTTTAACTTCTGTTTCAGTCCATCTTTCACAAGAACAATAGAAAAATACTTTTCTTACCATATCAATGTCTTCAGCTGTTGGATTTTCAGAAATTAGTTCTTTACCAATAATAAATCCTACTGTGATACGTGTATCTAAATGATACTTAATATAATTAATTATATCTATTAATTTTTTATATTCAGTAGGTGTTTGTTGAGTAAGAAGTAAATGTAAGAATACTTTTTGTTCTTTATTAAGTTCTAATTTCTTAATTAATTCATTAAGCGAATCAGCAATTAAATCATTAGTAGGTTCTAAAAATACATGTAGTTTATTACCATTACTTAAAGAGTTTTTTAAACTAATAAATGTTGGATTATTAATAATATTGTCATTAACAATACCATTATTAATATATTTTACTTCTTTTTTATATGTTTCACCTAAAAAGAAACTTTCATATGCAGATTTATATTCTACTGAATTAATTATAGCAGTAGTAAAAAATGATGTTTCTTTTGTTCTAGCTAAATTAGGCATACATTGATCTATTGATATACTATAACTACCTTGGCGTTCTATACCTAAACCATTTATTAAGAATAATACACTTTTCTTCATATTATCACCTATTATTATTTTACAACAAAATATTAATAATTAAAATTCTTAAAAATAAAAAAAACGTAAAATATTATTATTTTACGTTAATCTAATCTAGGAGTTAATATTTCATAACCATCTTCTGTTACTAAGATAGTATGCTCATAATGTGCTGCATCAGACCCATCTTGTGTAACTACAGTCCAATCATCATCAAGCAAATATACATCACGTTTTCCAAATGTAAGCATTGGTTCTATACATATAACCATTCCTGGTTTTAATCTTGGACCTGTATTTTCTATTCCAAAGTTAGGTACTTCAGGATCTTCATGCATATCGCGTCCTATTCCATGTCCACAAAGTTCTCTAACTACTCCTAAGTTATGACTCTCAGCATATTTTTGTAC
>CADALJ010000023.1 GCA_902788735.1 uncultured Erysipelotrichaceae bacterium
ATTCTTTTGCAAAGAATAGTTTTGTATATCTAACTAATTGTTTAAAAGTATATGGTTTTATTCTTATGCCACCCATATTATATTCAACAATTGTTCCATCTTCAAACACTATTTCAAATCTTGGATTTTCTTGTTTTGTAGATACAAATAAATTCTTTAATTTTTCATCTTCTCCATTTATTGTATAATCACAATAATAATAAATATTTCTTTTTACATCATATAACATATGAGCTATTTGATTAGGTATAGGATAATTCTTAGTAGCTTCTATTATTTTTAATTCCTCTTCTGGAATTATATGTTCAATATATGATTGAACTCCTTTATTTTCTTCAGCCCTCTTTTTAAAATAATTTATAGTATGGAATCCATGATATTTTGCAATTATTTTAGCTATATATTTATTATCTTGAGAAAGTATTCTATATATTTCTGTATCTCTAGCATCTTCTAATTCTTTTATTTCTTCAACTACATATTTTTTTACTAATTCTCCAGGTTTAGCTATACTACCATTTAAACTTCTTATAAAATTATCAAGCACTGGATATATAATTGCTTTTTTTATTTCTACTAAGAAGTGTTTTTTATCATACTTATTTTCTATGCTATTATATTCATGTATAAGATATGCTTTTGCATAAGATATCATTGTATCTTCATCAATACATCTAAATTCATCTTTTAAATTAGTACTTACTATTCTATATATTCCTCTAATACTTTTCTCTACTTCCGGGTCATTTAATAATTTTATAATGTCTTCCATATAGTTTCCTCTTTCTTGTTTGTTTATAATAACATAATATGAATAAAAAAAGAAGATTAATCTTCTTTTTTTTCTCCATGAAATATTATTGCTTCATATAGAATATCTACTAAATGATTTGTAGGTTCTATCTTATATTTATCCATTATTTTATCAAATACATCTAAACTATACTCCATATCTATATACGGATATATAAGTTCTTTTGTATTATTTAATTCAGATAGATAACCAGGTGTATAAGTTTCTTCAACTATAAGTATTGGATAATCTTCTGCCCATTGTTTAAACTTTTCTATAATAAAGTAAATGTTATCTACATAAGTAAACATTTCTTTATCATAAGATATTAATCTTTTAAGATCATCATTTTCTATTAAGTTATCTTTTACTCTATAATCAAATCTATCTAGTAGTTTTATTCCATCTAGTTTTAATGCACTTATTTGAGCAATAAAACCTTTATCGGAATCACTATGCGTAGGAATAATTTCTACAATAATATATTTATCTTTATGTAAATTCATATGCACCTCTATTTACGTATATTAACAATAATCTTATGAGTCTTCTTATCATTTTTTAGAGATACTTCTGAAGAAATAATCTCTTTATCGTCTAATAATAGACCTTCTTTATTATTCTTAATTACTTCTATATTATAAGTAGTATCTTGATATTGGTAAACTGCTTTATAACCATCCCAAGCTATTGGAATATTAGGTTTAATTGATAGTTTATCACCATGTTTTTTAATACCTAGAATTTCTTCTACACCTACTCTATAGAACCAACCAGCAGAACCTGTGTACCATGTCCATCCACCGCGACCAGGGAAATTATCATTTGAATATATATCAGCCGCTATAACATATGGTTCAACCTTATACTTATTAACATTTTCTTCTTTTAGGGTTCTATTAACTGGATTAATCATTTGGTAGTAACGGTAAGCACGATCAAAATATCCTGCTTTTATTAAAGCCATTATATACCATGAAACTGAATGAGTATACTGTCCTCCATTTTCCCTTATACCTTTTGGATAATTCATAATATATCCTGGATTATTTAGACTCTTAGAAAAAGCTGGAGTTAATAGTTTTATTATTTTATTATTAGAATCCACTAATTGATCCTCTACAGAGTTTAGTAATTTTTCTATTCTATCTTTAGGTGCTACTCCGCTAAGAACCGCAAAACTTTGTGATAATAAATCAATTTTACATTCTGTGTTTTCATGACTACCTAGAGTATCTCCATTATCGAAGAAAGCTCTTAAATAATAATTTCCATCCCAAGTCTTTTTGTTTAAGTTATCTTTTAATTTTTCATTAAATTCCGTGTATTTCTTAGTATTAAATTCTTTATCATATTGTTTCATTATCTTAGTGAATTTATCAATAATTCCATACAAGAAGAATCCTAACCAAACACTTTCTCCTTTACCTTTAATACCAACTCTATTCATTCCGTCATTCCAATCTCCACCACCCATAAGTGGTATTTTATGACTTCCTAGAGATTTCATAGATAATTCAAGTGATTTAACACAATGTTCTAGAAGTGATTCTTGTTTATTGGAATAGTTAAATACTATACCTTTTTCATTTTCATAATCACTTAGTTTTTCTCCTTCTATGTAAGGTATTTGTTCAGATAAAATATCAAAATCTTCTGTTATTTCTAAATAATGAAGTGTAGCATATACTAACCATAAATAATCATCTTTATATCTACTTCTAAGTCCAAAATGATTTTTTTCATGCCACCAATGAAGAACATCTCCTTCTATAAATTGATGAGCAGCATTTATTAATATTTGGTTTCTTGTATAATCTGGTTTTACTAAACAAATATTCATAGCATCTTGTAATTGGTCACGATAGCCGAAGGCACCACTTACTTGGTAGAATCCTGCTTTTGCACCTATTCTTGATGATATTGTTTGATATAAATACCAACCATTAATCATATAATCAAAACTTGGATCTTTTGTTTTTACAGAAATAGTATTTAATGTCTTATTCCATGATTCTTTTACATTTTTTAATTCTTTCTTACAATTTGTAATATTTGTATATTTCTTTATTAATTCAAGATTTTCTTCATCTGATAAGCTGCACCCTAAAACAAATGCTATTTCTTTTTCTTCATTAGGTTTTAGTTCAACATCGAAGTTAATACTTTTTATTAACATCTTATTACATTCAGCATATTTTATTTTTTCAGATGAAGTCATAAATACATTAACATCACTATAATTAATACTATATACATTACGTAATTTTAAGTAATTATCATCGCCCATAAACTCAGATAAAATATGTCTAGTAGTCTTCTCTTCAAAATTACCAAAAGTTGGTTTTATAAAGTATTCTACATTTATAGTAGTATCTTTCTTTTCTTTACTAGAAAGTTTTAATAAATAAATTTTTACATTATCTTCTTTTGCTACAAATTCAGTAATAGAGTGATAAAGGTGTTTAGTTTCACTTTCTAAAATACTATAACCAAATCCATGTGTACATTTTTCCGGATCAAATATTTCATTATTAAACTTAAATCCTTCACTCTTATCATTAGTAACTATTTCATTACTCCAACTAGATATCTTAAATTCTCCCGAATTATATGCGTAAGTATATCCACAACCATTATTAGTAATTATAGTACCAAATGTTTTATTTGATATAACATTAGACCATGGTGTTGGAGTAAACTTATTATAAATCACATATTCGCTACCATTATTTTTAAATCCACCATAGTTATTATCAAATACTAATTTTTCTGTTTCTTTTACTTTTATATTTTCTTCTAATTCATATTTAGGATAATCACTGACTTTATTCTTTGTTTGTAATTCTTCTACAGCTTCTTTTAGACTAATATGGTTTTCTACTACAAATCTAAGTCTTGGAACTACATTTAATAAGCTTATATCTTCTCTTGTTAAAGTAGAACCATCTATCACAGTGACACTACCTGGCGTATGATAGAAACTATTTAATGTATAAATTCTATATAATTCATCGTCTATTTGTTTTTTTATTAAGTCTTTATAATTACCATTTTCATTATTAATAATAACTACATCTACAAAGATAGATTTTGTTTTATAATATTCAAATGTTTTTAATATTTCTTTAACAAAACTCATATCACTAATATCACTTATTTCTACAGTAATAATTGGACGATCTCCACTAATGCCAAACTTCCATAATCCTGTTTGAGATAAGGCATTTTTTCTTAAAAAATCCATTCTCTCTTCAGTTACTGAAAGTTTAGTTGTTTGATACAAGTAATTTAACATGATATTATATGTTCTCATGTTTTCACCAGTAATATTCATATTCTTAGTATCAGATACGTTCATTAATGTAGATATTTCATAAGCTTTTTCTAAGTTATAAATATTATCATAATACTTAATTATTTCATTAATTTGTTCTCTACTTCTACCAAATCCTACAAGTAAATACACTGATTTAGAGGAATTAGCATTTACAACTATTTTATTTCTTAATGCTAATACTGGATCTAAATTTTCTCCAGCATAATTTTTTAATTCTTCGTTAAGCGCTTTTGATGTGCCTACTGTATTACCTCTACCAATAAAATTACTTCTTTCTGTTTCATAAGTATACTTATCTATTGGATCTTCTATTATTAATCTAGTTACCATATAACTATTAATATTTGAATCTCCACGGGATTTTCTTTTAGCTATTAAACTATTTGTATCTTTATTATATTCAGTTTTAATAAACATATTATTAAATACTTTATGACTTACATCATCCATATTTTCAGATAAAATTGGTTCAGTATAACTTGTTAACTCTAGTTCTTTATCTATATCAGATTCATTTTTAAATGTAATTTTTCTTATTTCAGCATGATGATTTCTACATACTACTATTTCTGTTTTAGTAGTTATCATATCATCTCTTCTCAAATACTTTATTTTATCTGAAGCAAATATTACTTCATACTTATCTGGTTTAATATTCATAGGTGCATAAGTATTAGACCAAATATAATTCTTTTTAATATCTTTAGCAAATAAGAATATTCCATATTCTTGTTCTGTTACTTTACGATATCTATTTAATTGAAGAGTTCTATATCTTGAGAATGAATTACCTCTGTCATTCATTAATAGGCAATATTTCCTGTTAGATAGAACTGATACTTCAGGTAAATACGAAATATAATTGAACGCTCTAATATCATTTTGAATGGTTTCTTTAGCATAATCATATTTTTTATACTTAGCCATTTTTAAATCAATGCTAGATTTTATTTGAACTTTTTCTTTTAATAGTATTTCAAATGTTTTTATATTAACATTTGCATGAAAATAATTCTTTATAATATCTTTCTTTAAGTAGTTAGTTATTCCTAATAGAATCATTCCTTGATGATGTGCAAAATATGATTTAACTACACCTTTATTATCGTAATCATATGCTTCATATAGTCCATAGATTGATTCCATATCTAACTCTTTAAATTTCTTTATGTTTTCATATACTAATTCTGGGGCTAATTCCATAGCCATAATGGATGCATATGGCGAGATTACTATTCTATTTTCTTTATCTTCTTTAGCCTTTAAGTATGGAGTTGAAAATGCTTTATATTTATAATTTAGAGAATTATCTAATTCATTATAAGCAGATTCTGAAATTCCCCAAGGTAATTTTTTATCTACTTTGTTTATGTAATCTTTTTGACAGAATAATGCAAAGTTATATGATTCATCTAATAAAGTATTAGGATAATTTTTCATAAATAAGAATGGCATAAAGTATTCAAATGAAGTTCCACTCCATGAGATTAATCCTTTATGATTTTTATATGTAGTAAGTGATTTATCTAAACAAAACCAATGTTTACTTGAAACATCACCTAGAGCTATAGCAAGATAACTTGTTAAGCGTGACTCTGAAGCAAATTTATTATAGTTATAAATAGATAATCTTCCTTCATCTTCGTCATACCCTATACTAAATACATCTTTTTTAGAATATAGTTTTTTAAAGTTACTATTTTTAATTAATTTATCACATAACTTAGTTAATTTTTCTTCTTTAAATCTATTTAAGAACTCTCTTGTAACTATAAGTGAAGCTACTAAATTTCCTGAATCTACTGTAGAGATAAAGTTCGGTCTTAATACTTTTTTTGTTTTTATATCATACCAGTTATATAAATGACCATGCCATTTACTTAGTGAATCTATGCTTTCTAATATGTTTTTTAATAAGAAAACTGCTTTATCTAATTCAATAAATCCTAATTGGAATGCACTTATTACACTAGTTAAAGAATAACCTATTGCGGTTGGAGAAGTTCTTACATCTAATCTTTCTTCTCTATTTTCTTGATAGTTATCTGGAATTAAATAATTATATTCTTCTTTTAAATTGTCTTCAAAATACTTCCAAGTTTTATAGGCTATATCTTCTATTTCTTCTATTTTTTTATCTTTTAATTCTACTTCAGTATGATCAATATCTCTACTTACTAAATATAAAACAAATGGTGCACTTAAAAAGATAATTGCAATTAATAAAGCAATATAATTATGAGTAATATAAGTTATACCAATAAATACTGTAGCTATCACTATATTAAACCAAAAATTTTTAATATAATTTATTAAATTATTATTAGTACTTTTGGCTACTTCTTCTGCAGTTACCCAATTAAGTAAATTTTTATGAGATATTAATAATCTATAAAGTGATTTAATAAATGCTGCCATATATAGTTTTGTATAATATGGAATACATGCAAACATTATGTATGATCTTAATAATAGGCTCTTGAATCCAAAGTATAAGTTCTTATAATATATTTCTTTTTGATTTTTTGCTTTTCTACTCATTTTACTTCTTAAAAAGAAAATCATAGATATAGCTATTTCTAATATTACAAATGAAACCCAAAATAATGATTTTTTAAAACTACCTGTGAATGCTACTAATAAAATTAATAGTAACATAGGATTTAAAAACATTCTTATGATGTTATCTAGTATTTTATATTTACCTAGTAAATTTATTGGATTTTTTACTTTTTTATTATTTTTATTTCTAACTTTTGGAAATAACCATCCAATTATTTGTGTATCTCCTCTAGCCCATCTAGATTGTCTTGTAACATCTACTAAGAATTTAGATGGGAAATCATCAATTAATTCTATATCAGAGACATATCCACATCTTAAATAATTTCCTTCTAATAAGTCATGAGAAAGTATTAAATTATCTTTAAATGCATCACTTAATACTTTATCAAATACTTCTAAGTCATATATACCTTTTCCTACAAAACTACCTTCTCCAAAAGAATCTTGGTATGTATTTGGAGTCATATATGAATAAGTATCAAATCCGCCAATTCCAGCAAATATTTGACTATACAAACTTTTATTAGTAGCTTCTATATCAACACTAACACGAGGTTGCATTATTCCATATCCTTTTATTACTTTAGTGTTATTTTTATTAAGGACTGGTTTATTTAGAGGATGCGCCATAGCACCTACTAAGTTTAGTGCTGTATTTAAGACTAATTTAGTATCTGTATCTAATGTAATTACATATTTAATATCTAAATTAGATCCACTTAATGTATTAGCGTGAAAATACTTCTTTTCATTTAATTTTTTACCTAATAGTATTTTATTAAAATGAAGTAATGCACCACGTTTTCTTTCGTATCCTAAGAATGCATTTTCTCCTTCATGCCATACTCTTTTACGATATAAAAAATAAAATAAATCTTTATTATATTTTTCATTTAATTTTTTAGCATATTCTATACCAAACTTTGTTAATTCGCTATCATATTCTTCAACTTCATTTTTGCTTGCTTTAGCATCTCCTAGAAGTGTGAAATATAAATTATCTGACTTGTTAATAATATAGAAAGTTTCTAATGTATCAAACATTTCTTTTATTTTATCAGTATTAGAAATTATAGTAGGAATTACTACCATAGTTTTAGATTCTGCTGGTATTCCTTTCGAATAATCTAATTTAGGGATAAATCTTATTTTTACATTATTATTTAGAATTTCATTTACAATTTGAATTATTAATTGACTAATTGGGATAAATATCATTAAGAAACTTAATATTACATATTTGGTAAAATGATGCGATAAGAAGTATCCAACTATTGATGTAAGTGTTACAATCAAAGTAATATATAATACTAATCTAAATGTGTTTTTCTTTTCTTTAAATAATTTATATCCAATATGCTCATCTTTATTAAAGTATTTTTCTAAGAATTTATATTCATGAAGATGTTCTTTCTTAGAAAGATAAATAATTCTTTCGCGATATGCAGCTTTAGATTCTGCAGTCATATTTTTATAAACAGGATCTGTTAATAAAAGTTTTTCACACAATGATACTTTTTCATATAAATCATCTAATGAGTATTCGTTAAACTCTTTTAAATCACTAAATATATTAGATATTAAAATATCATTATCTATTTTTCTTTGATATTCTTCATTTATTAATTCTTTTAAACTTATATTTTTATTTTCAAGGAATGTATATAAATCTTTAAATAATTCAGTACTTCCTTCGCTAACTTTATTTATTTTACTATTTATTTCAAATATATAATTAGGGTTTTTATTAATATCAAAGTCTGTATCTAAAAAGTCGTCTAATTTTACTAATGCATTACTTTTAATAATAGATTTTACTTTTTCTTTATTAAGAAGGACTTGTTTTTCTATTTTTGTTAATTCATTTAATCTTTCTATATATATAAATATAAGTGTAGGAAAAACTAAAGATAATTCTTTATATGTAAGTATTTGATTAGTTTCTTTTTGATATAACTTTAATTCATCTACTAAATATTTAAAATCAATATTATAGTTTTTATTTGTAACTATATTTTTTAGAAAAAGATAATTACTACTTATTAATTTATAATTTTTATTTAATTCTTTTTTAGAATTTAAAATATCATTTTTATGCTCAACTAATAAATAATAGTTGTCAATTAACCATTCATTAGTAATTTCAACATATTCATGATTTTTAGTTTTTTCAACTAAATAATTATAGTATTTTGTAATGTTTTCAAATTCATTAAAAAACTTATTTATTATCTTCTTCATAGGCCTACACTCCTTATACCAAGTATATCATATTTTATGTGTAATAACTATATTTAAAGCACAAAAAAACTCGATAAATTATCGAGTAATTTTATAATGGCGGAGCGAGAGGGATTTGAACCCTCGCACCAGTATTCCCGGTCTACACCCTTAGCAGGGGCGCCTCTTCAGCCTCTTGAGTATCACTCCATTTGCTTCCGCATATATATTATTACATAATGATTATTTATTGTCAAGGAAAAGAATGGGAGTTTGCTTTGTATTTTTATGTGGGGTCACAGTTTTAAATTAATGTTAATCAAGGGATTGGGGTGCAATAAAAAAACACCAGAGTTGGTGTCTTATAGTCACTTGGTGACGAGTATGGAATTCGAATCCATGAATGCTGCCGTGAAAGGGCAGTGTGTTAAGCCACTTCACCAACTCGCCAAATAAAAATGGCGCCCCAACTAGGACTTGAACCTAGGACCCCTTGATTAACAGTCAAGTGCTCTAACCAGCTGAGCTATTGAGGCATATATAATGGTGGACCTGACAGGACTTGAACCTGTGACCCCACGCTTATCAAGCGTGTGCTCTAACCAACTGAGCTACAGGTCCATTTCATTCATACTCCATTAGTTTACTATAATATTATGTATTTTGCAAGAAAAAAATTAATTTTTTTCAGGTGCAATAATAGAATACTATAAAAAAAGACGGTAAGTCAAGATTTTTTTACAAAAAATACTTGTAAATATTAAAAATTTACGTTAAAATATATTTGCTACTTGTAAATGGGCTGTTAGCTCAGTTGGTAGAGCAACTGACTCTTAATCAGTGGGTCTAGGGTTCGAATCCCTAACAGCCCACCATTTTACAAATTAAAAGAACTTTAATAAGTTCTTTTTTTATTTATATAAAAAAGAGAAATTATCTTAATTTCCCTTTCATACCCTTCATTCCTTTTACTCCATGATTAGCAGCAAATCCAGCTAAGATATTAGATTCAAACGAATGAGTTTTACTTACTCTCTTCTTATAATCTTTAATTCCTATTTGAATCATATCATCTAATACTTGAGTAAAGTTAATATCTTTAGCATCCCATAGATAGAAAGCTAAACTTCCTGGAATTGAGTTAATTTCATTAATATAAACTTTTTTAGCTTTGTCATCTACTAAGAAATCAATTCTTGAATTACCACTTGATCCTAATACTTTAAATGCTTTCATAGCAATTTCTTCTATTTCTTTTTGCATCTTAGGATCTAAGTCTGCTGGTAATTTACGATTAGCTGAAGCCATACCTTTACTAGATGTTTTAATAGCACCTTTTTTAAATCCTTTTAATTTACCTTTACCATTACCAATATACTTATCTTGGAAAGTTAGAAATTTATTTCCTGAAAGCACTTCTTCGATAGCACTAACTTTTTGATTTTCATAATTACCCATTACAGCAATATTTACTTCTTTTAAGTTTTGAACTACTTCCTCTACTATAATCTTAGTATCATATTGAATAGCTTCATCAATACCTTCTTTTACCTGTTGTAGCAGGTTTTACTATTAATGGATATTTTAATCCTTTTACTTTTTCTAATACACTATCTTTATCTTGTCTATAATCAGTATCATAGAACCAAATATATTTAGTCATTGGAAGATCTGCTTCTTTCCAAATATCTTTCATGATAGTTTTATCTTGTCCAGCAACTGAGCCATAAACATTACTTCCAACAAATGGAATACCTATTGTTTGAAGGTAACCTTGTAGAACACCATCTTCTACATTAGTACCATGTACTACTGGGAATGCAATATCTATTTCTTTTACTACACTTTTAAATAAACCTTTTTTCTTTTGTAGTACATAACTTCCATCTTTATAATATAAAACTACATTAGTACTATATCTTTTAATTAAATTTAAATCTTGATATACTTCAATATCTTTTAACATATCTCCTGTATACCATTCTCTATCTTTTGTAATATAGATAGGAATTACTTCATATTTTTCCTCATCTATTTTATTCATTGCTTGAATTGCAGAAATGATACTTACTTCATGTTCTACACTTTCTCCACCAAAAATTACTCCTACTCTAATTCTCATATTTCCACTCTCCTATTTCTCATTATATGTATCTGGTAAGTCATTTTCAAATAATGCATATACTTCACTTTTATTAGCAAGATTACTAATATAAGGATATGCTTCTCTTACATCATTAAATACAATTATTTTATCTTTGTCAAATTTCTTTTCTAATAATCCTTCTTTTATTGGCTTAGTTTTCTTTTCTCCTATAAGTAACACATAGTCAGCCACTTCTGCTATTTGAGTACCAAATGTTTTGTTGTATTCATCTTCTTTTGCACCTAATTCAATCATACCTGGTGTTACTACTACTTTAACTCCTGGCATCATACCAAGTACCTTACATGCATTTTCTGCTCCTGTTGGATTAGAATTATATGCATCATCTATCATATTGAAATTACCTATCTTTTTTAATTCTAATCTATGTTCTATTGGTCTTACTCCAGCAACTGCTTTTTGAAGAGACTCTATATCAATACCAAACTCTATACCACAAGCAATACCAGCTAAGATATTATAAACATTATGATTACCTAATAGTTTAGTTTCAAATTTATACTTGTTTTTATCATTCTTTAACACTACATCAAAACTTGTACCTTTATAAGAACATTTTATATTAGTAGCACGAACATCTACATCAGCATTATCTATACCTATCCAAATAATTCTAACATTATTCTTTAATTTGTATGATACTTGTAGAGGATCATCTCCATTAAGAATTCCAAATCCATCACTTGGTAGACTTTCAATAAGTTCAAATTTACCTTTTTGAATATTCTCTTGCGATCCGAATGTTTCTAAGTGTGCTGTACCTATTCTAGTTAAAATACCATATTTAGGTTTAACTAATTTACAAAGTCTTTTTATTTCTCCTTTAACATAGGCACCCATCTCAGCTATAAATATATCAGTAAATTTATCCATATGATTATTTACTGTCATTATAAGTCCATTAAATGTATTTAAATTCTTTGGTGTAGGTAATGCATTATATTTAATATTTAAAATATCACTTAATATATTTTTACTACTTGTTTTACCATAACTACCAGTAATTCCTATTATTTTTAAATTACTCATTGATTTTAATTTTCTTTGAGCTTTAGATTTGAAGTGTAAGTAAACTAGTTTTTCTATAGGTGTATTTATAATCATTGCGATAAATACAACAAATGCATTTAAATATGTCATTATACATAATACTAATAACATTGATAATAAATTATAAAGTACTAAAAATACTATTGGTACTAAATAAAGAATTGTAGTTGTAAATATTAATCTTTTTATTCTAGCAGTTATTACTAATTTCTTTTTGTTTTGATCTGTTAAAATTAGTTTTCTCCATGATAAGCCGCTTATTAAAAATATAAACGAAATAACTAATACTGTAGTCATTAATAATATATTTGTATCTATTTTAATAAACATAGATATTACTACTATTAATATTGTTATTATTTCAATGCTTATAAATTCTTTATTATTTTTAAGTATCCATCTAATATATCTATTATTTTCATTATATAAATTTTGTTGCATCATATGAAGATGCCTTTTTGATTTAAATATATTTATAAATAATAATGAAATAAGAAATATTATATTTGCCATTAACATATTTTTCCTCCTATATAAAGTTATTTAATATTGTGATAACTCTAGCTAA
>CADALJ010000024.1 GCA_902788735.1 uncultured Erysipelotrichaceae bacterium
TGAAGAAATAGATAAAGAATTTATTAATACTATTAATAGTTTAGAAAAGAAAGTTACTGAAAAAATGGATAACTTACAAATCAGTGATGCAATTGGTGAAATATTTAATGTACTTCGTGCAAGTAATAAATATATTGATGAGACTACTCCATGGGTACTTGCAAAAGATGAAAACTTAAAAGATAGACTTGAAACAGTTATTTATAACTTATTAGAATCTATTAGAGTATGCGCAGTATTCTTAAATCCATTCTTAACTGAAACTAGTGATAAAATATTTAATCAATTAAATAATAGTTGTAAAGATTTTGGATATAATGAATCTAATAGTTATGAATTAAATACTCCTAGTGCTTTATTTATGAGAATAGATGTTAAAAAAGAAGATTAATTCTTCTTTTTTTGTTATAATGAAAGTGGTGATTTTATGTATATAGATACTCATTGTCATTTGTCTTTAGAAGACTATGATGATATAGATTTAGTTATTAAGGAAAATAGAGAAAATGGTATAGATAAAATAATAATATCTGGGTGTACTAGAGATACTATTTGTGAAACATTAGAATTGATTGATAAATATAGTGATGTTTATGCTACTATAGGATATCATCCTAGTGAAGTTGATATTACTACTAATGAGGATTTGATTTTATTAGAAAAACAAATTCAAAATAAAAAAGTAGTAGGAATTGGAGAAATTGGATTAGATTATCATTATGGTAGTGATAATAAGAATAAACAAATTGAATTATTTAGGAAGCAATTAGAATTAGCTGAAAAATATAAATTACCTGTAGTAATACATTCGAGAGATGCAACACAAGATACAATCAATACTTTAAAAGAATATAAAGTAATAGGCGATATTCATTGTTTTAGTGGTAGTTTAGAGACTGCTAAAATATATATATCTATGGGTTATAAATTAGGAATAGGTGGAGTAGTTACTTTTAAAAATAGCAATTTATATAAAGTTGTTGAGGCTATTGGGTTAGAAAATATTATATTAGAAACAGATGCTCCTTATTTAACTCCTGAACCATTTCGCGGTAAAAAGAATTATTCTAAGTATATTCCATATATCGCTAAAAAAATTTCTGAAATAGTGAATTTAAGTGAAGAAAAAGTGGCTGAAATTACTACAAAAAATGCAATGGGTTTGTTTGACTTGAAATAAAAAATATGGTATCTTATATATGATAAAAGGGTTGGTGAAAAGATATGAAAAAAACGAATGAAAATCATGTTTTAAAGACTGTTTCAATAGTGTTTTTATCTTTACTTGCGCTTTTTTTAATTATTGCAATAGTTCTTACTATCAAAAATTATAATAAACGTTTTTATAAATTAGATATAGATTATGAAAATAATTCTGTTGTTGATCTCACTAATAAATTACCTATGTCTGATGAAATAGGTAAGAATTATAATGGTGTTGGAGTAGAAAAAGGTATTGCTGAATACAAAAAAATTACTATAACTAATAAAAATAAAGCAAAAGTAAATTATGAGATATATTTAACTAAAATACATAAAGAAGAGAAAGATATACGATCTAATTATATTAAATTATATTTAACTGACGAAAAAAATAATCCTATAAAAGGATTTGATAAAAAACAAGTAATATCTTATTATGATTTGCTTTCATTAAATGATAAACCTGGTAGTAAATTATTATATAGTGGATCTTTAGCTAATGATGAAAGTGATACTTTTATATTAAGAAGTTGGGTAGCTGATACTTATCTACTTTCAAATGAAGAAGAGAGTTTTGAGTTTAATATAGACATAAGAATGAAATAGGAGTGATATTATGGATTCAAAAAGTTCTAGTAAAGCATTTATTATAATGATGTCATTAATTAGTTCATTACTTATTGGACTTATAGTGTTAGGCTTTGTAGTATTCTCATTAACTGGTCCAAAAATAGTAGATGAGGAAGAAAATGGAGCAGATATAATATTAAATTATTCTAGTAATATTAGTGGATTACAAATAAGAAATGCTTCTAAAACAAAAGACGAAGATGGTATATTAAATTTAAAAGATGGTGAATATTTTGATTTTTCAGTAGAAGTAATACTAGATAATGCATCTAAAGTAGAATATGAAATATCAATTATTAAAGATGAATTAAATTCAACTATACCAGATGAAGATATTAGAATATATTTAGAAAAAGAAAAAGAAGGTACATATACTAAAGTATTTGGACCTAGTGAATTTAAACCAATTAAGAAAAAGTCTGAATTTGGTAGTATAAAAGGTTCTATGCCTTTATTAAGTGTAAAAAAGACAAATTCTAATACTGATAATTATAGGTTAAGAATTTGGCTATCTGATAAGGCTGTATTAGATAATGGTAATTATGCGGTAGAAGTAGAAGTTAATGGAATAGCAAAATAAGAAGTGTAAAGCACTTCTTTTTTTATTGAAAAATATAGATTTTTTAAATTTTTACGTATTATAATAATTATAAGATAGGAGGACTATAATGGCTAAAAAGAAAAAAGAAACAATTTTTACTAAAACTACATATATATCTCATTTTGTCCTTCGTGCTTTTTTAATAGCGCTTTTATGTTTATTATTAGGTTTTGGATTAGTAGTATTTGTTTGCTTAGGAGATATGCTTTTTAAGGGTAAAAGTCCTTTATTTAGTACTTATGTAATAGTTACACCTAGCATGGTTCCTACTATAAAGATAGATGATGCAATTGTTGTAAAAAGAGTTGATAATGATAAATATAAAGTTGGTGATATAATTACATTTGAGTCTAGTGATTCTAATTATGAAGGATTAGCAGTAACACATAGAATTGTAGAAAAGCATAGTTTAGATAAAAATACTAGTGTGTATACTACAAAAGGTGATAATAATAAAGTAATAGATCCAGTTAGTGTTAAAACAAATGATATATATGGTAAGGTATTATTTAAGGTGCCAAATGCAGGAAAAGTACAAGATTTTTTCTCACATCCTGCTAACTATTTATATTGTTTATTGATACCTGCAGTTATATTTGTTTTATATGATGTAACAAAGATATTTGTATTAATGAAGAAAAAGAAAAAATATTCATATTAATTCTTTCTTTTTTTTTATGATTAAATTATAATATGGGTTGTTGGTGATAATATGGAAAAATATGATGTTAAATTTAAAAAGAAATTTGGACAAAATTTTTTAAAAGATATTAATATTGTAAAAAGGATAGTAGACGTTAGTGGAATAGATGAAAAATCTTTAGTTATAGAGGTAGGACCTGGTGGTGGAGTAATGACTAGAGAACTTGCTTTGAGAGCAAAACAGGTACTTGCTTATGAAATAGATCATGATTTAGAAGATGAATTATATAAAAGATTAGATGGGTTTGATAATATTGATATATTATTTCAAGATTTTTTAACTTCAGATTTAGTTGGTGATATATCAAACTATGAATATGATAAATTGTATTTTGTTAGTAATGTTCCATATTATATTACTACACCAATACTTTTAAAAATAATTGAATCAGGACTTAATTTTAATAAAATAGTTGTTATGGTGCAAAAAGAAGTTGGAGATAGATTTACTACAACTCCCGGAAATAGGGAATATGGGTCTATTACAGTTCTTTTAAATTATTTTTATAATGTTAAGAAAGAGTTTTTTGTATCAAGAAAACAATTTATTCCTGAACCTAATGTAGATAGTTTAATAGTATCTTTTAGTGAAAAGAAAGATAAATTAAAATTAAATGATTTTAAATTTTTTGAAAAATTATTAAGAGATAGTTTTCAATTTAAAAGAAAAAATTTAAAAAATAATTTAAAAAACTATGATTTAAAAAAAATAGAAGAAGTATTAAAAATGTATGGTTATGATTTAACAGTACGTGCAGAAAATTTGAGTGTGGAAATATTTGTTAAAATTAGTAATGAATTAAGAAAGTAGATAAGTCTATTTTCTTTTTTTATGCATATTATTTATGGGAGATGATAATTATATTTAAGATAGGAGATTTAGTTAGTAGAATTTCTCATAATAATGATGTGTTATTTAAAATAATTTCTATATCAGATAATACGGCTAAATTATTAGGTGTTAATGTACGACTTCAAGCAGACTCTGAGTTGAATGATTTAGTTATAAGTAATAATAATGAGAATGATAGGGATATTATTGAGAGAAATGTTAAAGATTTTAATTTTGATAGGGCTAATTATTTTTATTTACCGGGAAAGATTTTACATATAGATGGAGATGAAGATTATTTAGATCGCTCTATGAAGTTTTATAATAGTATAGGAATAAAAGCAAATGGATTATGTTTAAAAGAAAATGAAATATCTCTTAAAATAAATGATTTAATAAAAGAATATAGACCTGATATTATAGTTATTACTGGACATGATGCATATTATAAAAAGAAGGGTAATAAAGATAATATTAGTAATTATCAAAATAGTGGCAATTTTGTTAAGGCAATAAAAGAAGTTAGAAAATTAGAAAAAAATCAAGATAAATTAATTATTGTAGCTGGTGCTTGTCAATCGGATTATGAGGAATTAATAAAAGCAGGTGCTAATTTTGCTTCTAGTCCTAAAAGAATTAATATTCATGCGTTAGATCCAGCAATAATAGCTTCTTCAATTGCCTTTAGTGATAAAAATCAAAGTATCGATATAATAAAATTAATTGAAAAGACTAAATATGGAAGTGATGGGATAGGTGGTATCATTACTAATGGTACTATGTATGTGGGGTATCCTAGATGAATTTAGATACTGCTAAAAATAAAGTTAAATCATATTTGGGATTACATTATAAGTTTATTTATCGAGGAGCTAGAAATCAAATTGAAGAATTTGAAGGAAAAATAATTCATTGCTATCCATCTATATTTATAATAGAAACTGATAATCATATTATAAAATCATTTACTTATAATGATTTTATAATTAGAAATATTAAAATAGTTCTATAAATAAAAATATTTGCATTTTTATGTATATTATTATAAAATATAGTTAGAAGTGATTTTGCTTTAAGAGGGAGGATTATTCTTATGAAGATTACATCAGTTAATGTACGTAAAATTGAAAAAGAAGGTTCACGTATGAAAGGAATCGCATCTATTTTATTAGATGATAGTTTTGCAGTACATGATATTAGAATTATTGAAGGAGACAACGGTCTGTTTATAGCTATGCCTAGCCGAAAGACAGCTACAGGTGGATATCGTGATATAGCTCATCCAATTAATCCAGAAGTTCGTTCTATGTTTGAAGAAGCTATTTTAAAAGCATATGATGAAGCAGAGGATGCTCCAGCAACAGAAGAATAATAATTAAAGAAGGTGCTTAGGCATCTTTTTTTGTTCTAAAATTTATTTTTAATCATATTATTTATTAGGAGGATAATATGGATAAAGATAATAATATTAGTAGTTATAATCATAGTATTAATTTGTTAGAAAGAAAGACATTAGTAATCACAGGGGTTAAGAAAATTGATAATTTTGATAATAATCATTTTTTATTGGATACTACAATGGGGTATATTGTAGTAAAAGGAGAAGGACTGGGTTTAATAAAACTAGATACTTTATCGGGTAATGTTACTATTAAAGGTACTATTAATTCCATAGAATATATTGTTGATAATAAAAAAAATAAAGAAGAAAGTGTATTTAGTAGGTTATTCAAATAATGGATTTAAAAATACAAATAATTAGTCTTATATTTTCTTTTTTATATGGAATATTTCTATTTATAATATTTAAATTAGAATATAAATGTATATTTTTATTAAAAAAGAAATATCAAATTATATGTAATTTTATATATTGTATAGTATTTTCTTTATTATATTTCTTTTTATTATTATTTATAAATAATGGTAGTTTACATTTATATTTTCTACTTTTAATTATTTTTGGATTTTTACTTAGTTATCAATTGTCGAAAAAAATAGTGTAAAATGCTTGTAAATGATGAATGTTTTATAAGTTATACTTACCTTTATG
The DNA here is from genome assembly GCA_902788735.1 of uncultured Erysipelotrichaceae bacterium. Taxonomy (GTDB): domain Bacteria; phylum Bacillota_I; class Bacilli_A; order RF39; family UBA660; genus UBA3789. The sequence continues at coordinate 6,022 of CADALJ010000024.1, forward strand.
TTGTATAATATAAGGTGAAAAGGTAGGTGAAGTGTATGGCAAAAAATACTAGTAGAAAAGCAAAAAGAAGAATACTTTTATTAGGATTAACTTCTATTATTATTATTTTTGCTATGACATTCACTATCGGTAAGTATTGGGTAGAAATATTTGAAAAATATCAAGAAAAGAAAGAATTAGATAAAGAATTGACTTTATTAAAAGAAAAAGAAGAGGAATTAAAGGTAGATGCTAAAAAACTTCAAAATCCTGATTATATAGCAAGATATGCTAGAGAAAAATATCAATATTCAAAAGACGGAGAATTTATTTTGCAAATTCCTGAAGAATAGATAACTATTTTTCTTTTTTTCTGTTATAATATAAATCGTTTGGAGGGAATATTATGATTAATATTGAGAATAACTTTAAATTTCATGATGGTGATAGGATAGTTATTGGTTGTTCTACCGGACCTGATAGTATGGCTCTTTTAGATATGTTACTTAAAATTAGAAATAAGTATAATCTTAGTATTATAGTTGCACATGTTAATCATAATGTGAGAAAAGAAAGTTTTGAAGAAGCAGAATTTATTAAAGAGTATTGCGAAGAAAATAATTTAGTTTGTGAATCTATGATTATAGAAAATTATGGTGATGATAATTTTCATAATGAAGCTAGAAATATTAGATATAATTTTTTTGAAAATTTAGTTCATAAATATGAAGCAAATTATTTGATGACTGCACATCATGGTGATGATTTAGTTGAAACTATATTAATGAGAATTGTTAGAGGAAGTAATTTATCAGGATATTTAGGATTTAAAAGTGTAGTTAATATGGATGGTTATTATATAGTTAGACCATTAATTTATTATACAAAAGCTGAACTTGAGGAATATGATAGAGAAAATAATGTAAAATATTATATAGATAGTTCTAATTCAAAAGATAAATATACTAGAAATAGATATCGTAAATATGTACTTCCATTTTTAAAAGAAGAGGAAAAGGATGTACATTTGAAATTTTTAAAATTTAGTAATACTTTATTAGAAGCTAATAAGTTTATTGATAAAGCAAGAGATAGAGCATTAAATAGAGTAATGGAGAATGATAAGATTTTAATAGATAAATTCTTATTAGAAGATTCTTATATTCAAAGAGAAATATTATATTATTTATTAAGTGAGTTTTATCAAGATGATTTGATATTATTAAGTGATAGACATATTAATTTAATATTAGATTTAATTAATAGTAGTAAGGCTAATAGTTTTATTAATTTACCAAATGAAGTAATAGCTAGAAAGAATTATAATTATTTTGAAATTATTAAAGAAATAGAAGACATAGGTAATTATGAAATAGAACTTGATGAAGTAGCAATACTTCCAAATAATAGAAAAATTGAAAAGATTAGTGATACTATAGATAATAGTAATAATATATGTAGATTAAATAGTAATGAAGTTAGTTTACCTTTAATAGTTCGTACTAGAAGAATAGGTGATAAAATCTCAGTAAAAGGTCTTAATGGTACTAAAAAAGTTAAAGATATATTTATAGATAAAAAGATACCTTTACTTGATAGAGATAATTGGCCTATAGTAGTAGATTCCAAAGGAAATGTAGTATGGATACCTGGAATTAAAAAATCAAGATTTGACAAAAAGAAAACAGAAAGTTATGATATAATATTGAAATACAGTTAGGAGGAATTATATGGATAACAAAGTAAATAAAAAAACTGTAAGAAAGGGATTATTACCTTATTTATTTATAGGTATTATTATATTAGGAGTATTTTATGTTTTTAATATCCTAAATAGAGATGTTCATACCTTTACTTATAATGAATTTATAGAAAAACTTGATAATGCAAGTATAAAAGAAATGACTATTGTACCTAGAAGTGGTGGATATGTTTATGATATTAATGGTACATTATTGGACTATAAAGAAAATGAAAGTTTTGAGGCAACACTTCCTTTATCTGAAGAAGTAATGAAAAAGATAATTAATGCAAGTGATGAACAAACTTTTAAATTGACTGTTAAACCTGATCCTGATGCATCTAGTTTATTATTAATAGTTATTAATGTATTACCAATATTAATATTTATAGGTGCTGCTTTTTGGTTCTTTAGTAAACAAATGGCTGGTAATAAGAGTAGCTTAGATTTTGGTAAAAGTAGAGCTAGATTAAATAGTGATAAAAATAAGATTACATTTAAAGATGTTGCTGGATTAAAGGAAGAAAAAGAAGAAGTTAAAGAATTAATTGATTTCTTAAAGAATCCTAAAAAATTCCAAAAATTAGGAGCTAGAATTCCTAAAGGAGTTTTATTGATGGGGCCTCCGGGTACTGGTAAAACTTTACTTGCTAAGGCAGTTGCTGGTGAAGCTAATGTTCCATTCTATTTTATAAGTGGATCTGATTTCGTTGAATTATTCGTAGGTGTAGGTGCTTCTCGTGTAAGAGATATGTTCCAACAAGCTAAGAGAAATGCTCCTTGTTTAATATTTATTGATGAAATTGATGCAGTAGGACGTCAACGTGGTACTGGTTTAGGTGGAGGACATGATGAAAGAGAACAAACATTAAACCAATTATTGACTGAAATGGATGGTTTTGGAGAAAATGAAGGAATCATTATTATTGCTGCTACAAATAGACCTGATGTACTTGATCCTGCATTATTAAGACCAGGTAGATTTGATAGACAAGTAACAGTTAATTTACCTGATGTTAGAGGTCGTGAAGAAATTTTGGCAGTACACGCTAAAAACAAAGTATTAGCTAGTAATATTACATTAAAGAATTTGGCTAAACGTACTCCAGGATTTAGTGGAGCAGATCTTGAAAACTTACTTAACGAAGCTGCACTTCTTGCAGTACGTCGTGATAAAGATAAAATTGGTATGAGTGAAATTGATGAAGCAACAGATCGTGTTTTAATGGGACCAGCTAAGATTAGTCATAAATATTCAGAGAATGATAGAAAATTAGTTGCATATCATGAAGCTGGACATGCTGTTATTGGTATTAAATTGAAGAATGCTAGTGATGTTCAAAAAGTTACTATTATTCCACGTGGTTCTGCTGGTGGATACAACATGATGGTTCCATCTGAAGAAAAATTATGTTCAACAAAAACTGATTTATTAGAAGAAATTACGGGATTACTTGGTGGTAGAACTGCTGAAGAGATAACTTTTGGTGAGATTACTACAGGAGCACACAATGACTTTGAAAAAGCTACTAAGATAGCTCGTGCAATGGTTACTGAATATGGTATGAGTGATTTAGGACCACTTCAATTTGAACAACAATCAGGAAGCGTATTCTTAGGACGTGATTATAATAAACCACAACATTTCTCAAATGAAGTAGCTAATGAAATTGATATGGAAATGAGAAAGATTATTGATTCATGTCATAAGAAAGCTACTGAAATTATTAAAAAGAATAAGGATTTATTAAAACTTATCGCTGAAGCATTACTTGAATATGAAACTTTAACAAAAGAACAAATTGATTATTTAGTAGAAAATGGTAAGATGCCAGAAGAAGATGATGAAAAGTTAGAAAGCTTATCAATTACTAAATTAAGAAAAATGGCTGAAGCTAAAGGTATTAAAGATTTTGATAAGAAAAATAAAGCTGAATTATTAAAAGAATTAGATAATACTCTCTAATTCTTTTTTATTGAAAAATAATTATTTTGTATTATAATATGATTAAAGGAGATGTTACTATGGATAAGAAAAAGAAAGAAACAATAGAAAAATTAAAAGGAAAAGGTAAAGGATTTTTTGGTGAATTTAAAGATTTTGTATTACGTGGAAATGTTATGGATATGGCTATCGGTGTTATTATTGGTGGTGCATTTCAAGGAATCGTTACAGCTTTAACTACTGACTTTATTAATCCATTAATTAATGGTATTGGTGGTGCTAAAGTTGCTGGTACTTTTAAAATTTATGGTGGGCAAGTAATAAAATATGGTGATTTTATAACTGCAGTTATTAATTTCTTAATTATGGCTTTAGTACTATTTATCTTATTAAAGATAGCTAATGGTATTGCAAATGCTGGTAAGAAAAAGAAAACAGAAGAAACACCTGCAGTAGTTAAATCAGATGAGACTATCTTACTTGAAGAAATTAGAGATTTATTAAAGAAGAAAAAGTAGAAAGTAAAAATGATTCCTTGTGAATCATTTTTTATTGTTTTAATTTATTTTTTATTATATAATATGTTCGTTAAAGAAAAGGGATAATTATGGAATGGAATATAGGAAATGTAAAAATTAAAAATCAGATTGTTTTGGCTCCTATGGCTGGTATTTGTAACTCTGCATATCGTAAAATATGTAAAGAAATGGGCTG
>CADALJ010000025.1 GCA_902788735.1 uncultured Erysipelotrichaceae bacterium
CAGTATAGGTGATAAATATGATTAGAGTTAGAAATATTAAATTATTAATAGAAGAAGAAACGGAAGATAATTTATTAAAAAAAGTATTTAAAAAATTAAGAATTAATAATATTGATAGTTATAAAATAGTTAAGAAATCGATTGACGCAAGAGACAAAAATAATATTTATTATGTATATGAATTAGATATAGATACAAAAGATAAAGTAAGAATAGATAATAAAGATATATTTAATACACCTAATGAAGAATATAAATATAGTATTACTGGTACTAATAAATTAAATAATAGACCTATTATTATAGGTAGTGGACCAGCTGGATTATTCTGTAGTTATATGCTTAGCGAAGCTGGATTTAATCCATTAATTATAGAACAAGGTTCTCCTATAGAGACACGAGTTAAAGATGTAGAAGAGTTTTTTAAAACTAATAAATTAAATACACTTTCTAATATACAATTTGGAGAAGGTGGAGCTGGTACTTTTAGTGATGGTAAACTTAATACTTTGGTTAAAGATAAAAAGTTTATTGGTAAAAAGGTATTTGAAATATTTGTAGAAAATGGAGCTCCAAAAGAAATATTATATTTAAATAAACCTCATATTGGTACTGATATATTAAGACGTGTAATAGTTAATATGAGAAATAAAATTATTTCTATGGGTGGAGAATTTAGATTTAATACTAAATTAGATAATATAAATATAGAAAATAATAAAATTAAAAGTATTATAGTTAATTCCAATGAAGAGGTTATATGTGATGTATTAGTTCTTGCGATAGGTCATTCTTCACGTGATACATTTAAAATGTTATATGATAAGGGAATACTCATGAAGAGTAAGAATTTTGCTGTAGGATTTCGTATTGAACATAGTCAGGATATGATTAATAAGAGTCAATATGGAGAAAAGTATAAATTACTTCCACCAGCAGATTATAAGTTGACTCATCAATGTAGTAATGGTAGAGGAGTATATTCATTTTGTATGTGTCCAGGAGGTTTTGTAGTAAATGCTTCAAGTGAAGATGGTTGTCTAGCTGTTAATGGAATGAGTAATTATAAAAGAGATGAAAGAAACTCTAATAGTGCGATAGTTGTTACTGTAAGTAATAAAGACTATGGTGATGGAGTATTAGATGGAGTAGAATATCAAAGAAGGTTAGAAGAGAAAGCTTATTCTTTAGGATCTGGTTTAATTCCAGTACAAAAATATATAGACTTTAAGAATAATATTACTAGTAATTCTTTAGGAGAAGTTATTCCTAATACTAGGGGTGACTATAAACTTAGTAATTTAAGAAGTATCTTTTCTGATGAGATTAATAATTCATTAATTGAGGGAATAGAGAGTTTTGGTAATAAGATAAAGGGATTTAATAGAGATGATTCAATTCTTTTAGGAGTAGAATCTAGAACTAGTTCTCCTGTAATTATAGAGCGAGATGAAAACTTTAATTCTAATGTATTAGGAATATATCCTTGTGGAGAAGGAGCAGGTTATGCTGGAGGTATTACTACAGCAGCAATGGATGGAATTAAAGTATTTGAAAAAATAATAGAAAAGTATAAAAAATAGGAGGTTTTATGGTAAAAATAGTTAATAATATAAATGAAGCTAATTGTATTACACATTCTGGTACAATGCATGCAGATGAGGTTTTTGCAACAGCTTTTCTTGATTTATATTTAGAAGATGTAAAAGTATTTAGAACTAATAATGTAGATGATTATAAAGGCGATGCATTAGTATATGATATAGGTCGTGGAAAGTATGATCATCATCAAATAGATGCAGTAAAAAGAGATACTGGAATTACATATTCATCTTTAGGACTTTTATGGAAAGAGTTTGGAAGAGATTTTTTAAAAAAATATGATTTTTCTAATATAGAAGAAGTTTGGAATGGAATAGATAAAGATTTAATAGAAGGAATAGATGCTGATGATAATGGTTTCTTTCCTAAAATTGAATCTAATTATAAGGTAAAGACATTACCTAATGTAATTAAAATATTTAATCCAAGTTATGATTCGGGAGAAAATGAAAAAGAACAATTCTTAAAAGCAGTAAAACTAGCTAAAATGATTTTTGAAGAAGAAGTTTTTTATATAAATGGAAAAGTTATTTCAGATAAAAAAGTAACTGAGATAATTGATAATAGTGATATTAGTAAAGGATATTTATATTTAGATGAATATTTTCCATATGAAGATGCAATAATTAATCATCCACAAGGTGATAAAATACTTTTTGTAGCATTTCCATCTAATAGAGGAGGATATGCAATTAAGACAATTAATAAGAGTAATGAAGAAAAAGTTGCGAGACGCTTATTCCCATTAGAGTGGGCTGGATTACAAAATGAAGAATTAGAAAAAGTATCAAAAATATCTGGATTAAGATTTTGTCATACAGGTAGATTTATAGTTAATTGTAGTAGTGTAGAAGCAATGGAAAAAGTACTTGACGTTGTATGTAAATAAATGTAAAAGTAGTTATTAAAATACTTATAATTATTGAAAATAAATGATTAAAATTATATTATAAACATGAGGTGTATTTATGTATCAAAATATTAGAAAAAGAGAAATAATTAAAAATACTATATATATAATATTTATTTTGTTACTTGCAGTAATACCTACATATTATATTTATAATAAATTTCAAGGGGATAGAGATGTTAGTGTTAATTCTACATCATTAGATGTTACATATCATGAAAATACTGGAGATAAAATTACTTTAACTAAAATAACTCCTGTTACTGATTCTGTTGGATTAAGTTCTAAAGCATATACAATAACAATAAAAAATAATCTTACAGAGCCTGTTGATTACAAAGTAAGATTATTAGATGATTTAGATAAGATTTCTGAAGACTTATGTAAAGATAATTTAGTAAGTAAAGATGTTATTAGAGTATCAATTAAAACTAATAAAATTCCTAATAAAATATATACTATAAGTGAATTAGAAGATAATGTTTTATTAGAAGATACTATGGATGCTTTAGAAAAGAAAAATATTTCTATTCGTGTATGGGTAAGACAAGATAGTAATATTCCTAGTGGTAGTAAAATGCATTACCATGGAATTATAAAAGTAGAAGAAGAGAATAAGTAGGTGAATTATGAATATAGATTTAAGTCTATTAAATAGTAATACAGTAAGTGAAATAGATATAAGTAATATTTATTCTATACCTAAAAGTTATTATGAAAATACAGATATTATTTCATTAGATAATATAAATGTAGTTGGTAAAATAAAAAAAATAGATAATGAAGAAGATGAATCAACAATATATATAGATGCTATTATAGATGGAGTAATGATTATTCCTGATTCTATATCATTAGAAGAAGTAGAGTATCCTTTTCATATAGAATATAATGATTTTTATGAAGAAAATGATAAAAATAATGAAAATGTACTTGATATTTTCTCATTTTTGTGGGAAAATATCGTATTAGAGGTCCCCTTACAGTTTACTAAGGTTACAGATCTCAGTAAATTTCATGGGGATGGATGGAAGTTAATTAGTGAAGAAGATAGAAATCACGAATCTAATCCATTTAGTGAATTATTAAAAGAATTTGATAAGGAGTGATAATATGATGAAGTTAGACATTCAAATGTTTGCTGTTCCTTTCCGTAAAGTTTCAAAAACAAGAAAGAGAATGAGAAGAAGTCATAATGCTATGGAATTACCTGGTGTGACTAAATGTCCTAAATGTGGGGAAATGATTAAACCTCATAGAGTTTGCCCTAAATGTGGAAACTATAAAGGAAAAGTAGAAGTTGTAAAAGAAGCAGAATAATATCTGTTTTTTTTATTGCTTTTTATGCTATAATTATAATAGGTGAGGGTATGAAAAAGAATAAAAAGCACAGATTTTCATTAATTGAATTAATCTGTATTATTGTTATAGTTGCTTTATTAATTATAATGAGTATATTTACTACACTAAAAACATTAGATAAAAGTGATAAAGACAATAAGTTACTTCAAGAAGAATTAATTATTAAAGCATGTGAAAAATATATAATTAAAAATCCAAGTGAATCTCCTAAAGCTATAGGTGATAGTACTAATATATATATTTCAAAATTAATAGAAAGAAATTATTTGTCTGAAAATGTATATTATTTTAATAATGAATCGTGTGTAGGAAAATCATATGTTAGAGTATATAAATTAAATAATAATGAATATAGCTATTTACCATATATAAATTGTAATAATAAAAAAACTGTAGAAGAAATACCAAATCCTAGTGTTAATATGTTATTTATAGATAGTAATGATAATAGTAGTAATAATTTAATATTTAATAATATTAATGAGAGTAGAATTTATATAGACATGAATGGTGGAGTAGATAGCTTTGGTAGAAAAATTGAAATATACAATTATGAAATAAATATTTTTATGCGTACTAAAGATAATCCTGATTTAGTAAAATCTTATTCATCGGGTATAGTTGATACTAATAGGAGATATAGTGATACAATAGATAAAAAAATAATGAGTTATATAAATGCAAAAGATGCTATAGAGATTAAAGTGGTAGTAAGAGTTACAAATACTTTAGGTGGAGTAGGTGAAGTTACATCTATTGCAGAAGCAAATAGTAGAAACTAATATTTTATTAGTTTCTTTTTTTTGATATAATAATTTTGGTGAAGTATATGGAAAAATCTAAATTAATAATTTGTCCAAATGAAGAAAAATTAAAAATACTTTTATCATTTAATAAGAATAAGAAATTTTATCCTATTAAATTTATGACTAAAAAAGAATATTTAGATAATTATTATTTTTCTTATGATGATGAAGCAATTTATTATTTAATGAAAAAATATGATTTAAATATTGATGTATGTAAAGTATATTTAAATAATTTATATGTTATAGATATTAATAAAGAATATACTTCTTCTAAATTAAATTTTTTAAAAGAATTAAAGATAGATCTTATTAATAATAATCTATTAAGTTTTAATGATGGATTTAAAAATTATTTAAAAGATAAAGATATTGAAGTTAAGAATTATTATGATTTAGATTTATATGAAGAAAAAGCTTTAAATTATAAAAATATTATTCCTAATAGTACTATAGATGTTCCTGTATATGAATTTAATACTATGGAAGAAGAAGTTAGTTTTGTATGTGAAAAAATTGTTGAATTATTAAATAATGAAATTGATATAAATAAAATTAGTTTATGTAATGTTTCAAAAGATTATTTTTATACATTAAAGAGATTATTTAACTATTATAATATTCCGATTAATATACCATTTAAATATAGTATATATTCTACTAAAGTAGTTAAAGATTATTTAAATAATGGAATATTGGATTTAGAAGATTTAAATAAATATAGTATTAATAAAAAAATAATTAATAATATAAGAGATATTAGAGATGAAATTGATAAAGAAATATTAATTGATAATTTAAAAAATACTTATATTAGTAATATTAAATATACTAATGCAGTTAGTATTAAGGACTTAAAAAATGAAGAATTTAATGATGATGAATATGTATTTGTATTAGGATTTAATCAAGATGTATTACCAAGAAATTATAAAGATGTAGAATATATTAGTGATAATTTAAAATCTGAAGTGTTAATGTACTCTACAAATTATTTAAATAAAAGAGAAAAAGATACTATTATATACTTATTATCTAAGATTAAGAATTTATATTTATCTTATAAATTATGTAGTCCATTTGAATCATTCTATAGATCTAGTTTAATAGATGAATTAAATCTTAAAGTAATTAATAATTATAAAAGTGAATATAAATATTCTAATTTTTATAATAAATTATTGCTTGGTGATATGTTGGATAGATATAGTTTATATGGAGAAATAGATTCTAATTTAGATAAACTTTATAATACTTATAGTATTCCCTATAATGTATATGATAATAAGTTTACTGGTATAAATAATGATACTTATTTAACTAATTTAAGTTATCCTTTAAAACTTTCTTATACTTCTTTAAATAGTTATAATGAGTGTGGGTTTAAATATTATTTAAAATACGTATTAAAAATAGATGAATTTGAAAGTACATTTCCAGCATTTATTGGTAGTTTATATCATGAAATACTATCATTGTATAGAAATACTAATTTTGATTTGGAATTAGAATTTAATAAATATTTAGAAAAAAGAGAATTAAATTTAAAAGAAAAGTTATTATTAGTTAGAATAAAAAAAGATTTAATAAAGTTTATTGATGTATTAAAAAAACAAAATTTATTAACTAATTATAAAGATGAATTATATGAAAAGAGAATAGAAATAGATTTACAGAAAAAAGTTTCAGTTCAATTTGTTGGGTCTATTGATAAGATAATGTATTATAAAAATATTGAGGATACATATTTTTCTATAGTGGATTATAAGTCTGGAACTATAGATACCCATATTGAACCAATGAAGTATGGATTACATATGCAATTACCAGTATATTTATATTTAATACATTATGGTAGGATTTTTACTAATCCAATTTTTACAGGTATATATTATCAGAATATTTTATTTAATTATCCTACTTTTGATGAAAAATTAGAGAAGACATTAAAGAATCGATATTTATTAAAGGGATATAGTACTGATCAAGTTAGTATACTAGAAAAGTTTGATTGTACTTATAAAGATAGTGAATTAATTAAATCTATGAGTTACAGTGATGAAAAAGGTTTTGGTAGATTTACTAAGTTAATTGATAATGATACTATGTATAATTTGATTAAATTTACTAAGAATGAAATAGATACTAAGACAGATAAGATATTAGATGGAGATTTTTCTATTAATCCTAAAGTATATGATAAAGATAGTGCATGCAAATATTGTACATTTAAAGATATATGCTTTATGAAAGATAAAGATGTTAAGTACTTAGAAAAAGTAGATAATCTTGATTTTCTTGGAGGTGAAGAATAATGGCATGGACTGATGAACAATTAAGAGCAATTAACCTTGAAGGAAAAAACATTATAGTATCAGCTGGGGCTGGTAGCGGTAAAACTGCAGTATTAACTGAAAGAGTAAAAAGAAAACTATTAGATGGAATTCATATTAATAATTTATTAGTTTTAACATTTACTAATGCAGCAGCTAAAGAAATGAAAGATAGAATTAGAAAAGCAGTTTTAAATACACCTAATCTAAAAGATGAATTAGATTTAATTGATGGGGCATATATTACGACATTTGATTCATTTTCTCTTTCAGTAGTTAAGAAATATCATACTAAACTTAATATTACTAATAAGATAAAAGTAAGTGATCAAGTACTTATCGATATAAAAACTAAAGAGATATTAAATAATATTTTTGATGAGTATTATTTAACTCCAACTAGTGGTTTTACTAAATTAATTAGTGATTTTTGTTTAAAAGACGATGATGAATTAAAAAAATATATTTTAAATTTATATAATAAAATATCTTTAAAATATGATAAGAAAACTTATTTAGATGAGTATTTTAATAATTATGATATTGATAGATATGTTGATGATTATATAAATATGATTAAGAATAAACAGAGTGTTTTAATCAATTTAATGAAGAATCTATCTAATTATTTTGAAAATGAATATATTATAAAAATAGAAGATTGTCTTAGTAAATTAATTAATGCAAATACATATTCAGAAATATTAAATTCATTTGATTATGATAAATCTCCTACTGTGCCTAGAGGTAGTAGTGATGCAGCTAAAAATTTAAAGAAAAGTATTTTTGAAGTAGCCAATGAGATAAAAGAATTATGTATTTATAATGATATTAATGAAATGAAAGAAGAAATATTGTCTACGAAAGATAATACTTTAACTATAGTAAATATATTAAAAGAGTTAGATAAAAGATTAGAAGAGTATAAATATAAGGAAGAAATATTTAATTTCACAGATATTGCAAGACTGGCAATTAAAGTAGTAAAAGAAAATAGTGATGTAAGAGATGAATTAAAAGAAAATTTTCAAGAGATACTTGTAGATGAGTATCAGGACACATCCGATCTTCAAGAATTATTTATTAGTTTAATTTCTAAAAATAATACCTATATGGTTGGTGATGTAAAACAATCAATCTATAGATTTAGAAATGCTAATCCATATATATTTAAAAATAAATATGATTTATATAGTAATAGTGATGCTGGAGAAAAAATAGATTTAGTAAAAAACTTTAGATCTAGAAATCAAGTATTAGATGGAATTAATTTATTATTTGATTTATTTATGGATGATGAATTTGGAGGAGCAAACTACAAAAAAAGTCATAGATTAATATTTGGAAATAATAGATATACTGAATTAGATACAGTAGATAATTATGACTTGGAAATAATGACATATGATTCAGCTAATTTAAATGGATTAGGAAAAAATGAAGAAGAAGCTTTCTTAATTGGGAATGATATTAAGAAAAAGATTGCTAATTCATATAAAATATTTGATAAAGAAAAAAATATTGTAAGAAGTTGTAGATACAGTGATTTTGTAATACTTCTTGATAAAAGTAAAGATTTTGATTTATATAAAAAGATCTTTGAGTATTTAAAATTACCATTGAATATTATAAAAGAAGAATCATTAAATAAAGATTATGATATATTAATAATTAGAAATTTACTTAGATTATTAATATGTATTAAGGAAGATAGATTAGATAAAGAGTTTATTTATAGTTATATATCTATTTGTAGAAGTTTCCTATATAAATTAAGTGATGAAGAGATATATGATATATATATAAAAGGTCTTTATAAAGCAACAGATTTGTATAAAAAATGTTTAGAATTAGTTAATAATATGGACACTACTAGTTTAAGTAGTTATTTAAGATATGTATTAGATGAATTTAATTATGAAGAAAAATTATTAACTATTAATAATATAAAAAGCTATATAACTAGAAGTGAATACTTATATAATTTGGCTTTAAGTATGGAAAAAGTTGGAAATACTATATATGACTTTGTAGATTATTTGAATGAAATATTTGATAATGACTATGATTTAAAATTTAATACTAATAGTAGTGAAGCTGATAGTATTCGTATTATGACTATTCATAAATCAAAAGGATTAGAGTTTCCTATATGTTATTTTGCAGGATTCTATAGTAAATTTAGTTTATCTGAATTAACTGATAAAATTATTTATGATAATAATTATGGTATTGTTCTTCCTAAAGTAGATGAGTATTATAAAGATACTATTGTAAAGACTTTAATAAAGAAGAATACAAGATGTGAAGAAATAAGTGAAAGAATAAGACTATTGTATGTTGCTTTAACTAGAGCTAGAGAAAAAATGATTATAGTAATACCTAAGATAGAGGAAGAATTAGAAGTAATTGATATAGTACCAAGTTATATACGTGAAAAGTATAATTCATTTTTATCTATTATTAAAAGCATTTATTCTAGTTTAATAAACTATGTTCATGAGGTGGAAATAGTAGGAGATAGAAATTATCAAAATAATAAAGTTAGTTCTAATACTTTGAATTCTAGTGAAGAGAAAGTTATTGTAAATGAGATTAATGTAGATACTGATGTACTTGAAGAGGTTCATTATTCTAAAGATAAATTACATATAATAAGTAAAGAAGAAAAAGATTTAATGAGATTTGGTAGTAGGGTACATGAAATATTAGAATTAATTGATTTTAATAATTATAATTTAGATTTATTTGATATTAATAATTCTATTAAGAATAAGATTATTAATTTTATTAATAGTGATTTTATGAAAGATAAATTAAATCTTAATATGTATAAAGAATATGAATTCTTATATTATGAAGATAATACATTATCTCATGGAATTATAGATTTATTATTAGAAGATACTGATAGAATGATTATTGTTGATTATAAATTAAAGAATATAGATGATTCTGAATATGATAAGCAGCTTAATGGATATAGAAAATATATTGAAGAAAGAACTGGTAAAAAGACTTATTGCTTTTTATATTCAATACTTGATGAGGTGGTACGTGAAGTATGATAAGAATATGTTTTGTATGTTTAGGAAATATATGTAGAAGTCC
>CADALJ010000026.1:0-4228 GCA_902788735.1 uncultured Erysipelotrichaceae bacterium
GCAATATAGTTTTTATCACTTTTATTATTGCTATTATTATTAAATGCCATGGCAGTAAATGCTATTGTAGTAGCTAATCCTGTTACTAGAACTGTTTTTTCTATTGGATTCATTCTAACTAGTTTAGAATTGTTTATTAACTTTTTAATATTATTATAGGCAATATTAAGTTTTTTCTTTTTTTCAGTTTTATTTGCACGATATGAATCAAATTCTCTTATAACTTTATCGGCATTACGTAAAGTAGCTTTTTTGCTTTTAAAATAGAAATTATTTTTATGGCATATATCTAATAATATTTTTATACTATTAGGATTAGTTAATGTACATAATTTACCATCTTTATGAATTTTAATTATATTTTCATCTATTTCTATATAATTTTTACTCATATATAACACCTTACTCTATATATAAATTATCATAAGTTTAGATTATAATCAATAAAGATAATAATGACTTTACACTCATATAGTGTTGTGTTATACTACAAATCACCTGGAAGTGAAATTATGAAATATATAGATTATTTTAGTATAAAAGTTGATGATATACAAAAAAATGATATACGAAATGGTTATTATATGATGGAATTAATTGGGGATGATGAATATACTCCTTGTAGGCTTCCTATTGTATCAATTAAAGAGTGTTTTGATAAGTCTATTGGTACATTTAAATTATATAAAGATGATAATATAGTTTCTGAATTAAATAAGAAAATTAGAAATAAGGATATTAATTACATGTCCGAAGGGATTTTTCCTTTTATGTTTAATACAGAGTTGTTGTTAGGATGTAATGAAGAAATAGCTCCTACAATTATTTATCCATATGAATTTGATAAAGCATCATATGCATTTCTTGGACATGAGTTTAATCATTCATTAAAAGATACTAGTTTTAAAGAGATTAAAGTAAAAAATAGAGTAAATGACGTTATACCTTTGTTTTATGAAAGAGTATGTGCTGAAAATGAAATAAATGAAGATATATCAGTAGAAATATTAAAAAGACGATTGTTATTACTTCGTTTAGATAAAGAAGTTAATGATGATTTAGAAAAACAATTACAGTATTTTAATAGTTATTATTATGCACTTGCATTATATAAGAGATATAAAAAAGATAAGATATTAGTTCTTAGGTTAATATCTAGAGTATTACATGGTGAAATAAGTACTTTGGATTTATTAAATATGTTAAATATTTATAATAATGATTTTGATTATGTAGTTTCAAGAGAATTAGAAACAATAAAAGAATATGTACTTTAGTGTATATATTCTTTTATTTTACATATAATAATAATATAAATTAGCACTTTAGCTTGACAAGTGCTAAAAATAGTGATACTATTAAGATGTAGTAAGAAAACTACAGGTATTAATTGAAAGTGCTATTAACGACACTTATATGAAAGGAAGTTGATATTATGATGTTAATGCCAAAAATATTCGATGATGATTTCTTTAGGGATGATTTCTTTGATAGAAAGGATAGAATGAATTATAATCTTATGAAAACTGATATTAGAGAAGATGAAAATTCTTATCTATTAGAAGTTGATCTACCAGGTTATAGTAAAGATGATATTAAGATTGATATTACTGATGGATATCTTACTATTAATGCTAAAGTAGAAAAAGAAAATAATGATGAAAAGAAAAATTATGTAAGACGTGAAAGATTTACTGGAGAAGTAAGTAGATCATTCTATGTAGGAGACGATATCAAAGAAGACGAAGTTAAAGCTAATTTTAAAAATGGTATTTTAACTTTGGAAGTACCTAAATTAAGTCTAGAAGATAAAAAGAAAGATAAAAAATACATCGAAATAAGTGAGTAGTAAAGAGCCTTGTAAAAAAGGCTTTTTTTGTGTTATAATTGTTAAAGATAGGAGAGTCTTTTATGGGTAATAATGTACAAAAGAAAAAATCAAAAATAATAATTATAATAATAGCTATTTTAGGAATTGGATGTTTATTAGGAGGATTCATTTTAAGTAATAGTAATTTATTTAAAAAAGATGATAAAACTAATGTAGATAAGTTAAAGAAAAGTAAAGAAAGTGATTATTCAAAGAACATAAGTAAGCTATATAAAAGTGTTATTAATTCTAATGATATTTATTGTGGATATTATAAATTGTTTACTAATAAAAAAATGACTTTCAATGATTTAAGTAATGAAGAAAAGCTAAAAATAATCTCATATAGTGTATATGCATCAAGTGATGTTGGGGTAAGAGAATGGGATGATAAGACTTATTCAAAAGAAGTATTTGAGAAGATTGCTAAAGAATTATTTGATTCTAGTATTACTCATCAAACAATAAGTGGATGTCCAAGTTTAGAATATGATTCTTCTAAGGAAGAATATAAGGTAGTATATGGTGATTGTGTAACTACTTGTGATAAGGATACTGCACGTGCTAAGATAGTTCAGTCTATTGAAAAAGAAGGTATATTAGAGTTTTCTGTTAAAGTTGTTTTTGGTAAAGAAGAAAAGTATTATGCAGATTATGCTAGGACAAAACCACTTTCTATAGATATAGATGAATATGGTAATATAAAGAATTATAATGATATAAATAAAGGTTCTTTATATAAAATAGTATTTAAAGTAGAAAATGGCAATTATACATTCTCTTATGTTGAACCTGTAAAGGAATAGTAAAAAGACTTTTTAAAAGTCTTTTTTTTATATATTTGTGTTATACTAATTAAAAATAAGGAGGATTTTATGGAAGGACAAAATAATGTTGTAGAACCAAAAAAGAAAAGTTCAATAGGAGTAATTATATTAGTAATTATTTTAATGATTGGATGTTTAGTAGGGGGATATTTTTTAAATGAAAGTGGTATCTTAAGTGGTAATAAGAATACTACAAAAGAAGATACAAAAGAACCAGTGGTTACAAATTATGAAGTTACAGATAGTAAAGTAGCTAAGTTAATTGATAATTTAATTTCAGGAGGATTTGATTGTCAAGTTTTAAAAACTTATGTAAATGATCATAAAGTTACAGTAGATGATATTTCATCTGATAGAGCTTTTCGTATCGCAGAAAAAGAAATATTTAATTCTTTAGAAGAATCATATACTTTAGATGAAATTTCTAATATAGTTAAAAAATATCTAGGTAAAGATTATAAATTTAATCCTAAAGATAATATGGGAAAAGGTGAGTGCTATAGTTATTATTACGATAGTACTAATAAAGAATTTAAAAAGCAAGAAACTGCATGTGGTGGAACTTGTGGACCTATGACAAGTTATAAGTTAGTTAAAGCTGTAGATACTGATGGTGAATTAGTATTAAATGCTAAGGTAATATTTGTAACTTATGATAGTGAAAATGATGGTTACTATAGTGATTATAATATGACTAATAGAATTGGTTCTTATGAAGATGATTTAGATTCATTATTTACTAAAGGTAGTGATTATAAATTTACTTTTAAATTAGAAGATGGTAACTATGTATTTGTCTCTAGTGAACCAGCTAAATAAAAAAAGACTTTTCAATAGTCTTTTTTTTGTTCTATGTAAATAATAGATATTTATGTTATAATTTAAGAAATTGAGGTGATTGCATGATAGTAGAGGATAATGAAGGAAAAAGAATAGATAGTTATTTATCAGAAAAGTTAGATCTTTCTCGTAGTAAAGTTCAAAAACTTATTAAAGAAGAGAAAGTATTAGTAAATGGTAAGAAAGTTAATAGTTCTTATTCTGTTAGATTAGATGATGAAATTATTGTTGATGATGAGTTGGATTATGAAATAAAAGTAGATCCAGAGGATATACCTTTAAATATAATATATGAAGATGATGATTTATTAATTATAAATAAAGAGAGTGGTATGGTAGTTCATCCTGCTCCAGGACATTATACTGGTACTTTAGTAAATGCATTACTATTTAGATATAAAAATCTTGCTGGGGATAAATTTAGACCTGGTATTGTTCATAGATTAGATAAGGATACTAGTGGATTAATGTTAGTAGCAAAGAACCTTTTTACTTTAGAAAAACTATCAGAAATGATTTCTAAAAAAGAAGTTGAAAGAAAGTATATTGCTTTAGTAGATGGTGTAATTAAAGAAGATAGTGGTGAGATAGATGCTCCTATTGGAAGAGATAGAAATAATAGACAAAAGATGGCAGTAACTGATCAAAATTCTAAAGAAGCTATAACTCATTTTAAAGTATTAGAAAGATT
>CADALJ010000026.1:4256-14319 GCA_902788735.1 uncultured Erysipelotrichaceae bacterium
ATTCAATTAAATTAAAACATCCTCGTACTGGTAAAGAATTATTTTATACAATAGATCTTCCAGAAGAATTTAAATCTAGATTAGAAAAAATAAGAGATGGAGAATAATATGAATGGTAATAGAATTATAGTTCATGCATTAATAAATGTAGATGGTAAGTATTTAGTTACTAAAAGAAGTAAAACAGAAACTCCATTTCCAGAATATTGGGATTTACCAGGTGGTATGGTAGAGTTTGGAGAACTTCCAAGAGATGGTGTAATAAGAGAAACGAAAGAAGAAGTGGGATTAGATATTATTCCTACTAAAATAATACATGAAGATAGTAATTTAGATAAGATAAAGGATAAAATCTTTATAAGACTAGTATATTTGGGTGAATTAAATGATGATATTAAAAATATTAAATTACAAGAAGAAGAACATTCTGAATATAGATTAATTAATAGTCTTGATGACTTAAAAAATGAGAAGATAACACCATTCTTAATTGATTTATTTAATAATGATTTATAGGAGGATATTATGGAATTTCATTTAGATAGTGATATATTTGATATAATATCTAGTAAAGATAAAGATGTAGAAATAAGATTAAATGATGAAAAAAGAAGAAGACTACATGTAGGTGATACTTTAGTATTTTTAAAAAGACCTGATGATAAAGAAAGTATTAAAGCTACTATTACTAATTTAGTTTATTTTAATAGTTTTTTAGAAGTAGCTGATTATTATGAGATGAAAAGAATATATTTAGATAATACTTCTAGTGAAGATTATATTAATCTTATGAAAAGATTTTATAGTGATGAAGAAGTTGAAAAATATGGAGTTGTTGCAATAGAGTTTAAATTAATTTAAACTCTTTTTATATTTACATAGGATTTTACACTTAATAATTTTTATTTGATTTTTTCTTATTAATATTGTAGTATAATGGCATTGGAGGGATATTATGATATACGATATTATAGATAGTAAAGAATTATTAGGAAGATTACAAGGAATAAATGGCTGGATAGAAGAAAATAAAAGTCATATAGGTAATGCTAATATGTATGAGATTATGGCTTGCATGATTGCTAGAAACAATATTAGATTATTAGAAGGAAAAAATGAACTTTTAGATGCTGAAGTTGAAAGAATGATTGAATTAAGAAAAGATTCAATTGAAGAATTTCAAGAAGATGTACCTTCTAGTAAGAAATTATTTGAAGCTGTTAGAAATGGATTAACTGGTTCTAGTAGAGAAGAAATGGAATATATATGTAAAGCTGAGAGCGTTCCTTTCTTTATCAATAATACTAGAAGACGTGGTTTTGATGGCGATATAACTATGGGACTAGAAGCACAAACATCTCGTGCTATTCCAGGTTTTAACCATGATAATAGAGGAGAAGTTGGATTCTTAGTAGAAAAATATGAAAATTCTAGTGATAATGTTAAAGAAGCTAGTTATCCTGTAGTTAATTGGACTATTAATAATTCAATTGATGAAATAAAGATGATGACTTCTATTAGTCCTATTGAAACAGGATATTCAAAATAAAATAAATTATAGTACTTAATCATTTATGATTAAGTGCTTTTTTTTCAAAAAAAAAGCACATATGTGCTTATATATTTAATAAATAGATTGATAGAGATAGGACTGTAGCAAATACTAATAATATTATGTATGGGTATAACAGTTTAGATATTTTACTATTTAATAGGGAAGTTTCTTCATATAGAAATAAACTTGAAAGAAATGTTCCGAGACATGCTACAAATCCTAGAAATGGATTATTTAATCCAAAAAATAGTAAAGTAAAGCTTTGATTAAATATGTAATTTATTAATAGTGTAATTTTATAAGATGTTTTAATATCTTTAAATTTATAGTTTCTTACTATTGTATATATTGTGATAGATATTAATATATACATAATAGTCCAAGCTATTGGGTAAAATATTTTTGGTGGGGCAAAGAATGGTTTATTTATAGTATCATAGTATTTATAGTTTAAGGGAATAATACTGGTTACAAACCATGGTAATAAACATGCTAAATATGTAAATATCTTTTTAATCATTTAATCATCTCCTCTTTTATTATTTTATGTAGTGTTGTATAATATTATTAGTGTTTTTGGAGGGATTTTATGGAAAATGATATAATGCTTGATGATAAAAATGTACTTACAATGAAATTACTTCATTATTTTATAACTGAAAAAAATTATAATCCTATTATATTACAAGGTGTAGATAATGAAATTTGGTTAGAAAACTTAGATGCTGATTGTAAAGTTGTTCGTATTGTCTCAGGTTATATTCATAACGATGAACAATATGATTTTGATGTTTTTAAAACTAAAAGAATTCTTAAAAAAATAAAAAAGAAAACGTTTTCCTTCAATGTTAATGTTATGAGTTTCTTTTTAGATATGGGAGATAATGTTACTCAAGATATTAATGTTGATTCTAAGTTAATGGGTATTAAAGTTAATGATGAATCAGATATTGATAAGAATGAGTTTGTTAAAAAAATATTTCCTGATCTTAGTAAGAAATTAGTATATAGTGAAGATGGTATGGAGTTATTTGCTAAGATTACTAATGATATAAATGAGCATAATATGAAAGATGCTTCTAAGATAGAGAAGGTATTTAAAGATAAAGGGCCATACATTACTTATCTATTAATGGCTATTATTGTTTTATTATATTTAGTACCAATATTATTAGGTAAATATAATTATATTATTAATGCATTTTGTGTACATGGACCTAGTATTAGGGCAGGACAATATTATAGATTAATTACCGGTATATTTTTACATGGTAGTGTTATGCATGTAGGTTTTAATATATATGCTTTATATGTGATTGGTAGTCAAATAGAGAATTATTATGGAAGAATTAAGTATTTAATTATATATTTATTCTCTGGATTAATGGGAGCATTATTTTCTATGATATTTGGTGGTAATGTAGCTTCTATTGGAGCAAGTGGAGCTATATTTGGATTAATGGGAGCATTATTATATTTTGGATATCATTATAGAGTGTATTTAGGTAATGTATTAAAAACTCAATTAATTCCATTAATTATATTTAATTTAGTTTTAGGATTTATATTAACTGGTGTAGATAATTTTGCTCATATTGGTGGATTAATAGGTGGAGTTTTAATAGCTAAAGCAGTTGGAGTTAAAGAAAAATCAACTACATCTGATAAAATAAATGGATGGATACTTACTACTATATTTACTGCAGTAATTTTATATGTAGCATTTATCTATAGTGCTAGGGGTTAATATGGAAGAAGTAGTAAAAAATGTATTATATGCAATTCATTATATTTTAAATCGTAATGGGTATAAATTTAGTTCCAAACAATTGTCTAATGCAGATGAGTTTATTATTCCTTTTATTGGAGAATTAGAAATATCAGAAAAGGAGTTTAATGTTAAAGTTTTGGGCACACCAAAATTAGTAGGTGATAGACGAATAATTCCTTTACTCATTAAATATTTTGCTTATATAGAAGATAATATTGGTTTATATAATGAATTAAGAGAAGATAATTACAAATTCTTTGAAGGATTTAAGATAAAGTTTTATGCTTTAGATAGAATGATTACAGGAAATTTTAAAAGAAATGAATATAAAAACTTATTATTAAAGGATGAAGATGCTTTATCATCTTTCTATTACACAGTAAGAAGTTTAGATGATGAAACAAAAGAAAAAGTTTGTAAAGATTTTAGTGATATAGTTCATATAGATCATACTACTTTAACTGTAGGGTATAATGGAGAAGATGAACTTAATCATTATAATTATTTGACTAGTAATAATATATTATTATTTGGTAAAGAATTCTTATTAAAATTAAATAAGAAACAAAGAAATATAATTAATAATATTAATTTCGGTTTAAATGAAGAATATGCATTAAAAATAAAAGAATTATTTAACAAGTATCCGGAATTTAGTGAAATACCTATATCTATTGAAGTATTACATTTATTTAGTGTAGATGAGATTGGTGTTATGAATTTAAAAGATTATATTCTTTATAAAAGAGCTTTAAAAAATAATGTATTTGATAGGATGAAAGAAATATTAAAATTAGATTCAAGTTTTGATTGTAATAAAGATTTTATTAAAGAAGAAATATTTAAGGTATTGAGTAATGAAGAAATAATTGGATTAAGTAATGAAGCTAAAAATGAGATTTCTAGTATAGATATACCTAAAATTAAAGATACATTAATAATGCCTGTTAGAAAGATTAAAAAGATAGTTGCACAAGATATAAAAAGAAGAGAAAATAGTGAATCTATTGATAGTATTAAGAAATAATTATTGTAAATAATAAATTGAAATGATAAAATAATATTATAGAAATAGTAGAGGTGATATTATGTCTTCTGAACAAACTAGTTTATTTGATATAGAGAAACTTGATGCTGAAATTGTTAGAGAAACAATTAACAGTGTTTATAAGTCTCTAGAAGAAAGAGGTTATAATCCAACTAATCAAATAGTTGGTTACTTAATTAGTGGTGATCCTGGATATATTTCTAGTTATCAAGATGCTAGAAATAAGATTCAAGAAATTGATCGTGCTAAGATAGTAGAAATTCTATTATGCGAATTTCAAAAAAATAATAAATGAGATATTTGGGTCTTGATTTAGGTAGTCGTACTTTGGGTGTAGCAATTAGTGATAAAACAGGATTAATTGCGTCTAGTTTAAAAGTTATTAGACATGTTGAAGAATATGATAGATTAATAGAAGATGTTAAAAATCTTGTTTCAGAATTAGAAGTAGATGCTATTGTATTAGGATTTCCTAAGAATATGAATAATACAATCGGTCCTAAAGGTGAACTTAGCTTAGAATTTAAGAAAAAATTAGAGAAGACAATTGATATACCAGTTTATTTACAAGATGAAAGATTATCTACTAAGAGTGCATTAGATACATTGATTAAAGGTGATGTATCTAGAAAAAACAGGAAAAAGGTGGTAGATTCATTGGCCGCTACTATAATATTACAAAGTTATTTAGATAGGAGAATTTAATATGAAAAAGAATAGTTTTACAATGATTGATGAAAATGGAAAAGAAATAGTATATGATGTTTTATTTACTTTTGAAAGTGATGAAACTCATAAAAATTATATAGTTTATACAGATAATTCTAAAGATGAAACTGGAAATATTCAAGTATATGCTTCTATATATGATCCAGAAAACCCTAATAGTAAATTAGAAGCAATTACTACTGATAAAGAATGGAAAGTAATTGAAACAATATTAGAAACTTTACAAGAAGAAGTTCGTAAAAAACAAGGACAAGAAAATAATGAGCAATAGCTCTTTATTTTTTATGGAGGTAGTATGACAAAAAGAAAAATTAAACCATTGTTTTTTATACTTATTGGTATTTTAATCATTGGTATTCTTATAGGTAGTTTTTTCTTTTTTACTGGGCCTGTTAATTCTTTTGATAAAAAGGATATAGAAGTGGAAATTCCTAGCGGTACTAGTAGAGAAAAAATAGGAGAAATTTTAAAAGAAAAAGGTTTAATTAGAAGTACAACTGTTTTTAAATTATATTTAAAAATGAATAAGGCTAATAATTTAAAAGCTGCTACTTATTTATTAAATAAGAGTATGGATGTAAGTACTATCATTAAGGAATTAGAAAAGGGTAGTAATTATAATCCTAATAGAGTAATTCTTACTTTTAAAGAAGGGGAAAGGGTTACTTCATATGCTAAATTAATAGAAAAGAAGACTAATAATAGTTATGATGATGTTATAAATACTATTAATGATAAAGAGTATTTACAAGAGTTAATTTCTAAGTATTGGTTTTTAACTGATAGTATTCTTGATAGTGATATATATTATCCTTTAGAGGGGTATTTAGCTCCTGAAACTTATTTTTTTGATAATAAAGATGTAAGTGTTAAAGAAATAATTAATACTTTATTAAAACAAGAAGAAAAAGTATTAGAAAAGTATAAAGATAAAATTAGTAATAATCCACATTATTATATTACTATGGCTTCTATTGTGGAACTTGAAGGTACTAATAGTGAAAATATGAAGACTATTGCTTCTGTATTTGAAAATAGATTAAAGAATAGAATGAATCTTGGAAGTGATGTTACTACTTATTATGGATTACAAGTGGCAATGACTAGTGATTTAACTTCAGAACAATTTGCATCTGTTAATGCGTATAATACAAGAAGTACTTCTATGATTGGAAAAATGCCTATTGGTCCTATTAGTAATCCTAGTATAGAGGCGTTAGATGCTAGTATTAATCATGAAAGTAGTGATTATTATTACTTTGTAGCTGATAAGCATGGTAAGGTTTATTTTACTAAGACACTTACTGAACATAATCAAAAAGTTGCTGAAATAAAGAAGAATGGAGATTGGATTTGGTAGTATGCTTGATGAATTGATTAGAAATATGAAAGAGTATGCAAAAGAGAATAATGTTCCTATTATGACTGAAGGTGGAATTAATTATTTAATGAAGTATATAAAGAAAAACAATATAAGAAAAATTTTAGAAGTAGGGACAGCTATTGGTTATTCTGCTATACTTATGTGTAGTGTAGATGAAAATATTTCTATTACTACTATTGAGAGAGATGAAAAAAGATATCTAGAAGCTTTAAAAAATATTAAAAAAGCTCATATGGAAGATAGGATTGATTTAATATATAAAGATGCTTTAGATGTTAATTTATTAGAAGAATATGATTTAATATTTATAGATGCTGCTAAAGCACAAAATAGAAATTTTTTTGAAAGATTTAAAAAAAATCTTGCAAATGATGGTACAATAATTACAGATAACATGAATTTTCATGGATTAGTTAATAAAGATTTAGAAAGTATTGAAAGTAGAAATTTACGTCAGTTGGTACGTAAAGTAAAAGAATATAGAGAATTTTTAGAAAATAATAAAGAATTTACTACAGATTTTTTTGATATAGGAGACGGAATAGCTGTTAGTAGGAAAGCGTAGGTGATAATATGGAATTATTTCAAATATTAGATTGTGGTAGTAGTGTTGGTGCATGTTGTACAGATTATAGTTTAGTTAATATATTGAATATTGCTAGAAGAGTATTCGATGTAATTCAAATACTTGTACCTATTATTTTAACAATTGCTGCTACTATTCAATTTGTTCAATTAACTATTAATCCTGAATTGAAAGATGGATTTAGAAAAATATTAAATAAATTGATAGCTGCTGTTATTATTTTCCTTTTACCTACATTAGTAGATGTTGTTTTGTCTAGTACTTCAAATGATTTAAATATATCATCATGTTGGACACAAGCAAAGATAGTTTCTGAAGAAATTGGATTTGGTGGTGGAAATTATGTTTCTACTGATTCTGATAAAAACTCAGTTTGGTTAGATCCTGTTTCATTTAATAAAATTAGTAATATTGGTGGAAGTAAACGTAAACAAAAAGTTTCTAGTAAGCAACAAGAAATTGTGGAATACGCTGAACAATTTGTAGGTGAAGAGTATGAATGGGCTGGAGTTTGGGATGGAGATGAACCATATACTCCAACTGATTGTAGTGGATTTGTAACAGGTGTTTTCCGTCATTTTGGAATATATTTACCTAGGGGTCTTAATATGTTTGGATATGATACTTCTTTATATGATGAAGTTAGTGAAGATGATATACAACCAGGTGATGTTATTATGTATAATGGACATGTTGGTATATTAACTGGAAATGGTAATGAAATAATTCATGCTAAAGGTAGAGCTTGGGGTGTAGTTAAAGATCCTGATTATAAACAATGTTCTAGTCATGAGATATTAGGAATTTTGAGAATAAAGGGAGTTAAGTAAATATGTTAGATAAATTTAATAGGATGGATAATAGTAAAAAAGTACCTATAGTTATTTTTTCTGCAGTAATACTTATAGTTTTAATAATCATTTTTTCAGTTTTTAGAAATCAAAATGTTGGATATAAGAAAATAAAAGAATATGAAAATAAATCATTAGTATATACAATTAATTCTAAAGAAAATGGTATTTTTCATATTGAAGTACCTTATTTAAATATTAAGGATTCTTATGCTAAAACAGTGAATGAAGATATAAATGATTTTGTTTTAGATTTTATAGATAATGAAAAAGTAATATTAGATTATGATTATAATGTTAATGGTAATATACTATCATTAGTTATTAAAGTAGTTGACTATAGTGAAAAGAATATTCCTAAATCATATTTTAAAACTTATAATATAAATTTAGATACAAAAGAATTATTATATGATGATCAAGTGTTAGCTAATTTTAATGTTACTTCTTTAGATGTTAGTAATAAGATAGAAAAACAATTTATGAATTGGTATAGGGATGTTACAGAAAAAGGATATGTAGAAGAAGAAGAATGTGATTATGAATGTTTCTTAAAATATAAAGAGGTTGATGATTACTTGGATGATGTATCTTATTATATTGAAAATGGTAATTTAGTTGTTTATAAGCCTTTTGTATTTTATTCTATATTTGGAGAAGAAGAGTATTTTAAGGAAGATGATTTTAAATTTATGATTGTTAAAAGAGAAAGTTAAAACTTTCTTTTTTTTATGTTTTGATTTATAATATGTTCGAGGTGCACTATGAAGTTATTAATAGAAGTGAGTAGTAAGAATAATTTATATTTAGATAATACTAATGGTATTATATTAGCTTTAGATAATTATAGTGTAGAGTCTATAGTTTCTTTTAGTGTTGATGAAATAAAAGAAATTAGAAATAATACTTCTTGTGAGATATTTGTCAAAATTAATAAGAATCTAATGAATGAGGATATTGAAAAGGTTAAAAATATATTAATTGAATTAGATAAAATAGGGATTACAGGAGTATTTTTTTATGATTTAGCTATATTAGAATTAAAGAGGGAATTAAATTTAAATATAGACTTAGTATGGAATCAAACACATATGGTTAACAATTATAAGACATGTGATTATTATTATTCTAAAGGAGTTAAATATGCTTTACTTGGTAAAGAAATTACTTTAGATGAGATAATTGAGATTATTAAAAAGAGTAAAATTACTAGTATGGTTGAAGTAGTAAGTAGGCCTAGTGTAGCATTTTCAAAGAGAAAACTAATTACAAATTATTATAAAGATTTAGGAAAAGAAAAGACTGATGAATTAATAATACATGAGAAAGTTACTGATAGTAATTATTTATTAGTAGAAGATAGTAATGGTACTAGTTTTTACTTAGATAAAATTACTAATGGTACTAGTGTAATAAAAGAATTATTTGAAAATAAATGTCAGTATATAATTATGAGAGAATTTGGAATAGATTGTTTTTCTGAATTAATTACTGATACTAAGAATTATATAAGTAATGGTTGTATAGATGATGATTATGTAAATAAATATAAGAAGTTAGGGGATAGTACAAATTTCTTTTTTAAGAAGACTATTTATAAGGTGAAGAAATGAAAAGAATAGAATTATTATCTCCAGCAGGTGATTTGGAGAGATTAAAGGTTACTCTTTTATATGGAGCAGATGCTGTATATATTGGAGGACAAAGTTATAGTTTAAGAGCTAATGCCAATAACTTTAGTATTGATGAGATTAGAGAAGGATGTAGTTTTGCGCATAAACTTGGTAAGAAAGTACATTTAACTTTAAATATAGTATTTCATAATGAAGATATGGCTGAAGTTGAGAAGTTTATTAAAGATGTAGTAGATGCTGGAATTGATGCATTTATTGTTAGTGATCCATTTATTATTTCTCATATAAAGAAGAATTATCCTAATGTACAAGTACATTTATCTACACAAAATTCTACAAGTAATTATAAAGCAATAGAATTCTTTGAAAAAGAAGGTATTGATAGAGTAGTGCTAGCTCGTGAACTTGGTAAAAAAGAGATTAGTGAAATAATTGATAAAGTAAATTGTGACATAGAAGTATTTATTCATGGAGCTATGTGTACTTGTTTTAGTGGTAGATGTGC